>NZ_JBHYPS010000099.1:0-1055 GCF_042746075.1 Streptomyces sp. NPDC058758 | reverse complement strand
GACTTCGACCTGTACCGGACCTCCGAGGAGCACGAGATGCTCCGGGAGTCGGTGCGTGCGCTGGCGGAGGCGAAGATCGCTCCGTTCGCGGCGGCGGTGGACGAGGAGGGGCGTTTCCCGCAGGAGGCCCTGGACGCGCTGGTCGCCAACGACCTGCACGCGGTCCACGTCCCGGAGGCCTACGGCGGCGCCGGCGCGGACGCGCTGGCCACGGTGATCGTGATCGAGGAGGTCGCCCGGGTCTGCGGGTCCTCCTCGCTGATCCCCGCGGTCAACAAGCTCGGCTCGCTGCCGGTGGTCCTGTCGGGCTCCGAGGAGCTGAAGGCGAAGTACCTCGCCCCGCTCGCCGCCGGCGAGGCGATGTTCTCCTACGCCCTGTCCGAGCCCGACGCGGGCTCGGACGCGGCCGGCATGAAGACCCGCGCGGTGCGCGACGGCGACTCCTGGGTCCTCAACGGCGTCAAGCGCTGGATCACCAACGCCGGCGTCTCGGAGTACTACACGGTGATGGCCGTCACCGACCCCGACAAGCGCTCCAGGGGCATCAGCGCCTTCGTGGTGGAGAAGTCCGACGAGGGCGTCTCCTTCGGCGCCCCCGAGAAGAAGCTCGGCATCAAGGGCTCCCCGACCCGCGAGATCTACTTCGACAACGTCCGCATCCCCGCCGACCGCATGATCGGCGCCGAGGGCACCGGCTTCGCCACCGCGATGAAGACCCTCGACCACACCCGCGTCACCATCGCCGCCCAGGCCATCGGCATCGCCCAGGGCGCCCTCGACTACGCCAAGGGCTACGTCACCGAACGCAAGCAGTTCGGCAAGCCCATCGCCGACTTCCAGGGCGTGCAGTTCATGCTCGCCGACATGGCCATGAAGCTCGAGGCCGCCCGCCAGCTCACCTACGCCGCCGCCGCCAAGTCCGAGAGGGTCGACGGCGACCTGACCTTCTTCGGCGCCGCCGCCAAGTGCTTCGCCTCCGACGTCGCCATGGAGGTCACCACCGACGCCGTCCAGCTCCTCGGCGGCTACGGCTACACCCGCGACTACCCCGTCGA
>NZ_JBHYPS010000098.1:0-1075 GCF_042746075.1 Streptomyces sp. NPDC058758 | reverse complement strand
CCCTGTATATACTCCATGATATATTAATAACCGTCGCTGATGCGGAAACGCAGAAAACGACAAAAAAGAAATTGAAAAACTTAGTTGACATCGAAAAACGAAGATGTTAACATAAGGAAGTCGCAAATGAGCGACCAAGTAGTTCTTTGAAAACTGAACGAAACAAACAACGTGAAACGTCAATTTTTATTTTAGATGCTAGACAAACTAACTTTATTGGAGAGTTTGATCCTGGCTCAGGATGAACGCTGGCGGCGTGCCTAATACATGCAAGTCGAGCGAATGGATTAAGAGCTTGCTCTTATGAAGTTAGCGGCGGACGGGTGAGTAACACGTGGGTAACCTGCCCATAAGACTGGGATAACTCCGGGAAACCGGGGCTAATACCGGATAACATTTTGAACTGCATGGTTCGAAATTGAAAGGCGGCTTCGGCTGTCACTTATGGATGGACCCGCGTCGCATTAGCTAGTTGGTGAGGTAACGGCTCACCAAGGCAACGATGCGTAGCCGACCTGAGAGGGTGATCGGCCACACTGGGACTGAGACACGGCCCAGACTCCTACGGGAGGCAGCAGTAGGGAATCTTCCGCAATGGACGAAAGTCTGACGGAGCAACGCCGCGTGAGTGATGAAGGCTTTCGGGTCGTAAAACTCTGTTGTTAGGGAAGAACAAGTGCTAGTTGAATAAGCTGGCACCTTGACGGTACCTAACCAGAAAGCCACGGCTAACTACGTGCCAGCAGCCGCGGTAATACGTAGGTGGCAAGCGTTATCCGGAATTATTGGGCGTAAAGCGCGCGCAGGTGGTTTCTTAAGTCTGATGTGAAAGCCCACGGCTCAACCGTGGAGGGTCATTGGAAACTGGGAGACTTGAGTGCAGAAGAGGAAAGTGGAATTCCATGTGTAGCGGTGAAATGCGTAGAGATGTGGAGGAACACCAGTGGCGAAGGCGACTCTCTGGTCTGTAACTGACGCTGAGGAGCGAAAGCGTGGGGAGCGAACAGGATTAGATACCCTGGTAGTCCACGCCGTAAACGATGAGTGCTAAGTGTTAGGGGCGAGGGCGCCGAGG
>NZ_JBHYPS010000097.1:0-1234 GCF_042746075.1 Streptomyces sp. NPDC058758 | reverse complement strand
ATAAACAATGTATCCTGAGTACGGCGGAACACGTGAAATTCCGTCGGAATCTGGGAGGACCATCTCCCAAGGCTAAATACTCCCTAGTGATCGATAGTGAACCAGTACCGTGAGGGAAAGGTGAAAAGCACCCCGGAAGGGGAGTGAAAGAGATCCTGAAACCGTGTGCCTACAAATAGTCAGAGCCCGTTAACGGGTGATGGCGTGCCTTTTGTAGAATGAACCGGCGAGTTACGATCCCGTGCGAGGTTAAGCTGAAGAGGCGGAGCCGCAGCGAAAGCGAGTCTGAATAGGGCGTTTAGTACGTGGTCGTAGACCCGAAACCAGGTGATCTACCCATGTCCAGGGTGAAGTTCAGGTAACACTGAATGGAGGCCCGAACCCACGCACGTTGAAAAGTGCGGGGATGAGGTGTGGGTAGCGGAGAAATTCCAATCGAACCTGGAGATAGCTGGTTCTCCCCGAAATAGCTTTAGGGCTAGCCTTAAGTGTAAGAGTCTTGGAGGTAGAGCACTGATTGGACTAGGGGTCCTCATCGGATTACCGAATTCAGTCAAACTCCGAATGCCAATGACTTATCCTTAGGAGTCAGACTGCGAGTGATAAGATCCGTAGTCAAAAGGGAAACAGCCCAGACCGCCAGCTAAGGTCCCAAAGTGTGTATTAAGTGGAAAAGGATGTGGAGTTGCTTAGACAACTAGGATGTTGGCTTAGAAGCAGCCACCATTTAAAGAGTGCGTAATAGCTCACTAGTCGAGTGACTCTGCGCCGAAAATGTACCGGGGCTAAATACACCACCGAAGCTGCGGATTGATACCAATGGTATCAGTGGTAGGGGAGCGTTCTAAGGACAGTGAAGTCAGACCGGAAGGACTGGTGGAGTGCTTAGAAGTGAGAATGCCGGTATGAGTAGCGAAAGACGGGTGAGAATCCCGTCCACCGAATGCCTAAGGTTTCCTGAGGAAGGCTCGTCCGCTCAGGGTTAGTCAGGACCTAAGCCGAGGCCGACAGGCGTAGGCGATGGACAACAGGTTGATATTCCTGTACCACCTCTTTATCGTTTGAGCAATGGAGGGACGCAGAAGGATAGGGTAAGCGCGGTATTGGATATCCGCGTCCAAGCAGTTAGGCTGGGAAATAGGCAAATCCGTTTCCTATAAGGCTGAGCTGTGATGGCGAGCGAAATATAGTAGCGAAGTTCCTGATTCCACACTGCCAAGAAAAGCCTCTAGCG
>NZ_JBHYPS010000096.1:0-1264 GCF_042746075.1 Streptomyces sp. NPDC058758 | reverse complement strand
CGTTCCCGTTTCCGGGCCCTCCGGGCGCTTCCTTCGTTTCCGACTCTATCAGATCTTTCCGATCCGATTTCCTCGGTGCTTTCCGGTCCCGATTTTTTTTCTCGGGGCCTTCCGGCGCTTTCCGACTTTATCAGAATCATTTCCGGCTACCTAATCGGTGGCTTTTTCTGATTCGCGATAAAGAATCGGGAGTGAGTCAGACTCTAGTTGATTGCTGCCGAGCTGTCCAGCTCCAGGCAACCATCTGAATCTACCTCCCCGCGTCCACCGTGTCAACGGTTTTTTCGGGCACCGGAGGACAGTACCAGCTCTGCGGGGGCCGTCGCACATCGGTTGGGGGGCGTGGCGGGGCGGCGTCAGGCCGGGAAGGTCGAGGGGGGCGTGTCGAGGTCTTCCAGTTCCAGGCCGGGGGCGGAGAGGACGACGTCGCCGGCGATGTGGACGGTGTGGCGTTCGCCGGTGTCCAGGGCGCTGACCTGGTACGCGTCGACGGAGAGGGGGCCCAGGTCGGTGGGGTGCGTTTCGGTGCCCAGGAGCGACCAGGACTGGTCGACGGTGAGGGGGGCGAGGACCGGGTCGGTGAGGGCGACCAGGCGGACGCGGGTCTCGGGGGCGCCGGGGGTGAGGCGCAGGAGGCGGGTGAGGGCGATCAGGAAGGCCGGAGACGTACCGGTGAAGGCGTGGGCGCGGACGTTGCCTTCGGTGGCGTGGGTTCCGGTGGGGTCCGTGCGGACCCAGGTGACGCCGTCGAGGGCCGCGCCGCGGACCTGCCAGCTCGACGCGTGGAGTTCGAGCCGGATGGGCCGGCCCAGTTCGTCGACGGCCAGGTCGACCGAGCCCCGGTGGTCTCCGTCGGGAGTGGTGAGCTGGGAGACGTAGCGCCAGCCGGAGGGACCGGGGGCGCAGTGGAAGTGCTCCTCGCCGAGGGGGGTGTGGTCGTGCGGGTCGTGGAGCGAGTAGCGGCCGCGGGGCATCGCGTGGTCCTCGGGTCTGGGGAACGGGGCAGGCCCCCGGCACGGGTGCCGGGGGCCTGCTGGGTCGTCGCGTCGGCCGGTCGTGCGCCGGGGACGGATCAGTAGCGGTAGTGGTCCGGCTTGTACGGGCCCTCGACCTTGACGCCGATGTAGGCGGCCTGCTCCGGGCGGAGGGTCGTCAGCTTGACGCCCAGGGCGTCGAGGTGGAGACGGGCGACCTTCTCGTCCAGGTGCTTGGGCAGCGTGTACACGTCGGTCGGGTACTGCTCCGGCTTCGTGAACAGCTCGAT
>NZ_JBHYPS010000094.1:0-1728 GCF_042746075.1 Streptomyces sp. NPDC058758 | reverse complement strand
TTCATAAACCCCCTACCCCAAATTCTATTTTTAAGGGTGTTGGGGGTTCTCTTTTTTTTTAATACCCCGGGGGGCCGCCCGGGCGGGGGCGGCGGGGACACCCCTCGGGGCCGTGCCCGTCGGATCAGACGGAGGTCAGGACGCCCTGCTCCGACGAGGACGGGGAGCCGCTCCCGGAGCCCTTCGGACCGGGTGCGGACACCTCGTCCTCACCGTCCTTCGAGCGGCGGTCGAAGAGGCCGCGCAGCTTCTTGTTCAGCGGCTCCTCGAGGACGTAGTGGCTGGCCAGCGCGGTGACGAGGGTGCCGAGCAGGACCAGGCTCACCATCTCGGCGAAGCCGACGGTGCCGCGCAGCATGCCCGAGTTGACGGCGGACTTGCCGAACATGCTGCCGTTGTGGAGCACGACGTGGATGAAGAACACGTGCCACAGGTAGATGCCGTACGAGATCCGGCCGAGGAAGGCCATCGGACGGTTCGCGAGGACCAGGTCCATGGTCTTCGAGCGGGCGCCGGGGGCCACCAGCGGGATCACGACGCACATCGAGAAGACGAAGAACAGCAGGTGCAGCACCATCTGCTGGGTGAGCGCGCCCCAGTCGCCCATGCCGGGCTCGCCGAACGGATGCGGCACGTTGGCGAGGTAGGCGATCAGGGCGACCAGCCAGAAGCCCATCGGCCACTTGGCGGCCCAGCGGAACAGCGCCGGCTGGCGCGGCGCCACCTCGGCGTAGGAGAGCATCACGGCCAGGGCCATGCCGCCGGCGAAGTAGCCGACGTAGCCGAAGGGCCAGAAGGACAGGTACCAGACGTCGGCCGTCATGGACGGCAGGAAGCAGTAGGCGGTCCAGGCCATGCCGATGAGGACCAGGGCGACGAGCGGGACGAACATCCGGCGGGCGCGGCGGGCCGGCGTGGTGCCGCGCACGGCGAACCTGTGGATGGCCCAGGCGATGACCGGCAGCGCCAGGTAGAAGAGCATCTCGGTGGGAACGGTCCACGTCGGCTCGATGCCCGTGATCCATTCGGCCCGGGTGAAGAAGTGGATCATCAGGAGCGGTCGCAGGAAGAACCAGACGCCGTCGATCTTGTCGTAGTCCAGAAGCAGGATCGAGGCGAGCACCAGGGCCCAGAACGCGGGAACGATGCGCACGAAGCGGCGCCAGTAGAAGGAGGCGACCCGCGGGGTGGCGCCCTCGCCGGTCACCGTGCGGCGGGCGAAGGGCCGGTAGAGCATCAGGCCGGACAGGACGAAGAAGGGAGGCAGGAAGACGCCCATGCCCTCGGTGAGATAACCCCACAGGTTGTCGCGCGGGTCCGCGAAGTGGTTGCTCACGCCCGCCGTGTAGGCGACGTGGTAGACGAGGACTGCGACCGCGCACAGTCCGCGCAGACCGTCGAGGACGGGGACTCTGCGCTTCTGGGGGGATTCGGCGGCGCCTGTCCGGACATTGCGAGATGCCACGTTTTCGCGCTCCCTTGGAAGTCGATACCTGATGGGCCGCGAGTCATGCTGGCGTCGGCGCCGCCAGGGCCGCACCTTCAGAAGTGCGGTGTTTGCCAGACGGGTTTGACACGGGAAACACATGCGGATGTGGGCCGGGCCCCCCCCCCCCGGGGGGGGGGGGGGCCCCCGCGCGGGGGGGGGGGGGGCGGCCCCCCAGCGGCGAGGCGCCGCCCCCGGACACGGGGGCACTAGTGGCGAGCCACCCCCACCGCGAGGCGGGG
>NZ_JBHYPS010000093.1:0-1930 GCF_042746075.1 Streptomyces sp. NPDC058758 | reverse complement strand
TGGTGGACAACCTTAGTTGTCTGACAGACAACTGTCAATAATCTAAAAAGTCTTATTTCTCAGGGGCTAGAGTGCTAAAATGCACTAACGTATCCATGTATCTTAAATAGATTAAGCGGAACGAAGCTAGTCGCTTCGTAAAATAGCTTAAAAAAATGGTGCATGTGATAACGGCAGAGATGCTGTTTCCGAGGACTGACCTACTGGACAGCCCGCAGGACGGCAGCACTGCCGGTTTTCGATTTACCTATAACCATCGAAAACAAGTCCCAATTTTGAGACAACTTTTTAATCAACAAACGTATGTGAAAACGCTTAAGATTATGAGTTTTATGGGTAATCATCGTTTTAATGAAAAACAGCAAAAAAACAGTCTAAAAATTTAAGCTAAACCGCGTGTGTGCTGACACTTACAAGTGCAAAAAATGTTACATGTGATGTTACATTACGAACTACATTTTATGTTACATCGACCTACATGAGATATTTAAATAAAAACTAGATTGGGGAGACTGTGAAATGAAGAAAACAGAAAAAAAATCACAGGATTCTGATCAGCAGAATGAAAAATCACTGACTGAAAGAGTAGCAGAGATACAAGCCAAAATTAAAAGCCTTAGAGGGGATAATCGTGTTCCTTTCGATGAAAAGGCTTTTATGGATGAAGGGTGGGAGCTCTAATGCCCCTCATAGCTCCATAAATCGCCGTGTGAGCGTTTTTATCATATTCAATGTAGTCAACAGGCTCGAACGACATAACGCCCCCTACAGCGCAATTTAAAGGCGCGGGGACGTTATGTCTTGCGTTGCGACTTTTGTCCTGTGTTCATAGGCAGGATACGTAATTTTGTGGTACAAAATTAAATTCATCAAAAAGCACTGTCGAATAGGCACAAAAACACCGCGCCCCAAAATCGCGCTGTAGGTGATTTTTGTGCCGGCTGTTTTTCTGAAACGTCTGTGTAGCAGGAAATGCAACTTGTCAGCGTTACACCTAAAAAACTCAAAAAAAAGCCCTCAAACGAGGGCTTTAGAAGTCAAAGAATTATAAAATTCTGTAGCTCATTAATCGGGCAGAATAAGAGCTGTTATTCAGGCGATAAACCGCCGTCGATAACGTCCAGACGGAAGCGCTCAACAGCTTTAGCGTGGTTATTTACATTCCCACGAAAAGCTCCTTCAGGTGTTACAGTTATAACTTTTACTCGACCACGTTTAACGCGATGAATTGCACCAACTTTTTCAAGCAAATCTAATGCTCTTGCCATTTGTGCTTTGTCAGTTCGCATTGTCTCGCAGAGATCTGCGGCCGTTTTGGTGCATTCGTAACTTTGCCAGCCAAGATTACGGCAGATTTGCCATAGAACGGCCTGAGCGTGATATGCTTGCGCTGTGGTCTTAGCGGATTCAAATAGCCGTTCAGTAACGGCGTCCTGGTACTGGAAAGCAATGGACACGTTACCACCTCCAAAGAAGTCAAATTCAAGTTGCTGGGTAGAACTTAGTTCTTTCGCTGCCTGCGCTGCTTTACGGGCTTGCATAGCACGTTCTGGGCTACTTTCCTGCAATGCTTGTTGATCCAGTAGCAGAGCCGCTTGATCGTAAATACCACGCTTCCTCATAGCCTTTTCAGTTAGGCTTATTGGTGGGTTTGGATTATGACGTTGACGTGGCTGGGCAGCACCAACAATCACGCCAATTGATTGGACGGGAGCCCCAACTCTACGCTGGGCGGCCTGTGTGACCTTTGCAGCTGCGATATCTTCATTTGAGATACCGAGCTCCCTTAGCTCTCGAAATGATAATCTTGTCATCAATCTGCCCTTATAGTTGACTGGTGGACAACCTTAGTTGTCTGACAGACAACTGTCAATAATCTAAAAAGTCTTATTTCTCAGGGGCTAGAGTGCTAAAATGCACTAACGTATCC
>NZ_JBHYPS010000092.1:0-1952 GCF_042746075.1 Streptomyces sp. NPDC058758 | reverse complement strand
AATAAGCGCTCAAATAGGCTCCTATGTTGTCTATATCCTTTAATGACTTGATTGTTACAAATCCTAAACCCCATAGACTCCTTAATTCAGCATTTTTAATATAAATCTTATCCAAATCATTAAAGCGCATTAAAACATGACAATGCCAGGCTCCACGTCCTTGTGGCTCTACCACCGATAAATAATCTATCGAACTTTCTTTCTTGTATTTATAACGCAACCTGTCGATAAAATTTTGAAAATCACTATAAAGTTTTTTCGTGTCCGTCATATTTTTCTTGTATGTCAAAGTTATATGTAATTCATTTGGCCGTCCTATAAAATTGTTATTTATCAAATAACGCAGCTTCTTAAAGGTTTGTCTCAAAGAATTATAATTTTCCTGCCGATTTTCCGAATGCTCGAACTCCCGGATCTCCCCAGTAGAGAGGTCTACAAACCTATCCTTGTCCAATTTTTTGATATTATTTTTCCGGTTCATCTTCTCCATATGCTGAACTTCAATGACGTGATTCATAGTGGTCACTTTTACAACATCATTTGGAGCTATGAAAACCGCGTCACCATTGCGTTTATCCATCCATTTCCCCTCAATTTTTCCTGTAATGTTTAATTAAAATCAAGTTAATAATAAAGAACCCCAAATCCGAAGTCAGTTTTTCAACAAAAATTAGCGTCCTTTTCCCAAATAGTCCCTATACAATTCCTTAATAGCAAACTCAATTACAGCATCTTTTGAAACTCTTCCAAATTCATTGTGTTTTGTAAAATGTTCGGCTAATAACTCTAGCTTTTTAAATGTTTCAACAGTAATTCGAGGTCCAATTTGTTTTTTCTCTTCCATCCAAACACACTCCTAACAAGTTGTTAACATAATTCTAACATTGGAAATAATAGAATTCAAGAACAGAAAAAAGAAGCACACTCGGAATGATATTTCGTTTCCTTTTGATTCCGAGCCTCCACCCCTTACAATCCCCAAAGGCAACCGACAAGGGAAAATTCGTCCCTTATCGGCACCTCCGGAAATTGTACAGCAAGGGGTCACTCCCAATAAAAAGACTACGACATATAAAACAGGTTTAGCTTCAGAGAAAAAGAGCATAAGGAAACTCGGTGCCACCCTAAAAAAAAGGGTGTCAAACAGGCTGTGCCTGTTGAGTTTCTATGCTCTTAGAACAGGTGCCGTTTTTGAAGCCAAAGATATAGCATAGATACCCCATAGATATAGCAGGGATATACCAAAATATCTCTAGAGATACGGGTATCTATGCTATATCTCTCTACAAGATTCCTCCACACGCTTGACGGAAATGCTTCAGCATTTTAGCACTCACTCGACAGAGTGTATAAGTGCGCCATTCGGAATTTCAAAGCTTCAAATTTCACAGAGAGTGCCCATTTATACACACCCCCTAAATCGTGGTGTGACAATGGGTTCTCGCCGGCTCGAAATCGGTTTGTCATTCTGACAAATAACCCTTCGGGAAATAAAAAAAACGGCTCCATAAAGAGGAACCGTTTTGCTTCAAAAATCACGTTTTGTGTTATACTGGAGAAACGAAATTGTGTTTTCAAAATTGTCATTTTCGACATGATAACTTTTCTCGTAGTGTGGTTTTGCCGAACCCACTACTTTTTTTATGTCTCCGAACTTCATTTCTTCCCGTTCCGGCTTAACAATCCCTTTTGATTTTCGATACATATTCATTCCGGAAGGATACATGTGCAGCCGTCCGCCTTTTAAAAATTTCTTTTCCCGACCTTCTACGATCTTTGTTTGCACCTCACAGCCCTCTGAAGCCACTTTTAAGGCTGTTTCCCTGTCTTGGACATCTTCTAGGTCTATATCAGTCAAATAAGCGCTCAAATAGGCTCCTATGTTGTCTATATCCTTTAATGACTTGATTGTTACAAATCCTAAACCCCATAGACTCCTTAATTCAGCATTT
>NZ_JBHYPS010000091.1:0-2396 GCF_042746075.1 Streptomyces sp. NPDC058758 | reverse complement strand
CTTCAGAACTAACACAGTGGACGCGAGCAACTGAGGACAAGCCCTCGGCCTATTAGTACCGGTCAGCTCCACCCATTACTGGGCTTCCACATCCGGCCTATCAACCCAGTCGTCTACTGGGAGCCTTACCCTCTCAAGGAGGTGGGAATACTCATCTCGAAGCAGGCTTCCCGCTTAGATGCTTTCAGCGGTTATCCCTCCCGAACGTAGCCAACCAGCCATGCCCTTGGCAGGACAACTGGCACACCAGAGGTTCGTCCGTCCCGGTCCTCTCGTACTAGGGACAGCCCTTCTCAATATTCCTACGCGCACAGAGGATAGGGACCGAACTGTCTCACGACGTTCTAAACCCAGCTCGCGTACCGCTTTAATGGGCGAACAGCCCAACCCTTGGGACCGACTCCAGCCCCAGGATGCGACGAGCCGACATCGAGGTGCCAAACCATCCCGTCGATATGGACTCTTGGGGAAGATCAGCCTGTTATCCCCGGGGTACCTTTTATCCGTTGAGCGACGGCGCTTCCACAAGCCACCGCCGGATCACTAGTCCCGACTTTCGTCCCTGCTCGACCCGTCGGTCTCACAGTCAAGCTCCCTTGTGCACTTACACTCAACACCTGATTGCCAACCAGGCTGAGGGAACCTTTGGGCGCCTCCGTTACCCTTTGGGAGGCAACCGCCCCAGTTAAACTACCCATCAGACACTGTCCCTGATCCGGATCACGGACCCAGGTTAGACATCCAGCACGACCAGAGTGGTATTTCAACGGCGACTCCACAACCACTGGCGTGGCCGCTTCACAGTCTCCCACCTATCCTACACAAGCCGAACCGAACACCAATATCAAACTGTAGTAAAGGTCCCGGGGTCTTTCCGTCCTTCTGCGCGAAACGAGCATCTTTACTCGTAGTGCAATTTCACCGGGCCTATGGTTGAGACAGTCGAGAAGTCGTTACGCCATTCGTGCAGGTCGGAACTTACCCGACAAGGAATTTCGCTACCTTAGGATGGTTATAGTTACCACCGCCGTTTACTGGCGCTTAAGTTCTCAGCTTCGCAACCCCGAAAGGTCACTAACCGGTCCCCTTAACGTTCCAGCACCGGGCAGGCGTCAGTCCGTATACATCGCCTTACGGCTTCGCACGGACCTGTGTTTTTAGTAAACAGTCGCTTCTCGCTGGTCTCTGCGGCCACCCCCAGCTCAGGAAGCAAGTTCCATCACCGGTGGTGGCCCCCCTTCTCCCGAAGTTACGGGGGCATTTTGCCGAGTTCCTTAACCATAGTTCACCCGAACGCCTCGGTATTCTCTACCTGACCACCTGAGTCGGTTTAGGGTACGGGCCGCCATGAAACTCGCTAGAGGCTTTTCTCGACAGCATAGGATCATCCACTTCACCACAATCGGCTCGGCATCAGGTCTCAGGCTGTATGTGTGACGGATTTGCCTATCACACGCCCTACACCCTTACCCCGGGACTACCACCGCCCGGGCTGGACTACCTTCCTGCGTCACCCCATCGCTTACCTACTACCACCTTGGTTCGCCGGCTCCACCACTTTCCTTTCCCCGAAGGGTCCGGAACGGCTTCACGGGCTTAGCATTGATGGGCTCGATATTGGGCGTTTCAAAGCGGGTACCGGAATATCAACCGGTTGTCCATCGACTACGCCTGTCGGCCTCGCCTTAGGTCCCGACTTACCCTGGGCAGATCAGCTTGACCCAGGAACCCTTAGTCAATCGGCGCACACGTTTCTCACGTGTGTATCGCTACTCATGCCTGCATTCTCACTCGTGAACCGTCCACAACTCGCTTCCGCGGCTGCTTCACCCGGCACACGACGCTCCCCTACCCATCACAGCGGGCGTTGGCCCTGTTGCTGCAATGACACGACTTCGGCGGTACGCTTGAGCCCCGCTACATTGTCGGCGCGGAATCACTTGACCAGTGAGCTATTACGCACTCTTTCAAGGGTGGCTGCTTCTAAGCCAACCTCCTGGTTGTCTCTGCGACTCCACATCCTTTCCCACTTAGCGTACGCTTAGGGGCCTTAGTCGATGCTCTGGGCTGTTTCCCTCTCGACCATGGAGCTTATCCCCCACAGTCTCACTGCCGCGCTCTCACTTACCGGCATTCGGAGTTTGGCTAAGGTCAGTAACCCGGTAGGGCCCATCGCCTATCCAGTGCTCTACCTCCGGCAAGAAACACGCGACGCTGCACCTAAATGCATTTCGGGGAGAACCAGCTATCACGGAGTTTGATTGGCCTTTCACCCCTAACCACAGGTCATCCCCCAGGTTTTCAACCCTGGTGGGTTCGGTCCTCCACGAAGTCTTACCTCCGCTTCAACCTGCCCATGGCTAGATCACTCCGCTTCGGGTCTTGAGCGTGCTACT
>NZ_JBHYPS010000090.1:0-2582 GCF_042746075.1 Streptomyces sp. NPDC058758 | reverse complement strand
AGGGCCTACGTCGAGCAGGACCTCCACGAGATCTACCAGGGCGAGGTCCGCTACGCCCGCGACGCCTTCGAGGGCCTGCGCCTCATGGACGCGCTGATGGCGGTGAAGCGGGGCGCCCCCGGAGCCGCGCTGCCCCCGCTCAAGCAGCGCCGGGTGCCGAAGCGGGAGGCGCCGCTCCAGGTGCGGGAGCCCGAGCCCGGCGGCCGCTCCGACGTCGCCACCGACAACCCCGTCCCCGAACCTCCCTTCCTCGGGACGCGGGTCGTCACCGGCATCCCCCTGGCCGACTACGCGCCCTGGCTGGACGAGACGGCCCTCCTCAAGGGCCAGTGGGGCCTCAAGGACCCGGCGACGGCCGAGGCGGAGGGCCGGCCCCGGCTGCGCGCCCTGCTGGACCGGGTCGCGCGCGAGGGCCTGGCGGAGGCGTCCGTGGTCTACGGCTGGTTCCCCTGCGTGTCCAAGGGCGACGACCTGATCGTCCTCGACGAGGACGGCGGCGAACGGACCCGCTTCACCTTCCCCCGCCAGCAGCGGGGCCGCCGCCTGTGCCTCGCCGACTTCCACCGCGCCGAGGACTCCGGCGAGGTCGACACCGTCGCCCTCCAGGTCGTCACCGTCGGCTCCCGGATCGGCGAGGAGACCGCCCGCCTCTTCGCCGCCGACGCCTACCGCGACTACCTCGAACTGCACGGCCTGTCCGTGCAGCTGGCCGAGGCCCTCGCCGAGTACTGGCACGCGCGCGTCCGCGCCGAGTGGGGCATCGCCGGAGCGGACCCGGCCGGCCTGGCCGGCATGCTCCGCACCGAGTACCAGGGCTGCCGCTACTCGCTGGGCTACCCCGCCTGCCCCGACCTGGAGGACCGCGCCAAGATCGCCGAACTGCTCCGGCCGGAGCGGATCGGGGTGCACCTCTCCGAGGAGTTCCAGCTCCACCCCGAACAGTCCACCGACGCGATCGTCGTCCACCACCCGGAAGCGGGCTACTTCAACGCGGGAGGCCGCAGGTGACGCCCACGTACTCCTTCGAGTTCTTCCCCCCGAAGACCGACAAGGGCGAGCGGACGCTGTGGGACGCGATCCGCCGCGTTGAGGCGCTGAAACCGGACTTCGTCTCGGTCACGTACGGCGCCGGCGGCTCCTCCCGGCACCGGACCGTCGAGGTCACCCAGCGGATCGCCGCCGAGACCACCCTCCGGCCGGTCGCCCACCTCACCGCCGTCGGCCACTCCGTCGCCGAACTCCGGGCGATCGTCGGCGCCTACGCCGACGCGGGCGTGAAGGACGTGCTCGTGCTGCGCGGCGACCCGCCCGGAGACCCGCGCGGCCCCTGGACCCCCCACCCCGACGGCTTTCGGTACGCCTACGAACTGGTCGAACTGGTCCGCTCGCTGGGCGACTTCCGGATCGGGGTGGCCGCCTTCCCCGAGGGCCACCCGCGCTCGCCCGACCCGGAGAGCGACCTCGCGCACTTCGTCGCCAAGTGCCGGGCCGGCGCCGACTACGCCCTCACGCAGATGTTCTTCGACCCCGAGGACTACCTGCGGCTGCGCGACCGGGTCGCCGCCGCCGGCTGCGACGTCCCGATCATCCCGGAGATCATGCCCGCCACCGACGTCCGCCAGATCCGCCGCTTCGCCGAACTCTCCGACGCCGCCTTCCCCGAGGACCTGGCGCACCGTCTGGAGGCCGCGAAGGACGACCCGGCGCGCGCCCACCGCATCGGCGTCGAGCACGCGACCGGCATGGGGCTGCGCCTCCTCGACGAGGGCGCCCCGGGCCTGCACTACATCACCCTCAACAAGTCGACGGCGGCCCTGGAGATCCACCGGGCCGTCCTCAGCACCAGGAGAGTCGTCGCCCATGTCTGACGCCACCGGCACCCCGTTCACCGACTTCAAGGTCGCCGACCCGTCCCTGGCCGTCTTCGGCCGCAAGGAGATCACCCTCGCCGAGCACGAGATGCCCGGCCTGATGGCGATCCGCCGCGAGTACGCCGAGTCGCAGCCGCTCGCCGGCGCCCGCATCACCGGTTCCCTCCACATGACGGTCCAGACCGCCGTCCTCATCGAGACGCTGGTCGCCCTCGGCGCCCGGGTCCGCTGGGTGTCCTGCAACATCTACTCCACCCAGGACCACGCCGCCGCCGCGATCGCGGCCGCCGGCATCCCCGTCTTCGCCTGGAAGGGCGAGACCCTGGAGGAGTACTGGTGGTGCACCGAGCAGGCCCTCACCTGGCCCGGAGGCGAGGGGCCCAACATGATCCTGGACGACGGCGGCGACGCCACGCTCCTCGTCCACAAGGGTGTGGAGTACCGGAAGACCGGCGCGCTGCCGGAGGCGGAGAACGAGGAACTGGCCGTCGTCCGCGCCCTGCTGGAGAACAGCCCGCTGGACTGGCCGGCGCTCGCGGCCGGCATCCGCGGCGTCACGGAGGAGACCACGACGGGCGTCCACCGCCTGTACGAGATGCACCGCGAGGGCGCGCTCCTCTTCCCGGCGATCAACGTGAACGACGCCGTGACGAAGTCGAAGTTCGACAACAAGTACGGCTGCCGTCACTCCCTGATCGACGGCATCAACCG
>NZ_JBHYPS010000089.1:0-2721 GCF_042746075.1 Streptomyces sp. NPDC058758 | reverse complement strand
CATAACCACGCGCCACACCCGCACCACCCACATACAACTCACCCACACCGCCCGCGGCCACCGGCCGCAGAGAACCGTCCAGCACGAACACGGTGCGGCCGGGCAGCGGCCGCCCGAGGGGGACGGTTCCCGCCGCGTCGTCTCCGGCGACCTCGTGGACGGTGGCGGTGATCACGGTCTCGGTGGGCCCGTAGGCGTTGAGGACGCGACCGCCCACCGTGCGCCGCCAGATCCCGGTCTCCGCGGCGGGCATGGCGTCGCCGCCGACGACGGTGAGGCGGACGGCCGACGCGGCGGGCACGGCCGCACCGTCGGCGAGGGCGGTGGCCAGCTGCCGCCACAGCCCGGTCGGCGGGTTGAAGACGGTGACCCGGTGGTCCGCCAGGAAGGCGAGCAGCTCGTCGGCGCCGAGGAGCCCGTCGGGCCGGATCACGGCCGCACCGCCTCCGATCAGCGGTCCGAACAGCTGCTCGGTGGTCACGTCGAAGGAGAAGGAGCCGAAGACCAGGACCCGGTCGCGGGAGGTCAGCCCGAAGACTCCGCCGACCTGTTCGAGGTGTCCGGCCAGCTGGCCGTGGGTCACGGCGACGCCCTTGGGCCGGCCGGTGGAACCCGAGGTGAAGACCAGGTAGGCGAGGTCGTCCGGGTGCGCCGCGTCCAGACCCGCCCGGTCGGCCTCCGCCGCCAGGTCGAGCCCGTCGGCGTCGAGCACCGCGGTACCGGCGGGCAGGAGCCCGTCGAGCAGCTCCCGCTGCGCACCGCCGCACAGGACGGCGGCGCAGGCCGCCTCACCGGCCATCAGCCGCAGCCGCTCGGCCGGGTACGAGGGATCCAGCGCCAGCCACGCACCACCGGCCCGCTGCACACCCAGCATCGCCACCGCCATCAGCGCACCGCGCGGCAGGCACAACCCCACCACGGACTCCGGACCCACGCCCAGCTCCCGCAGCCGCACCGCCACCACCGCCGACGCCCGCTCCACCTCGCCGTACGTCCACTCACGCTCGGCATCCACCAACGCCACGTCGTGCGGCGCCACGGCCGCGTGGGCCACGACCGCCTCGAACACCGGCCGGCCCTCACCCACCGCCTCCACCCCGGCACCCGACCACTCCGCCACCACACCGGCACCACCGACACCGAGATCGCCCAAGAGGGTCCCCGGGTCGCCGGTGAGCGCGTCCAGGGCGTGGTCGAGGTCGTCGAGGAGCCGCTGCGCGGCGGCGGCGTCGAAGGCCGCCGCGTCGACGGACAGCCGCAGCTCCAGGTGCTCGCCGGGCATGACCTGGACGCTGACCGGGTAGGTGGTGCGCTCGACGAGGCGACCGCTGTCCACGGTGAAGCCGTCGGTGGCGAGCCCCTCGAAGGGGTAGTTCTCGACCACGACGATCGAGTCGAAGAGCTGGGCGCCGGCCGGGGCCCCGCTCCAGGAGGTGACGTCGGCGAGCGGGGCGTGCTGGTGGTCGGTGAGGTCCTGGAGGCACTGGTGGACGGCGGTGAGCCAGTCCTCGGCCCGCATGTCGTCGGAGACCCGCACGCGCAGCGGCAGGGTGTTGATGAACAGGCCGACGGTGCGCTCGATGCCGTCGATCTCGGCGGGGCGTCCGGAGAGCACGCTGCCGACCGCCAGGTCCCGGGCGCCGGTGCGCCGGGCGACCACCAGGGACCACGCGGCATGGACCAGCGCGGCGACGGTGACCCCCCGCTCACGGGCGAGGGCACGCAGGCTCCGGGACCGCTCGTCGGGCAGCCGCAGCGCGGGCTCGTGCGCACCCGCGCCGGTGCCGTCGCCCGCGGCCCGGACGGGGGCCAGCAGTGCCGGGGCGGTGAGGCCGGTGAGCTGCTTGCGCCAGAAGGCCTCGTCCTCGGCGCGGTCACGGCCCGCGTTCCAGCGCACGAAGGCCCCGTAGTCGGGAGCGGGGGCGAGGGCGGCTTCGGTGCCGGTGCGCGAGGCGGCGTAGAGCGCGAACGCGTCGCCGGCGACGACGGGCAGCGACCAGCCGTCGATGAGGATGTGGTGGTTGGTCCACACGAAGGTCCAGGCGTCCTGGGCGGTGCGGAAGAGCGCGAGCCGCACCAGGGGGCCGCCGCTCAGCTCGAAGCCCGCGCCGCGGTCGCCCGCCAGGAACTCCTCGACGCGCTCCTCGGCCGTCCTGCCGTCGCCGTCCGCCGTCCAGTCCTCGTACACGGCGGGCACGTCGACGGTCCGCGGCACGACGAGCAGGGGCGTGTCCGTCTCCTGCCAGGCGCAGCGCGCGCGCAGGGCGGAGTGCCGGTTCACGGCACGGCGCCAGGCGTCGAGGAAGGTCTCCGGGTCGAGGGTGCCGCTCAGGGTGCACACCAGCTGCTCGGTGTAGGCGTCCGACCGGGGCTCGGCGAGGGCGTGGTAGAGCATTCCCTGCTGGAGGCCGGACATGGGCCACACGGCGTGCAGGGGGCCGTGGTCGCGTTCCCAGGAGGCGACGAGCCCGGCGGGCAGCGGTGCGGCCGTGCCGTCGAGCACGGCGCCGGTGCCGTCCTCGTCCCGGTCGCCGCCGTCCTCGGGGAGGAGTTCGGCCTGCCGGCCGAGGGCGGCGATCGTGGGGTGCTCGAAGATCTGGCGCGGGGTGATCCGGAGGCCGGCCCCGCGGGCCTTGGCGACGACCTGGATGGACAGGATGGAGTCTCCGCCCAGTGCCAGGTAGTCGTCGTGGACGCCGACCCGCTCCAGGCCCAGGACCT
>NZ_JBHYPS010000088.1:0-4693 GCF_042746075.1 Streptomyces sp. NPDC058758 | reverse complement strand
TGGCCAGGGAGTGGGCGAGGTCGAGGTCGTCCAGTTCGGGGTGGGCGTCGAGGTGGGCGAGGAGACGTGCGGCCTGGGCGCGCAGGGCGGGCTCGCTCCTGGCCGACAGGACGAAGGGGAGGACGGACGGGCGGGCGCGCTCGGCGGGGGCGGGCGCGGTGTCCGTCCCGGGGGCGTCCGCCGGTTCCTCGGCCGGCGCCTCCTCCAGGATCACGTGCGCGTTCGTCCCGCTCACACCGAAGGCGGACACCGCGGCGCGCCGCGGCTCCCCCTCCTTGTCCGGCCAGGCACGTTCCTCGGTGAGGAGTTCGACGTCGCCGGTGCTCCAGTCGACCATGGGGGTGGGCGCGTCGACGTGGAGGGTCTTCGGCAGCACGCCGTGGCGCATGGCCTGCACCATCTTGATGACGCCGCTGACACCCGCCGCCGCGACCGTGTGCCCGATGTTGGACTTCAGCGAGCCGAGGTAGAGGGGGTGTCGGTCCCGGTTCTGTCCGTAGGTGGCGAGGAGGGCCTGGGCTTCGATGGGGTCGCCGAGGCGGGTTCCGGTGCCGTGGGCCTCGACGGCGTCGACGTCGTTCGCGGTGAGGCCGGCGTGGGTGAGGGCCTCGCGGATGACGCGTTCCTGTGAGGGGCCGTTGGGGGCGGTCAGTCCGTTGCTCGCGCCGTCCTGGTTGACGGCGGAGCCGCGCAGGACGGCGAGGACGGTGTGGCCGTTGGCCCGGGCGTCGGAGAGGCGTTCGACCAGGAGGAGTCCGACGCCCTCGGACCAGGAGGTGCCGTCGGCGGCGGCCGCGAACGACTTGATGCGCCCGTCCGGGGCCAGCCCGTTCTGCCGGGAGAAGTCGACGAAGCCGCTGGGGGTCGCCGTCACCGTCACCCCGCCCGCGAGCGCCAGGTCGCACTCGCCGGACCGCAGCGCGTTCGCCGCGAGGTGCAGGGCCACCAGCGACGACGAACACGCCGTGTCCACCGAGATCGCGGGCCCCTCGAGGCCGAAGGTGTAGGCGATGCGGCCCGAGGCGACACTGCTCAGCTTGCTCGTGAGGAGATAGCCCTCGAACTCCTCGGGGCCTTCGAGCCCCAGATAGCTCTGCTCCACCACGCCCGCGTACACACCGGTACGGCTGCCCCGCAGCGACGTCGGGTCGATGCCGGCCCGCTCGAAGGCCTCCCACGCCGTCTCCAGGAGCAGCCGCTGCTGCGGGTCCATCGCCTGCGCCTCACGCGGCGAGATGCCGAAGAACCCCGCGTCGAAGAGCGCCGCGTCGTGCAGGAAGCCGCCCTCGCGCGTGTAGGAGGTGCCGGGCGTGTTCGGGTCGGGGTCGTACAGGGCGTCCAGGTCCCAGCCGCGGTCGGTGGGGAAGCCGGAGATGGCGTCGACTCCGTCGGCCACCATCCGCCACAGGTCCTCGGGTGAGGCCACCCCGCCCGGGAGCCGGCACGCCATCGAGACGATCGCGACGGGTTCGGCGGCCCCGGACTCCAGCTCGGCGAGCCTTTGCTGCGCCTTGTGGAGATCGGCGGTGACCCACCTGAGGTACTCGACGAGCTTCTCTTCATTGGACATACGGGATCGATTTCTCCTAGAGGCGCACAGAGGGCCGAGAGACGCGGAGCCTGCGGGGCGTGGTCAGGTGGCGGAGCGGCCGAGCCGGGAGTCGATGAAGCTGAAGAGCTCGTCTGCCGACGCCGCCGCGAGGGTCGCCGTCGCCTCCGGGGCCGAAGGCTCCTCCTCGACGCCGGTCAGCTGCGCGAGCAGGCCCCGGAGCCGCGCCGAGATCTCCGACCGCTCCGCCTCGCCCTGCGGCGGGGTGGCCAGGGCGGCCTCCAGCCGGTCGAGTTCGGCGAGGACGGCCGAGCCCTCGGCGGCGGCTGCCAGGTCCTCCCACTGCCGCACCACGTGCTCGGCGAGCGCCGCGGGCGTGGGGTGGTCGAAGACCATGGTCGCGGGCAGCCGGATCCCGGTGGCGGCGTTGAGCCGGTCGCGCAGCTCCACACCGGTCATGGAGTCCAGGCCCAGCTCCTGGAAGGGACGCTCCGGCGCCACGGCGTCGACGGACGCGTGCCCGAGCACCGCCGCCAGCTCGGTGCGTACGAGGGACAGCGCCGTCGACTCCCGTTCGGCCGGCGACAGCAGGGCGAACCGCTCGGCCGGGGACCGCTCGGCCGAGCCGGCCGTCCCGGCCGCGCGCCGCACCGGTCGTCCTCCCGCCACGGTGCGCAGCAGGAGCGGGACGCCGTCGCCGGCGCGGATGTCGTCGAGGCTCAACGGGGTGGCGACGACCGCCGCCGCGTCCGCGCCGAGCGCCCGGTCGAACAGCGCGAGCCCCTGTTCCGGTGTCGTCGGCAGAAACCCGCTGCGCACGAACCGCTGGAGGTCCTTGTCGTGGAGACGCCCGTTGATGCCGCCCCCCTCCCACAGCCCCCAGGCCACGGAGACCGCGGGCAGGCCGTGCGCCCGCCGGTGCCCGGCGAGACCGTCGAGGAAGGCGTTGGCCGCCGCGTAGTTGGCCTGGCCGGGGCCGCCGAACACGCCCACGGTGGAGGAGAAGAGCACGAACACGCCGAGTTCCGTGTCCCGCGTCAGCTCGTGCAGGTTCCAGGCCCCGTCGACCTTCGGGCGCAGCACCGCGTGCAGCCGCTCGGGCGTCAAGGCGTCGATCAGACCGTTGTCGAGCACACCCGCGGCGTGCACGACACCGGTCAGCGGGCGGTCGGCCGGAACCTTCGCGAGCAGCGCGGCGAGCGCGTCGCGGTCCGCCACGTCGCAGGCCGCGACCGTGACCTCCGCGCCGAGCTCCTTGAGGTCGGCGGTCAATTCCGCCGCACCGTCGGCCTCCTCACCGGTCCGTCCGACGAGCAGCAGGTGGGCGGCGCCGTACTCCGCCGCGAGATGCCTCGCGACGACGGAGCCCAGGGCGCCGGTGCCACCGGTGATCAGAACGGTTCCCCCGGTCGCCCAGGACGGCCTGCCCGGCGCCCCGGCACCGGGAACACGCCGCAGTCGCGGCGTCAGGACGGCGCCACCGCGCACGACCGCCTCGGCCGCCCCGCTCGCCAGGATCGCGGACAACCGCTCCGCCGGGACGTCCCCGTCGGTGTCGACGAGCACGATGCGGCCCGGTGCCGCCTCGGACCGCGCCGAACGCACCAGACCCCACAGCGCGGCACCCGCCGGACTCGGCGCCTCCGCACCGCCGGCGGCCACCGCCCCACGGGTCAGCACGACCAGCGGGGTCCCGGCGAGCCGCTCGTCGGCGAGCCACCGCCGCAGCAGGTCCAGGGCGTGCTCCAGACGGTCGTGCACGGCCGCCGCGAGCCCCTCCGCACCGGAGTCCGGCCACGGCAGGGCCACCGCGTCGAGCCCTGCGACAGCGGTCGCCGCCGCGGCGACGCCGTCGAACCGCGCGACCACCTCGGTGCCCGTGGCGCCGGTCGGCGCCACGGCGCCCTCGCCGAGGACACCCCAGCGCACCGGCCGTACCGCGCCTGCCCCGGCCGCCGGACTCCACTCGACACCGAAGACGCTCTCGGCGCTCTCGCCCCGCCCGGCCCGGAACCGCTCCACCGGAACGTCCCGGTACGCGATCGCCCCGACCGTGGCCACCAGCTGCCCCGCGGGGTCGGTGAGGCGGAGGGAGACCGTGTCCGCGTCGAGTTCGACCACCTCGGCCGTCACGGCGGTGGCTCCGCCGGCGTGCAGCCGCACCTCACGCCAGTCGACCGGTACGGACACCGCGCCGGCTCCGCCGACGCGGCCGGCGAGCGCCTCGTCGAGCAGCCGCGGATGGATCACGTACCGCCGGGCCTCGTCCGCCGACTCCGGCGGCAGGGCGATGTCCGTGCCGCCGGCCGGGACCGGCCGGCGAGCGGCGTCGTCGGCCGGGTCGTCGGACAGATAGCGCCCCTGGGCGTGCAGGGTCCACGCCGCCGTGGAGTCGCCGTCGGGCCGGGAGTGGACCGACACGCCGGGTCGCCCCTCACCGTCGCCGGTCCCGGCCCGCACCTGCACCTGCAGGGCGCCCTCGGCGGGCAGCACCAGCGGCTCCCGGATCCCGAACTCCGCCAGGGCGGAGCAGCCGATCTCGTCGCCCGCGCGCACCGCGAGCTCCACCAGCGCCGCCGCGGGCACCACGGCCGCCCCCAGCACGTCGTGCAGGGGCAGCACGGGGTGGCCGCCCGCCGGGATCCGGCTGGTGAACACGGTCTCGGCGGAACCCGCGATCCCGACCGGCGAGCCGAGCAGCGGATGCCCGCCGGCCGACGCCGTCGCCACCGCGGGCGAGCCGCCGGCGGCGGCCTCCAGCCAGTACCGCTCCTCCTGGAAGGCGTACGTGGGCAGACCGACGCGCCGCGCCCCGGTCTCCGCGAAGTACGCGGCCCAGTCGACCGCCGTGCCCCGGGCGAAGGCCGCCCCGAGGGCGGACAGCAGGGTCGACACCTCGGGCCTGCCCTTGCGCAGGGCCGGAACCGTCACCTTGCCGTCCGCCTCCGTCACCGACTCCGCGGCCATCGACGCGCACACGCCGTCGGGTCCCACCTCCACGTAGGTGGTGACGCCGGTGGTTTCCAGGGTGCGTATGGCGTCGGTGAAACGGACGGTGCCGCGGAGTTGGTCGGTCCAGTAGTCGGGGGAGGTCCATTGTCCGGTGGTGAGGGTGGTGCCGGTGGCTGTGGAGACGGCGGGGAT
>NZ_JBHYPS010000087.1:0-5532 GCF_042746075.1 Streptomyces sp. NPDC058758 | reverse complement strand
CGTTGGGACCGAGCAGCGCGAAGACGGAGCCGGCCGGGATGTGGAGGTCGACACCGTCGAGGACGACCTTGTCGCCGTACGACTTGCGCAGACCGTTCGCCGCGATGGCGGGGTTCGTCATGACGGGTTTCTCCTCGGAGTCCGTGGGTGGGTGCGCGGGCGGGGCGGTCAGTTGGCGTGGGCGGTGATGTCGCCGAGGGCGGTGGTGGCGCGGATGGTGAGCTCGGCGTCCTGGCCGGCGGCGTTCCGCAGGCTGTTGGAGACGCGGCCGAGGGCGGTGCCGGCGTCGAGGGCGGCGGAGGTGCCGCGGGCGGCGCCGACGGTGATGGAGCCGGCCCGGGTGTCGAGGACGACGGTGCCGGCGACGGCCTCGGTGACGGTGAGGTCGCCGCGGGCGGTGGTGAGTTCGGCGGAGCCGGTCAGGCGGCCGATGGTGAGGGGGCCGTCCTGGAGGGTGAGGCGGGCGCTCGCGGCCTCGTCGAGCTTGACCGAGCCCTGGGCGGCCTCGAAGGCGACGTCCCCGAGCCGGCCGACGCCCCGCAGCTCCCCGGCGGCGGCCCGGCCCTCGACGGAGGAGCCGGCCGGGAGCCGCACGGTGATCTCGACGGAACCGGAGGCGCCGAAGAGCTGGTTCTTCGCCTCGGGGGCGGTGATCCGCAGCACCCCGTCGGCGAACGAGACGTCGACCGCCTCGGCGGCCTTCACGTCACGGGACTTCGCGGGGCTGGAGGGACGGACCTCCACGGTCGCGTCGGCGCGGTCGGCGGCGATGAAGCAGAGGCTGCCGGCCGGGACGGCAACGACGGCGGCGATCGGGGCGGTGGCGGCGAAGGTCTGCATGATGTCTGCTCCTCTGAAGCGGCGTCGGCGTTTCCGACACGGAAAAAGCTACGTTGCTTTCCACTTCTCGACAACAGATTCGTTGCACTGGAATGACATCTTCGCAGCTCAAGCCAATAATTTCATTGCAATGGAATGAGAGTTAACGCAACGTCATATGCCAGAGCATTGCAATGAGAAGAGAATGAACGCTATGCCGCAAACGCCGAGGAGCGCTCCGGGGTGATCCGGAGCGCTCCTCGGCGACGTGAAGGGTCGGGTCTCGGGGCTACGTGGCGACGGCGGCTCTCTGCGTACGCACCGCGCCGATGCTCGCCGCGATGACGAGCGCGATCGCGAGGCCGTCCGTGACGGAGAGGGCCTGGTGCAGGACGAGGAAGCCCGCACCGGCGGCGATGGCGGGTTCCAGGCTCATCAGGACGGCGAAGGTGGGGGCGGGCAGGCGGCGCAGGGCGAGGAGTTCGAGGGTGTACGGCAGCACCGAGGAGAGCAGCGCGACGCCGAGGCCCAGCGCGATCGTCGACGGGACGAGCAGCGCCCCGCCCGCCTCGGCGACGCCGAGCGGCAGGCTGAGGACCGCGCCGAAGGCCATCGCGAGCGCGAGGCCGTCGGCCTGCGGGAAGCGGCGGCCGGTGCGGGCGCTGAACACGATGTACGCGGCCCACATGGCGCCCGCCGCGAGCGCGAAGCCCGCGCCGAGCGGGTCGAGCCCGTCGAAGCCCCCGCCGCCGAGCAGGGCGACGCCGCCGAACGCGAGCCCGGCCCAGAGGAGGTTCACGAGCCGGCGGGAGGCGATGACGGAGAGGACCAGCGGGCCGAGCACCTCCAGGGTGACGGCGGCGCCGAGCGGGATCCGGTCGATCGACTGGTAGAAGAGGACGTTCATGCCCGCCATGGCGGTGCCGAAGGCGACGACCGTCCCCCAGTCGGCGCGGCTGTAGCCGCGCACCTTGGGCCGGCAGACCAGCAGCAGCACGAGCGCGGCGAGCACGAGCCGCAGCGTGACCACCCCGAGCGCACCGGCCCGGGGCATCAGCAGGACGGCGACGGCCGAGCCGAACTGCACGGACAGCCCGCCCGCGACGACGAGCGCGACGGGCCCGAAGCGGCGGGACGCGCCGCCGGGGGCGCGCCCGGGGCGCCCGCCCGTGGCCGCCCCGGCCCGCACGCCCGTCGAGGGATCCGCCACGGGACCGGAGGCCGCCCCCGCCGCCGTCGTCGGCACCTGGCTGTCCACGCTCACCGCCACACCTCCAAAGTTCACTGCACTAGACCCTCAGTCCAGAGTAATGCACTCCCCCGCACTCTGACGACCGCATTCCGCTTCCACGCTACGGAGCCCGGTTCCACCAGCGGAAATACCGATCACGCTGCGGTTATGCTTCAGAAACATGACCCTGCGCATCGAGCTGCGCCACCTCCGCTGCTTCCTCGCCATCGCCGAGGAGGAGAACCTCACCCGCGCCGCCGCCCGCCTCCACCTCACGCAGCCCGCCGTCTCCCGGACCCTCGCCGCCCTCGAACGGCACCTCGGCGCCCGGCTCGTCGACCGCTCCACCCACCACCTCGCCCTCACCGCCGAAGGCCGCGCCTTCCGCGAGCGGGCCGCCGCCGCCCTCGCCGCCTTCGACGCGGCCGTCGACCCCGCACGGCTCCGCCACCGCCCCCTGCGCCTCGGCCACGCCTGGTCCGCCTTCGGCCCCTACACGACCCCGCTGCTGCGCCGCTGGCAGCGCGAACACCCCGAGACGCCGCTGGAACTCCTGCGCGTCGACGACCGCACCGCCGGCCTCGCGCGGGGCCAGGTCGACGCGGCCCTGCTGCGCGGCGCCGTCGAGGCCCCCGGCCTGGTCACGGCCGAACTGACCACGGAACCACGGGTCGCCGCGCTCCCCGCAGACAGCCCGCTCGCGGACCGCCCGGGCACCCTCACGCTCCTCGACCTGGCGGACCAGACGGTCGTCCTCAACACCGTCTCCGGGACGACCACCCTCACCCTGTGGCCCCTCCCCCACCGCCCCACGAGCGCCCTGACGGTCGCCAACACCGACGACTGGCTCACCGCGATCGCCGCCGCCCGGGGCGTGGGCGTCTCCTCCGCCTCGACGGCCGCCCTCCACCCCCACCCCGGCGTCACCTACCGCCCCCTGCCCGACGCCCCGCCCCTCCCCGTCCTCCTCGCCTGGCGCGACGCCTTCCCCCACCCCGCGACCCGGTCCCTGCTCACCATGGCCCGCGAGATCGCCACCACCACCTGAGGGGCCCGGGGGGCGGGCCGACTTCGCGGGATGCGGCTGCGGCCGCCCTCTTCTCCGAGAGTCACGGCTTCCGGCGGCGCGTCAAGGGCGCCTACGGCGTCGCTGCGCGATGGGCTGCGCCCACCCTTGACCCGCCACCGGAAGCCGTGCGGCACAACTCGGAGGGCGGCCCGGGAAACGGGCCCACGCCAGAGCCCCGGTTGACGGCCAGGACGCGCGTGCGTCTACGGCCCGGTGGGACCGGCGAGGCCGGGCAACGCTCCCGTTTCTTGACGGCTGTCGCCCGGTGGGGTGGGGCTCGGTTTGTGGCGCGCGAGGTTGGGGCGGTGCCGACGGTCGGGCGGTGGGGCCCGGGTATCGCTTCGGCCGGTCGGTGAGTGCCGCCCGGTGGGGTGGGGCTCGGCTTGTGGCGTGCGAGGTGGGCATGGTTCGGGTGGGGTCGGTGGTGCGGGGGAGTGGAAGAAGACGCCCTGTCCGCGTCCGGGGGGTCCCTGCCGGCCGTTGCGGAGGGGCGAAACGAACGTAACTCGACGCGGAAGCCAAGGCAGGGACCCATGCGGGGCGGAATGCCCCCTATCGGGGGATTTTGGGGACAGGGTGGTCTCTCCCGCGCGAGTTACGTTCGTTCCCCGCCCATACAGGGCAACCGGCAAGGCCTGAACCCGCCCCGGCCACCGGCACGGCCCCACCCCCGCCCGCCACAAACCGAGCCCCACCCCACCGGCCCGCGCCCGTCGACGCGTGGCAGCGATACCCGGAGCCCCACCCCACCGGGCGGCAGCAGTCGGGGAACGGGAGCGATGCCCGGCCTCGCCGCTCCCACCGGGCCGCAGGCGCCGGACGGCGGCGACCGACCGGCGGGGCTCTGGCGTGGGCCCGTTCCCCGGGCCGCCCTCCGAGTCGTGCCGCACGGCTTCCGGTGGCGGGTCAAGGGTGGGCGCAGCCCATCGCGCAGCGACGCCGTAGGCGTCCTTGACGCGCCGCCGGAAGCCGTGACTCTCGGAGAAGAGGGCGGCCGCAGCCGCATCCCGCGAAGCCGGCCCGCCCCGGACAGCCGACGCCGCAGCAGGAACGGGTGGCGGGCGCGGGCTCGGATGCGGGGCTGAAGTCGTTCATCCCCGCGCCCTAAGGCGCAGCTCAGACACGCCCCCGCGCGGCCGCCTCCACGAAGACCGCGAACGCGGCGGGCGCGACCCGGAAGTGCGGGCGGGCGACGTCCTTGGAGTCCCGGACGGCGACGTGAGCCACGAGATCGGCGACCTCGACGCACTCGCCGCCGGTGTTGCCGCTGAAGGAGGACTTACGCCAGGCGGCGGAGCCGAGGGGGGCGCACTCGATGCACTCGCCGCCGTTGGAACCGCTGTACGACGACTTACGCCACTGCACCGTGCCCATACCGTTCCTCCATGACGCGAGCGATCAGCTCGGCCGACTCCTCCACGGAGAGGGCCGCAGCCTGGAGGCGAGAGTAACCGACGAAACGTTCCCTGATCACTTGCGGATTGGCGGTCATGTGACCGGAGTCGTAGCTCTCGGAATAGAAGACGTCGGGGTCCTTCTCGAACCGCAGGACGGTGAACGACCCGACCACGCCCGCGTGCTCCCCGACCTCGAACGGCAGCACCTGAACCTGCACCCAAGGCTTCTTGACGAAGGACCGCAGATGCTCCAGCTGCGCTCGCATCACCTCCGGGCCACCGATCTCCCGATGCAGGACGGCCTCGTCCAGCACCACCCACAGCACGGGCGGGCGACTGCGCTCCAGAACCCGCTGACGCTCCGTCCGGGCGGCGACCATCTCGTCCAGCCGGTCCGTGTATTCGACGCTCAACACCGCACGGGCGTACTCAGGGGTCTGGAGCAGGCCGTAGACGAGCTGGCACTGGTACGTCGAGATGTACGCCGCCTTCGCCTCCAGCTCCGCGTACTCCTGGAACCAGCTCGGGAGCTGGCTCCTCAGCACCAGGCCCACCAGCCGCGTGAAGAACCCGCCCGTCATCAGGGCCGCGTCGATGCGTTCGGAGAACTCGCGGGTGGGGATCTTCCTCGCCGTCTCGATCTGGCCGACGAGGGACCCGGTGCAGAAGACGATGGCGCCGAGGTCCGCCTGGCTGAGGCCGGAGTCCTCCCTGAGGCGGCGGAGTTCGGAACCGTAGTAGTCCAGCGGCGAGGCGGACGGGTCAAGGCTGCGGATGTTGACCACGGAGAGGGCACCCCCATTGTCGGCTCGCCGCCGAGGGTATCCACCCGTCCCGTTCCGCAGGCCCGAAATCGGACAACCACCCCTCGTTCGAGGGAAGTTGGGCCTGCGGACGCATGAACGCGCGAGGGACCGCCCCGGTCAGAACAGGTGGTTGTACGTGTTCCAGCCGCCGCCGATCCGGGTGCGGGCGGTGAACGGGCCGGCCGCCTTGCCCGTGCCCTTGTAGAGCCA
>NZ_JBHYPS010000086.1:0-5762 GCF_042746075.1 Streptomyces sp. NPDC058758 | reverse complement strand
CGAGATACGAGCCGACCTCCACCTCGGACTGCTCCAACTCGCCTGCAGCATCATCTGCTTGCGACGCCTCCGAACCTCATTCTGAAATGATCAGTTATGGGCGCTGGACGTACTCGCGGCCCAGAACAGCGGGAACAGGTTGTTGTCCCAGACGTCCGATGCCGTGCGAATGGCTTCCCGGTCGAACAGGCGGACGTCTGCCGCGGCCTCCGCCATCCGGGCCAGTGAGCGGTCCAGCAGCGCCGCCAGTACGTACGCGGCCGACTCGGGACGGGCGGGCGAGCGCGGCGGACGGGACGACGGAGGGGCAGGGAGGACCACGTCGTGATCGTCGCATACCCGGGGATCGACTCGCGAGGGAAGGATGGGCGGCCCGGCCGGAGGAGTGCGGCGGTCGGAGCCCGGCGACGGGGCCGGTGCGCACTCGATGGAAATAATATGTAGATCGGTCTACTGTTGCCGTATGGGACTGAAGGGCGCGGAGACGCGGGACCGGTTGCTGGACGCGACGCAGGAGTTGCTCGAGGCCGGGGGGTACCCCGGTGCCGGGCTCAATCAGGTGATCGCGGCCAGTGGTGCGCCTCGCGGCTCGCTGTACTTCCACTTTCCCGGCGGGAAGGACCAGTTGGTCGGCGAGTCCGTGCGGCGGGCCGGTCGCGCGATCGGCGGCGACCTGGAGGGCCTGGCGGACTCCAGTACGTCGGTGGCGGGGTTCGTCGAGGCGGTGCTGCGCCACCTGGGCGAGCGACTGGAGGAGTCGGGGTGGCGCAAGGGGTGCCCGGTGGCCACCGTCGCGCTGGAGACCGCCAGCACCAACGACCCGCTGCAGGAGGCCTGTTCGGAGGTCTACGGCTCGTGGGAGGCGGCTCTGCGGGAACGGCTGGCCGGCCGGACGGACGCCGACGACCTCGCGGTCACCGTCCTCGCCCTCGTCGAGGGCGCGCTCCTGCTGGCCCGGACGCACCGCAGCAAGGAGCCCCTGGACAGGGTCGCCCGCCAGATCGGCGTCCTGCTCGGCTGACACGGCCCGCCGTCACCGGCGGGCCTTTTCCTGCCCAAAAAATATGTAGACCGATCTATTCAGAGGAGTTCCATGGACGCGATCGTCTTCGGCGCCACCGGTTTCATCGGCCGCTCCCTCGTCGCCGAGCTGCTCGCCCGGGGTCAGCGGGTGGCGGCGGCCGTGCGCAAGGACACCCTCACCCCCTGGCTGGCGTCCCGGGGCGTCGACCTCCGCGCACTCGAGATCGTCACCGTCGACATCACCCGCCCGCTGGCGGAGCTGCCCGAAGTCCGGGACGTCTACAACGCCGCCGGCCGCTTCGCCTTCGGCCTCGGCGAACGGGAGGCGCGGTCGGTCAACGTCACCGGGGCGCTGAACGTGCTCGAATGGGCCGCCGGGCTGCCCCGGCTGCGCAGGCTCGTGCACATCAGCGGGTACCGGGTGAGCGCGGCCGACGGCTCCCCCGACTACGCCGGGCCGGGAGCCTACGAGGCGTCGAAGTGCGAGGCCGACCTCGCGGTGCGGACCCGCGCCGGGGAACTTTCGGTGCCGCTGACCATCGTCAATCCCAGCACCGTGATCGGGCCCGGCCAGTACATCGGCCTGGCCGCTCTCGTCGAGGACCTGTGGAACGGGCGGCTCCCCGCGCTGCCCGGTGGCCCCGACACCTTCCTGCCGATCACGACGATCGACCACCTCGTGCGGTTCCTGGCGGAGATCCCCGCGTCGCCCGCGGGCGAGCACTACTGGGTGCTCGACGACGACACCCCGCTGCTGCCCGAGCTGATCCGCACGGTGGCCGCCCACATGGGCGTACGGGCACCCCGCAGAACCGTTCCCGTCGGCCTGCTGCGGCGGCTGCCGCGGCGGTTGACCGGCGCCGACCCCGAGACCCTGTCGTTCCTGTCGGCCGACCGCTATCCGACGGCCTCCGCCCGTGCCTTCGCCGCGCGCGCCGGCCTGGCCGTGCCTCCGGCGACCGATGCCCTGCGCGCCTGGGCGGACGACCTGGTGGCCGCCCGCTTCGGCTCCGCATCGCCCTGGCGGAGCCCGTACGGCTTCCACACCGTGGCGGGCGGTCCGACCTGGGTGACCGGCGACCGGCACCGCCCCTCCCACGTCCTGCTGCACGGCCTGCCGATGAACGCCGACCTCTGGGCGCCCGTCGCCGCCCGTCTTTCCGGCCCGGTCCTCGCCCCCGACCTTCCCGGCCTGGGGCGCTCGGCTCCCTCGGACCGGCCGGTCGAGGAGTGGCTGGCCGATCTGATGAGCCCGGTGCGGACCCGTCCCGTGCTCGTCGCGCACTCCCTGGCCTGCGGGCCGGCCCTCCGCTTCGCCGTCGACCATCCGGACCGCGTCGGCGGACTCGTCCTCGTCTCCCCGTCGTTCCTGCAGGCACCGGCGCCACGGTTCGCCCGCTCGGGCCTGGCCGCGCCGGTGCTGCGCCGCATGCCGGCCGCCCGGCTGGCCCGGACGCTCGGGGTTCCCGAAGGGCCGGAGGTACGGAGCGCCGCGGCCGATCTGAGGCGTCCCGGGGTGGCGCGGCGCGTGGCCGCGTCCCTGCGCGGGGACGTCGCCGGGCGCCGGCAAGGGCGGGCCCTGCTGGACCGGGTGAGCGTCCCGGTCCGGCTCGTCGTGGGCTCGGAGGACCCCCTGGTCGGGACCGTCGGCCTGCCGGTGACCGAGATCGCCGGAGCCGGCCACTACCCCCAGCTGACCCACCCCGACCGGGTCGCCCCGCTCCTCGGCACCGCCGGCGCTCCGACCGGCACCTGACCCCGCAGGCCCGGGTCCCGTCGGGCGGCGCCCCCGCGGGGCGCCGTGAGGGGGTACGGGTCCGCGGGTCGCCGTCAACCCGCCGTGCTGGCGCGCCATTCGAGTGCTTGCGGGGTCTCGGTGAACTCCACCAGGTGCTCGCCCGCGAAGCGTTCCAGTGCGGTGCGCACCTCGGCGGGGGTGACGTGGAAGAACTCCTTCCTGCTGTTGACGCGGTTGACGCGGCGGTCGGCGAATTCCTGGTGGAGGCGGGTTTCGAGGGCGACGGCGTCCTTGCTGAAGATGAGTGCGTGGACGTCGAAGCGGAAGGGGACGGCGGCGCCGCTGAGTTCGTAGACGCGGTCGAGGGGTTCGAGGCGGCGGGTCATGCCGATCTTGACGATGCTGTCCCCGAAGGCGCCGATGTTGGAGACGACGTAGACGTATCCGGTACGGACGTTCGCCGCGCGGGCGTCGACGTCCTGGAGCGCCTGCTGGATCTCGGCGAGCTTGGCCTCCATGTCGCGCACGGCCTCGTGGTCGCCCTGGGCGCGCACGCGTGCGATGGCGGCCTCGTAGTGGTGGAGTTCCTTGTTGAGCTTCTCCCGCTCGCGGTCCAGCTCGCGCTGGGCGGCCGCCTCCTCGCGTTCGCGCGCTCGCGCCTCGCGCTGGGCCTCCTTCTCCTCGTCCTTCTTCTGCAGGAAGTCGGCGGTCAGCTGCAGTTCGCGGACGCGGGCGTCGTGGTAGGCGTCGGAGATCCGGATGTGCATGGTGGCGCCGAGCCTGGCGATGGTCTCCCGGCTCTTGTAGAGGCGGTCGACCAGTGAGGCGAGGCGGTGGGGGCGCATGGTGCGGACGGCGTAGTCGGCTTCGGCGTTGTAGGCGCGGAGCATCAGTTTGGAGAAGTCGCGGATCATCTTGCGGCCTTCGCGGGCGGAGCCGTTGACGGTCCAGTCGGTGGCGGCGAGAACCGCCCGGTCGTCGCGTGCGAGGTTCTTGATCTCGGCCTTGAGGGAGTCCAGGCGGCTGCGGTAGGCGACGGCGTCGTGGAGCTGGTGGTGGTAGGCGTAGATGCCGGCCTGCTGCAGCAGGACCGTCTCGTCGGTGGTGACGATCTGGGCGCGCAGCTCGGTCAGGCGGCTCTCCGCCTGGTGGATCTCGCCGCGGTACCGCTCGGCTTCCTTGCGGACCCGCTCGGTGTCCTTCGCCGTCTGCTTGGCGTCGGCCTTGATGTCCTTGGCGACCTGGCGGGCCTGTGCGACGACGGCTTCGGCCTCCGTCTCCGCCCGCGTACGCAGCCCGGCCGCCTCCTGGCGGGTCCGCTGGACGAGTCCGGCGACCTGGGCGGCGTCCGCGCCCTGGGTCTGCGCGATCCACTGCCGCAGCTCCTCCAGTTCGCTCGCCTCGTCGCGCCGCCGACGGCCGAACCAGCTCCTCTTCCGGCCGGCGGGAGCGGCGGTCAGGGGCACGTACTGGTGGGGAACGGCGGCCGTCCGGGGTTCGTCTTCGGGCGCGTCGGCCAGCCACAGCTGCCAGCCGGGCGGAGGCGGCGGCCAGGACGGGTCGGGCCGCCAGCCCTCCGGGGGCACCCAGCCCCCGGCCGGCGGCCAGTTCGGCGGCGGATTGAACCGATGGCCGCTCGTACGCACTCGCACCCTCCCCCGCCCCGGCGGCAGTCGGCGTCCGCCCTCGGCAACTCGTCCGATCATCCCGTGGTGAGCGGCGGCGGAGGGTGCCGATCACCGGGATCGGCTCAAAAGGCACCCTGCCGTGCCCCGTGACCGCCCCGGACCGCCCGGTCGATCTCCGCGCCGGTACGGGCCACGACGACCGGCCACTCGTCCCTGAGCGCGGCGGGCAGGAGTGCGCGGTCCTCGTCCCGCCGGAGCACGGTCGGCCCGCCCGGGACGACGAGCACGGCATCCAGCCGTCGCAGCAGGAGGGCCAGGAGGTCCATGATCCCGTCCCCGCCGAAGCGGTTGACGGTGATGCCGGTCGGGTCGTGGAGGTACACGTCCGCCTGCCCCCTTCACGCCGTACGCACCAGCAGGTGGTTCGTCTCCGGGTCCCGCTCCGCCACGTGGGGGGCGAGGACCTCGTGCGCGACGCTCAGGTCCAGCGCCGCCGGTTCACCGTTCTCGAAGCGCCACACATAGACGTCGAAGCTCATGGGGTCCTTTCCCGCCTCGGGTGGAGGGCTCGTGGAGGACGCGGGCCGTCTTCCCGGTGTCGATGGTCCGGTGGGCGCCGCGGCGGAGCAGCGGCGGGAGGCTCCGGTCTTGGAGGGCGGCCGTGATCTGCCCCCGGTGCGTCGCATCTTGGCACGGGCGTTGTCGGTGGCCGGTGTTAGCGTCCCCGCCATGGCAAATCGTTCGTATCTCTACTCCGCAGACTCGATGCCGGACGAGGCGGGGATCCCCCAGCGGATCCGATGCGTCTCCGAGCACAACTGGGACGTCCCGCTCGCGCACAAGCTCTTGGCGGGGCGCGGGACGACGATCGTCCCGTCCATGATCTGGAACCCTCCGATCGGCATCGCCGCGGACTACGCCGACGGGGCGGCCCTGCTCCGCGACCTCCTGCACGTGGTCGGCAAGGGTCTGGAGGACGACGCCGAGTTCGCCGAATGCGTCGCCAGGACCACGGGCCACCTGGAGAAGCAGCAGGCGAAGCACTTCGTCCTGGAGACGGGGGAGATCGTCTCGATGACGGACGACGATCCGGTGGCGAGCGTGCGGCGTCTGGTGTCCGAGGACATCCCCGCCGCCGTCGCCGGGGCCGAGGCGGCGATCGCCGGCCGGAACGACGACTGGCTGGCTTCGGTCCGGGCCGACTGGCAGCGGCACTTCGCGTCCTTCTACAGCGAGGTGCTCTACTTCTCCTTCCCTGCCTGACCGGGCGCGCGGCGTGGCCTCCGGCCGTTCCCGGGCACGCCCCCGGGCCGGGACTAAAAAAAAAAAAAAAAAACCCAACACACCAAAAAAAAAAAAAAAAAAAAAAAAAA
>NZ_JBHYPS010000085.1:0-6363 GCF_042746075.1 Streptomyces sp. NPDC058758 | reverse complement strand
GGGGTTGGCGGCGGCGGGCCCCTCCTCTCGGGCGGGCTCTCATCTCGGGGGGGGCGGGGCCTTCCGGCGTCCGTTCCCGGGGCCCCCCCCGCGCCCGGGGCCCCCCCCCCTCTTTTTTCCTCGGCCGGCCCGGTCAGTGGAACTCGTGGGTGACCGTGATCGGCCCCACGATGTGCGCGTTGAACTCGTCCAGCTCCTCGGCCGGCACCCACAGCTCCAGGATCGTGCGGCCGCCGGCCTGCCGGACGGGGTAGCGCGCCAGGAAGGCGGAGTCGACCTCGAAGCGGGTGACGTAGCCGGAGCCGCTGTGCTTCACGTTCCAGTCGCGGGCGATGCGGATCGCGTAGTCCTCGTCGAGCACCGGGTAGAAGATCGGCTGCTCGGGCAGCCGGGGCGGCCAGGCGCGCCAGTCGAGCGCGCGGACGAGAGCGAGCTCCTCGGGGCCGGTGGGGCGCCAGAGGGTCGTCGTCGGCCGGGCCTGCGGGCCGGGGGCGGGGCTGGTCATGGCGGCGACCGTATCCGGGCGGGATCGGCGGCGGCCACGGGTTTTCCCGGGCGGTCACCTCCGGGGCGCCGGAGGTACCGGGGCGGTCGCGCTACGGAGCGAGGGCCTCCTGCCGGCTGTCGAAGTCGGCGCGGGCGCGGGCGATCTCGTCCTGGTGGAGTTCGGTCCAGCCGACCAGGGCCTGGATCGTGGTGTGCAGGGTGCCGCCGAGCGGCGTGAGCGCGTACTCGACGCGGGGCGGGACCACGGGGTGGACGGTCCGCCGGACGAGGCCGTCCCGTTCGAGCTGGCGGAGTGTCACGGTCAGCATCCGCTGGCTGATGCCGTCGATGCGGCGGCGGAGTGCGGAGAAACGCAGCGGCTCGCGCTCCAGGTGGGCGATGGTCAGCAGCGACCACTTGTCGGCGACCCGGTCGAGGATCTGGCGCACTTCGCACCCCTCGCGGGCGTCCCACTGGAGGACCGCGTACTCCTGCTCGGTTCCCTCGCAGTGACCAGGTGACGTGAAAGTGCGTTCTTCCATGCCTCCCCAGGCTGCCGGATGATTCGAGGGCCGACAAGCGAAAACCGGACTCCCTTACCGTGATTCGCCGTCAGCTTCCGTTTCTCCGCGTGGACTTCAAGGGAACCCCGCGTGCGCGACTCCGGCGTGCGGCCGTCCCGCACCACCCTTCCTTCGTCGACAAGGGGTCCTCCCGTGTCCACATCCACCCCTCCCTTCCTTCCGGGCAGCGACACCGGCCGCATGAGCGGGCGCGCGTGGGGCGTGCTCCTGGTGCTCTGCGGCGCGATCTTCCTCGAAGGCATCGACGTCGCCATGCTCAACGTGGCGCTGCCGTCGATCCGCGAGGACCTGGGCCTGTCCACCGGCACGCTCCAGTGGGTGATGAGCGCCTACGTGCTGGGCTACGGCGGTTTCATGCTGCTGGGCGGCCGGGCCGCCGACCTCTTCGGGCGGCGGCGGATGTTCGTCCTCTGGCTCGGCGTCTTCCTGCTCTTCTCCGGCCTCGGCGGTCTCGCCACCGAGGGCTGGATGCTGATCGCCGCCCGCTTCGTGACCGGCGTCGCCGCGGCCTTCATGACCCCCGCCGGCCTGTCGATCATCACCACGAGCTTCGAGGAGGGCCCGCGGCGCGACAAGGCCCTGCTGGTCTACTCGGGCACCGCGGCCGGCGGCTTCTCCCTCGGCCTGGTGGCCGGCGGGCTGCTGGCCGCCGCCGACTGGCGCTGGGTGTTCTTCGCGCCCGTCGTCCCCTCCCTGGTCATCCTGGTCGCCGCGGTCGCGCTCATCCCCGCGTCGCCGCGCCCCGACCGGAAGGGGCGGGGCGTCGGCCTGGCGGGGGCGGTCAGCGTCACCGCCGCCATCCTGCTCCTCGTCTTCGGCGTCGAGCGCGCCACCCACGTCCCCGCCCTCTGGACGGCCGGCACGATCGGCGCGAGCCTCGCCCTCTTCCTCGTCTTCGCCGCCGTCGAGCGCCGTTCCGCCTCGCCCCTGGTCCGTCCGGGCCTGCTCCGCGACGGCGGACTCGTCCGCGCCAACCTGGCGGGCATGCTCTTCGCCGCGGGCTTCTTCGGCTTCCAGTTCGTCGCCGTGCTCTACCTCCAGGAGCTGCGCGGCTGGTCGACGCTCCAGACGAGTCTCGCCCTGATCGTCATCGGCGTGGACGCGGTCCTCTCGCCGACCCTGACGCCCCGGCTCGTGGCCCGGTTCGGCAACGCCCGGGTCATCTTCGGCGGGCTGCTGCTGGCCGCCCTGGCGTACGCGCTGTTCCTGCCGGTCGGCGCGGACTGGACGTATCCGGCGATGTTCCCCAGCCTGATCGCCCTGGGCCTGGCCTTCTCCCTCGCGTACGGCCCGCTCACCATCGTCGCGACCGAGGGCGTCGCGGAGGAGGAGCAGGGGGTGGCCGGCGGACTGCTGTACACGTCCTTCCAGTTCGGAGCGGCGCTGGGCCTGTCGGCGGTGGCCGCCGTCCAGGTCGCGGCGACCGACGGCACCTCGCCCGCGGCCCTGCTCGACGGCTACCGCGCGGCCCTCGTGGTCCCGCTGGCCGCCGCCCTCGTCGCCGCTCTGGTCAGCGCCTTCGGCCTGCGCGGCCGTTCCGGGGCGGCCGGGACTGAGGCTGCCGGGGCGGAGCCCGCCGGGTCGGGGGCGGCCGGGACGGGGGCGGCCGACACCCCCGTGGCCGCCGGAACGGTGCGATAGCCGTCGGCGGCGGGGGGTGTCGGAGGCCCGTGGGAACCTGCTCGCATGTCCTCCACGATCCCGCCCGAAGTCGCCGCCTTCGTCGCCGCCGCCTCCCGCCTGCCCCTGGACTCCCTCCAGGAGATCCGGCACGCCACGGCGGTGGCGGTCGCCGCCGGCTCCTTCGACCTCACCGCCGTGCCGAAGTTCGACGCGGCGCGCTTCTCCGCCCTCCAGAAGCTGGTCCGGGACGCCTTCCACCCGCGCGCGGAGGAGCTGCGGGCCGCCCGGCCCGGCGGTGGTCTGACCGCCGCCGTCTCCCGGACGACGATGACCGCGCAGGCGATCTGGAGGCGGGACCGGCTCACCCCCGAGCAGTACGCGATGCTGACCGGCGCCTTCCCGGCCCACGGGGTCGCCGTGCCGGAGCGGGACGCCTGAGCTCAGGGGCGTCGGGGGCCGGTGGCGTCGAGCCGGGCGCGGAGCCACGCCGGGTCCGGGTTGGTGTGGTGGCGGCCGGCCAGGAGGACGGTGGGCACGGTCTCGTTGCCGTCGTTGACGGCGCGGACCGCCGCCGCGGCCTCCGGGTCGCGCCAGATGTTCACCCAGTACGCCTGCCGGGCCCGGCCGCCGAGCCGGGCCCGGAGCCGCATGCAGTACGTGCAGCCGGGCCGCCAGTAGACGACCGGCCGCCCGTCGGCCCCGCTGCGGCGCAGGGCCTCGGCGGAGGTGAGCGAACGGGGGAAGACCAGAGGCGAGTTGAGGAAGGCGAGCAGCAGGAAGAGCGCCAGGAGGGCCAGACCGGAGACCCGGCTCCCGCCCGCCGCGCGGCTCCCCGCGACGAGCACCCCCGCGAGGGCCAGCAGGATCGGCGTCAGCCAGGCACGTATCACCCGGCCAGGCTAGCGGGCTCCCTCCCCGGCCGGGGCGGGCGCGGACGGCCCGGTGGAGGCCCGGTGGGCGGGCGTGCGGGGCCGTCCGTGTCGGGCGCCGCACGTCAGCCGCCGGACGGGGCCGGGCCCGCCGGGCGGTCGAGCGCGCTCCACGCGAGCCCGGGGCGTTCGGCGAACGCCTCGGCCACGCGCTCGCGCCAGTCCGCCGCGCGGCCGGGCCGGTGCTCCGGGCCCCGGGCACCCGGGGCGCCCTCACGGCGGCAGGACCCACAGCGGGTCTCGTCCCCCACCGGCCGGAACACATGGGCCTCCCCCGGCCCCTCGCACTCCACGAGCGCACCGGGCGCCGCGCCCGGCGCCTCCTCGAACCACGCCTCCCCCGGCTCCGGCGGAAGCTTCTCCACCAGCCGGTACCGCAGGAACCCGGCCGCCGACCGGACGCCGCCACGGGGCAGGCGCGCCGTCAGGGCGTGCCGCAGGTCGCCGGGCGAGACCCCCCGGCAGAGCCACTCCGCCGCCAGAGCGGCGAGCCCCCGCGCCTCGCGCACCCCGAGCAGCAGATCCCGGTTCTCGTGCCGCAGCGACAGCAGCAGCCGCTCCGCCCGGGCGACGTGGGCCCCCTCGCCGGAAGCCGTTCCCGCGAGCGGGACTTCGGTCGCGGCCGGAGCTTCGGCCTCATCCGGGTGCTCGCTCCGCGGGGACTCCGGTGACTCCGGGGGCTCTTCGGTGGGTGGGTGGGGGGTGTTCTTCTCCCCGTCTTCATCTGTGGGAGAGCCGCCGAGTTCCCGGGTGCCCGGTCCGCCGACCGTCGGAAACGGCACAGTCGGTGACCGGTCGCCGTCCCGCACCGCCGTCGCCTCGTCGCGCGTGAGGGTGACGTTCGTGATGAGCTGCTCGGTGATCCAGCGGCCCCGGCCACCCTGCCACCGCCACTCGTGCAGGTATCCGCACGCCGTGAGCGCTTCCTTCGCCCGCTGGTACGCCCGGGGCTTCATGCCCAGGTCCACGGCGTGCCCGCCGAGCGGCTTCGCGGTGGCCGCGCTCTCCGGGAGACCCTGGAGGTAGACGAGGAGGATCTTCGCGTCGCTGTTCAGCCGCGGATTCCGGACGACACTGTGCGAGACCTTCGTGTACGCCGACGAGGGCGCGATAGCATGCCGAAGCATTTCTGGTGGACTCCATGTATCCACTAGCAGTGAAGGCCCCCGGGTGGTGTTGTCGCACCTCCGGGGGCCGCCCCTTTTACGGAGCGTGACGTTTCCGTCACCGTAGCGCAGCCACCATCGCCCGGGAGCGACTCTCCCTCCACGAACGGATCTTCGACCGTCGGGAGCGGCCTCCGGCCCGGCGGGCGCGTACACGCCGAAGGGCCTCCGACCCGTCGCGGGTGGAGGCCCTTCGGCGTGGGGCGAACCGTCAGAAGACGGCGTTCATGTCGTCCCAGTTGTAGTCGTTGCCGTCGCCGTAGCCCGGGTTCAGGCCGCCGGTGCCCTTGCCGGGGTACACCATCAGGCAGCCGGCGCCCTGGCAGGAGGTGGCCGTGAGGGAGGTCGAGGCGCCGCTGCCGGTGATGGTCAGCAGGTCGTTGGGGTCGCCGTACTCGACGTTGCCGATGCCGACGAACGTCTTCATCACGTTCCAGCCGCCGCCGACGAGGAGCCGGGAGCCGAGGGCGCCGGGCTTGGTCGGGTAGCGCCAGAGCTTGCCCGTCGACGCTTCGCGGGCGAGGAGGTCGGCCTTGCCGTCGCCGTTCAGGTCGCCGGGGGCGACCAGCGCGTTCATGCCGTTCCAGCCGCCGGCGCCGATCAGCTTGCGGGCGCCGAGCGGGCCCGTGGCCGTGCCGGGGTAGAGCCACAGCTTGCCCGTGGACCGCTCCACCGCGAGGAGGTCGGAGCGGCCGTCGCCGGACAGGTCGCCGAAGGCGGTGAGGTGGTTCATGGAGTTCCAGCCGCCCGTGCCGATCAGCAGGCGCGAGCCGACGTAACCGGTGCCGTCGCCCTTGTACAGCCACAGCTTGCCGGTGGACGCCTCGCGGGCGATCACGTCCTCCTTGCCGTCACCGGAGAAGTCGCCGTGCCGGGTCAGGGCGTTCATCGCGTTCCAGCCCGAACCCACCAGCTTGCCGCCGCCGTTGCCCGGGAGGAACCACAGGCGGCCCGCCTTGTCACGGACCAGGAGATCCGCGACGAGGTTGCCGTCCAGGTTGGCGAAGGAGGAACGGGTCGAGGACTCCGCGACGGCGGACCAGGACGGGTACGCGGGGCCCGTGCACTCGCGCTCCGTCGGGACGAGCTTGATCGAGCTCACCGAGCTCAGGCCGAAGCCGCCCCACTCCGTGCCGCCCGGGTCGGGCTCACGGGTGCCGACGCTCCAGTACGAGGACGTGTAGTTGGGCTCGTCGTAGCCGCACGCGTACTGGTTCGTACGGTTGGAGACCGACTGGATCTTGTTGTCCCAGGTGCCGAGCGTCGGCATGCTCTTGGTGGTCTTGAGCATCGTGCCCGTGGCGTGCGCCGTCGTCCAGGCGCAGAAGTAGCCCTTCGGGCAGTCGCTCGGCTCCGCCTGGGCGGGCGCGGCCGTCGCCACGCCGAGGGCCCCCAGGGTGGCCAGGCCCAGCAGGGTGGCCAGGCCGCGTCTCATCGTCTCGCGCATTTCTTTCCCTCCCCATGGCCGGGGGGGGGGGGGGGGGGGCCCCCCCCCCCCCCCCCGCCGCCGCCCAGCGTAAGCCCCGGGTAGTGAAAAGCGGGTAAAATAAGGAAAACACAAAACAAGAAAACCCC
>NZ_JBHYPS010000084.1:0-6378 GCF_042746075.1 Streptomyces sp. NPDC058758 | reverse complement strand
CGCGGGGCCCCCCACCCCGCCGCCCGCCTCCGCGGGGGGGGGGCCCGGGCGGCCCCCCCCCCCGCGGGCCCCCCCCCCCCCCCGCCGGCGCCGCGGGGGGGCCCCCCCCCCCCCGGGGCGCCCCCCCTCGGGTTTTCCGCGTCACGGGGACGCGGGGCGTTCAGACGCGAGGCCTGCGGACCGTGACGATGCTGTACGCGATGCGCTCGGAGCCCGGACTGAAGAAGTCGGCCATCGCCTCCTTGAGCCCGGCGACCGCCTCGTCGCCGAAGGCGGCGCGCAACGTCTCCCGGCCCTCCTCGGCGGCCTCCACGTACTTCGGGCCCATGCCGAACACACGCGGGCCGCACTGGGTCCACTCCTCGACGTGGAAACCCGCCGCGCGCAGCGCCACCAGCCACTCCTCGACCGGCTGGAGCAGCGGCAGGGCCAGCTTCTCGGCGAGCACGTCCCGCTCGTCCCGCGGCACGCCCGGGGCCAGCGTGTAGTCGGTCATCGTCAGGGCACCGCCCGGACGCACCACCCGGAACAGCTCGGCGAGCGCCGCGGCCAGGTCCGGCGCGTACTGGAGCGACTCCATCGCCATCACGGCGTCGAACGAGCCGTCGGCGTGGTGGCCGAGCTCGGCGTAGCTGCCGTGCTCGAACCGGAGCCGGTCGGACAGGCCGCGCGCGGCGGCCTTCTCCGTGCCGGCACCGGCCTCGAAGCCGCTGACCGTCACGCCCGTGACGTCGGCGCCGGTCTCCTCGGCGACCAGCAGCGCCGGGCCGCCGGGGCCGCAGCCCGCGTCGAGGACCCGCTGGCCGGCCCGTACGCCGAGCACGTCGACGACCTTGCGGGTCAGCCGGCGCGAGGCCTCCGCCATCGGGGTGTCGTCGTCCGGACCGAACCAGTAGCTCAGGTGCGCCTGGCCCTCGTTGAAGACGTCGGAGACCGGGGACGACTGGTCCCAGCGCTCCCCCTCGCGGATCGCCCGCTCGGTCGTTGTGCTCATCTCTCCTGCTCCTGGCGGTGACGGCGGATCGGTGGCGGTTCAGTAGGTGACGACGGCCCGGAACCGGACCTCGCCCTTGGCGGCCAGGGCGACCGCCTCGGCGATCCGCTCCTTGGGGAAGACCTCGACCATCGGGTCGACCTTGCCCTCGGCGACCAGCCGCAGCGCCTCGGTGAGCTGTTCGAGACCGTTGTGGGTGGCGCCGATGATCTGCTGGCGCTGTGCCCAGACCGGGCTGGTCGGCCCGATCGAGAAGGACCCCTCGGGGTCGATGGTGGCGAGCACCAGACGCCCGTTGGGGCGCAGTCCCTGCAGCGCTTCGGTGGCCGCCTCGTACGAGGTGCCGGTCACCAGGATCACGTCGGCGCCGCCCGCGGCCGCCAGCTCCGCGCCGTCGGCCACGACGGTGGAGGCCCCCAGCTCGCGGGCCAGGTCGTGCTTGTCGGGGGAGCGGGTGATCGCGACCGTGTCGAAGCCGCACGCCCGGGAGAACTGCAGCGCCAGGTGGCCGAGGCCGCCGATGCCGAGGACCGCCACCCGCTCGTGCGGCTTGGGGTCGGCGGCGCGCAGCGCGCTCCACGAGGTGTAACCGGCGCACAGGACGGGCGCCGCCTGCACGTAGCTGACCTCGTCGGGCAGCAGCACCGTCGAGTCGGCGAGCACGGTCACGTACTCGGCGTGGTGCCCGGGGACGGTCAGACCGCTCATCACGGGTGCCGCGCAGTTCATGCCGGACTGGCCGGTCAGCGGCAGGTTGAGCCGGCAGTAGTCGCACGTCCCGCAGGTGCCCTGCACCCAGGTCGCGCCGACCCGGTCACCGACCTTGCGGTGGGTGACGCCGGGGCCCACGGCGACGACGTCGCCCGCCGCCTCGTGGCCGACCACGACCGGGTCGAACTCGGGGAACGGGAAGTGGCCGTCGGTCAGCCAGAGGTCGTTGTGGCACAGACCGCTGGCCCGCACCCGGATGAGCACCTGACCGGGGCCGGGCTGCGGCACCGGGACGTCACGCAGCTCCCAGGTGGCCCCCACCTCGGGCACCACGGCGGCCTTCATGGTCGTCGGGCGGGCGTCGAGCAGCACCGGCAGCTCGGCCACGCCGTTCATGATGAACGTGCCCTGCGGGGCGATGGACCCGGCCGGCACGGCCAGGCCCAGGTGCGGGAACCGCTCGAACAGCGCGGCCAGCGCGATCTCCGCCTCCAGCAGGGCCAGCGGCTGGCCGATGCAGCGGTAGATGGCGTGCCCGAAGGAAAGGCTCTCCTTGTCGGGGCGCGTGATGTCGAAGCGGTCGGCGTCCGCGCCGTGCACCTCGGGGTCGCGTCCGATCGCCGCGTAGTTGACGAGCACCGGCTCGCCCTTGGGGATGGTGACGCCGCCGATCTCGACGTCCTCCACGGGGAAGCGGAACGGCAGGTGCGCCACCGGCGCCTCCACCCGCAGCGTCTCCTGGATGACGTCCTGCCAGGTCGCCTCGCCGGAGCGGACCAGGGCGAGCTGCTCCGGGTGCGTCAGCAGGGCGAGCACGGCGTTGGCGATGAGGTTCTTCACCGGCTCGGTGCCGGTGGCGAGCATGATGTGCAGCGTGCCGACCAGCTCGTCGTCCGACAGCAGCGAGCTGTCCGCCTGCTGGGCCGCGACGAGGTCACTGGTCAGGTCGTCGCCCGGCGAGCGCCGCTTGGAGTCGACGAAGTCGAGCATCTCCTGGTGCCAGCGGGCCACGTTGGCGGCGGCCTCCTCCGGCGAGATGCTGGTGTCGACGTTGACCTCGCCGCCGCGCAGCATCTCGGCGCGGTCCTCCGCGGGCACCCCGAACAGATCGCAGATGGCGCGGGCCGGCAGCGGGTGGGCGAACAGGCCCTTCAGGTCCACCGGCTCACCGGCCGGAAGGGCGGCCAGCTCGTCGAGCAGCTCGGTGGTGATCGCCTCCACGGCCGGCCGCAGCGCCTCCACCCGCCGCGGGGTGAAGGCGTGCGCGCACGGCTTGCGCAGCCGGGTGTGGTCGGCGCCGTAGGCGGTGGTCATGTTCTCCATGAGCACCCAGCCGATCAGCGGGAAGTCCTCGCCGACCGTGCCGTTGACGTAGGCGTCGAAGTGGCGCCTGCCGTCCTTGGAGAAGCGGTGGTCGCTGAGGATCTCCCGGGCGGCGGCGTGGCCGGTGACCGACCAGGCCCTCACCCCGCCCGGCAACTCGATCGGGGCCACCGGTCCCTGCGCCCGTATGCGGGAGCCCTCGGCGTGGATGTCGGAGCCCAGGGGGTCCAGGGCGACGGGGCAGCGGCTTTCCATCGGGAAGTCCTCCGGCGGATCTCGGGTGGGCCTACAGGTAGACGGTGTTGGGCTCCTGGCCGCAGACGATCCGGCCGTACAGTTCGAGGTTGGTGTTGGGGTGGAGGATCGCGTGCAGGTTGATGGTCTGCACGTCCCGCTCGATGCGCTGGATCGGCACCGAGCTGTAGATCGAGGAGCCACCGCTCGCGGTGTTGAGGAGGTCCACGGCCTCCTTGGCGCGCTGGGTGACGGCACCGAGGTCGAGGCGGACCCGGGCCCGCTCCTCCAGCGTCCACTCCTCGCCGGCGGCTCCCTTGGTGTCGACCATCGCGGCGGCGCGGTGGGCGTGGAAGTCCGCCTCGTCGATCTTCACGGTGGCCTCGGCGACCTGGAGGTGCGTCAGCGGCGCCTCGGCCTGGCTCTCGTACGAGGTGTACGTGATCTTGCGGCCGGGCAGCCGGTCCAGGAACGCGTCCTTGGCGGCGCGGGCGAGACCGAGGGCCGGGGCGGAGATGGTGGCGCAGGCGGTCGGCATGAACGGCGCGCTGTAGAGCGGGGAGCCCGCGTTGAGCACCGAACGGTGCTGCCCCATGAGCACCGGCACCATCGGGAGCACGCGCTCCTGCGGCACGAACAGGTTCTCGGCGATCGTGCTGACGCTGCCGGTGCCGCGCAGACCGGCGGTGTGCCAGTCGTCCACGATGGTCAGGTCGGAGATCGGGATGGCCACCATGATCGGCTGCGGCTCGCCGTCCTCACCGATGAGGATGGCGGCGTTGGTGTTCCAGTGACTGTGCTGGACACCGGAGTTGAAGGCCCACTTGCCGTTGAGCACGATGCCGCCGGGGGCCGGAGTGGCCATGGCGGTCGGGCTGAGGATGCCGCTGATGCGGACGTCGGGGGTCGAGAAGACCTCGTCCTGGACCTCGTCGGGGAAGAGGCCGACCATCCAGGAGCTGATCGCCCAGACCGAGGCGGTCCAGGCGGCGGAGCCGTCACCCCGGGCGAGCTCGGCGAGCGTGTCGACCACGGTGCGCATGTCGGACTGGTAGCCGCCGTAGCGGTGCGGCACACGCATCTTGAGAATTCCGGCCTCGGTGAGGGCATCCACCGTCTCCTGGGACAGGTTGCGGTTCTCCTCGCCGACCGGTGCGTTCCGCTGGAGCAGCGGAATCAGGTCCGTCGCACGGCGGACGAGTTCTTCGCGGGACGGCGCCTCGATGGTCTGCATGAATTCTCCTGAATCGGTCACCGGAGTTGGGCCGAAAGGATCGTTGCACCGAGCAAAGAGCGGTTCCATATTCAATGTTGCTCAGTGCGAATGCCGGTGCTCGACGGTCCCCCGGGGACCGTCGAACACCGGCCGATCGGGCTCTTCCCGGTTTCCGGGGAACTTCCCGGAACCTCCGGAAGCGCCGTCAGCGCTTTTCCGCCGTGATGATGACGAAGGTGCCGGGGCCGGTCTCGGCCACCGGCGAGAGCCCCGCCTCGTCCAGCCAGGCATGGACCTGCTCGGTCTCGAACAGCTTGATGCCGTCCGGGCTGCCCGGGAACGCGTGCGAGCCCTGGAAGTAGCGGTAGACCGGGTCGGACGCCCAGCGGAACGTCAGCAGCGTCAGCCTGCCGCCCGGCCGCAGCGCGCGACCGATCTCGGAGATCGCCCGGCCCGCGTCCGGCAGGGCCTGGAGCGCGTTCCAGCAGTTGACCGCCGCCAGAGAGGAGTCCGCCACCGGAAGCGCGAGGGCGCTGGCCCGCAGCGTCGCGATCTCGGGCAGCCGGGCCCGTAGACCGGCCAGCATGGGCGCGATCAGGTCCAGGGCCAGCACCCCGCCGTCCGCGGCCGCCTCGGCGACCACGGCGGTCCAGCGGCCCGCCCCCGCGGCCACGTCCAGGACGGGACCGTCGACCGCGGACAGCTGCTCGGTCAGGTAGGCGTCCTCGTCGACGGGGCTGATCGCCCCGCCCCAGTTCTGCCCCATCACCCGCAGGAACGCCGGGCGCAGCACGTTCTCGTAGTGGAAGCCGATGCCCTGCAGACCGGCCGCGTTCTGCAGCACGTCGTCCTCGTCGTGCTCGCCGGCGCCGGCGGACAGGTCGAGCACCCCGTGCGGCAGCGTGTAGCTCCGCTCGCACCCCGTGCAGGACGCGCCGGTGGCCGCGAACGACAGCGCGGCGCGGCAGGCGGGGCAGCGCAGCACGTTCGCGAAGCGGCTGAACTCCTCGATGCGGGGGGCCGGCGGCTCGGCCGGCCGGGCGTCGGCGTGGACGCTGGTGTCACGGACCACCGTCGGATGGCCGTTGCGCAGTGCCCACAGGGCCTTCGCACCGGTGTACGCGAGCACCGAGCGGGTGTCGCTCGACCAGGTCGCCGCGAGCTGCTCCGGCGACAGGGCGCGGATCCAGTCCTGGTCGAAGGCCAGCTCCTCGGCGCCGAGCTGCCACTCGTACGGCGAGGGCCAGACCCGGCCCAGCACGACGTCCTCGGGGTCGAGCGGCTGCAGGCAGCGCTCCAGCCGGGTACGGTCGTCCGGGGTGAGCTCGGTGCCGGCCGCGGCGGCGAGGATCCGCTCCCGGTCGTCACCGAGGTGGGAGAGCAGGTACAGGGCGGCGAGCTGGGTGGGACCGCCCGGCTCGGAGCCGGTGAGCAGCGGCAGATAGCCGGCGAGCCCGGACCGTACCGCCTCGGTCAGCGGCCCGCCGCCCGCGGTGTGCTCGGTCTCGGCCAGGAGTCCGAGCAGCAGCGCGAGGTAACCCTGGCGCAGCTCGTCGGCGCCGGACAGGGCGGCCACCAGCCGGGGCACCTCGGCCAGGGCCCCGTCCGTGGCCGCGCCGTCCTTCCACAGCGCGTCGGTCAGCCGCAGGAACTCCGCGTCGGCACGGTCGGGCGACGCGTCGAGCAGGGCGTGCGGAAGGGCGTCGGTCGGCGGGGCGACCGGGGCGGCAGTCATGGGGTGCGGGGTCCTTTCGGGCGGCGGGCCGGGCAAGGGGGGGCGGGGCGGGGCGGGCGCGGGGGGGGGGCGGCCGCGCCGGCCGGGGGCGCAGGGCGCCGGGGGGGCGGCGCCCCGGCACCGCCCGGCCCCCGCGGGGGAGCGGGGCAGGGCCCCCCCGAACAA
>NZ_JBHYPS010000083.1:0-6875 GCF_042746075.1 Streptomyces sp. NPDC058758 | reverse complement strand
GTCCGGCAGCAACGGCTCGATCCTCGCCCACTGGGCGTCAGTCAGCGACACACATCAACCAACGATCAGATGATCCGAAGGAAACGCCCTAGCGGCCACGCGCGCGCGGGGCGACCCTGGTGACAGGGTCCGGGGGGACGAGGAGGCTCGTATGCGGTCCCAGTCCAGCCGTCCGGGGCTCCGCGCCGCCGCCGTCTTCTGCGCCGCCGTCGCCGTCGCGGGCACCGCCCCGGCAGGGGCGGCGGCCCCCGCGGCGACGGTCTCCCGACTCCCCGCGCCGGCCCCCGCCGCCCCGTCCCCGGACCCCTTCGACGGGCTCACCCCCGCGCAGATCGCGGACCGGGGCGTCGACGCCACCCGCTCCGCCGACTCCCTGCGCATGACCGGGCAGGTCGTCTCCGGGGGACAGGACCTCGACGTCGACTTCTCCGTCGACGACCAGGGCTCCTGCCGGGGCCGCATCGGCGTCGACGACGGCGAGGCCGAACTCCGCCGGGTCGACGGCGTCACCTACATGAAGGGCGACGAGGCCTTCTGGCGGATCTCCATGACCTCCCAGGGAGTCCCCGAGAACCAGATCGCGCCGGTCGTCGAACTCGTCCAGGGCCGCTGGCTCAAGATCGCCCCCGGCCAGGCCGGCAGCGCCGACCTCGACGAGGTCTGCGACCTCGACTCGCTCCTCGACGACCTCGGCCGGGGCGGGGACGACCGGGCCGGCCTCACGCGCGGCCCCGACCGCGAGGTCGACCACACCCCCGTCGCGACCCTCGTGAAGAAGGAGTCCGGCGAGACCACCACCGTCTCCGTCGCCCAGGAGGGCAAGCCGTACATCCGACAGGTCGTCAGGACCGGCGGCGACGAGCCCGGTTCCATGACCCTCTCCGCGTACGACCGCCCGGTGGAGGTCACCGCCCCGCCGGCCGACGAGACCGTCGACCTCTCCCGCCTCGACCCCGGCACCCGGGCCTGAGGCCTCGCGGGAGGGGACCGCGCGGGACGGGGATGTCCGACCGTCCGGCTAGCCTCTTCCGGTGACCGCTCACCTCACCGACCCCGAGCAGCTCAAGGAGCTCCTCGGCATCCCCTTCACCCCGGAGCAGACGGCCTGCATCACCGCGCCGCCCGCCCCGCAGGTCATCGTGGCCGGAGCCGGCTCCGGAAAGACCACGGTGATGGCGGCCCGGGTCGTGTGGCTGGTCGGCACCGGCCAGGTCGCCCCCGAGCGGGTCCTCGGCCTCACCTTCACCAACAAGGCCGCCGGGGAGCTCGCCGAGCGCGTCCGCACCGCCCTCGTCCGCGCCGGCGTCACCGACCCCGACCCGGTGGACCCCGACAACCCGCCGGGCGAGCCCCGCATCTCCACGTACCACGCCTTCGCCGGGCAGCTCCTCACCGACCACGGCCTGCGCATCGGCCTCGAACCGACCTCCCGGCTCCTCGCCGACGCCACCCGCTTCCAGCTCGCCGCGCGCGTGCTGCGCGAGGCCCCCGGCCCGTACCCGGCGCTCACCAAGTCCTTCCCCGCCCTCGTGGAGGGCCTGCTGGCGCTCGACGCCGAGCTGGCCGAGCACCTGGTCGAGCCAGCCGACCTCCTCGCGTACGACGACGGCCTGCTCACCGCCCTCGCCACCGCGAAGCTCACCAACGACGACCTGCGCAAGCTCCCCGAGACCTCCGCGGCCCGCCGCGAACTGACCGGACTCGTCACCCGCTACCGGGCCGCCAAGCGCTCCCGCGACCTCCTCGACTTCGGCGACCAGATCGCCCTCTCCGCGCGGCTCGCCACCACCCGCCCCGAGGTCGGCGCGATCCTCCGCGACGAGTTCCGGGTGGTCCTCCTCGACGAGTACCAGGACACCTCCGTCGCCCAGCGCCTGCTCCTCTCCGGCCTCTTCGGCCAGGGCACCGGCCACCCCGTCACCGCCGTCGGCGACCCCTGCCAGGCCATCTACGGCTGGCGCGGCGCCTCCGTCGCCAACCTCGACGACTTCCCCGAGCACTTCCCGCACGCCGACGGCACCCCCGCGACCCGCTTCTCCCTCTCCGAGAACCGCCGCAGCGGCGGCCGCCTCCTCGACCTCGCCAACGGCCTCGCCGCCCCCCTGCGCGCGATGCACGCGGGCGTGGAGGCGCTGCGCCCCGCCCCCGGCGCCGAGGCCGACGGCACCGTCCGGATCGCCCTCCTTCCCACCCACGCGGAGGAGATCGACTGGCTCGCCGACTCCCTCGCCCACCTCGTCGCCACCGGCCGCGAGCCCGGCTCCATGGCCGTCCTGTGCCGCACCGCCGGCGACTTCCCCGCGATCCACGCCGCCCTCGTCGCCCGCGACGTCCCCGTCGAGGTCGTCGGCCTCTCCGGCCTGCTCCACCTCCCCGAGGTCGCCGACCTCGTCGCCGTCTGCGAGGTCCTCCAGGACCCCGGGGCCAACGCCTCCCTGGTCCGCCTCCTCACCGGCCCCCGCTGGCGCATCGGCCCCCGCGACCTCGCCCTCCTCGGCCGCCGCGCCCGCCTCCTCGTCCACCGGGGCGGGGCCGCCGGGACCGATCCCGGGCAGCGGCTCGCCGCCGCCGTCGAGGGCGTCGACCCCGCCGAGGTGGTCTCGCTCGCCGACGCCCTCGACACCTTCCTCGACTCCGCCGGCCACCCCGACGACGGCCTGCCCTTCTCCGCCGAGGCCCGGGTCCGCTTCGCCCGCCTCGCCGCCGAACTGCGCTCCCTGCGCGCCTCCCTCGCCGACCCGCTCATGGACGTCCTCCACCGGATCCTGACCGTCACCGGCCTGGAGGTCGAGCTGTCGGCCTCCCCGCACGCGCTCGCCGCCCGCCGCCGCGAGACCCTGGGCAACTTCCTGGACGTCGCCGCCGGCTTCGCCTCCCTCGACGGCGAGGCGAGCCTCCTCGCCTTCCTCGGCTTCCTGCGCACCGCCGTCCGGTTCGAGAAGGGCCTCGACAACGCCCTGCCGGGCGGCGAGAACACCGTGAAGGTCCTCACCGCGCACAAGTCCAAGGGCCTGGAGTGGGACGTCGTCGCCGTCCCCGGCCTGGTCGCCGGCCAGTTCCCGTCCGCCCGCGCCCGCGAGTCCTGGACCTCCCAGCCGCAGGTCCTCCCGCACGCCCTGCGCGGCGACGCCGCCACCCTCCCGGACCTCGACGCCTGGACCGCCGCCGCGATGAAGTCCTTCAAGGCCGCGATGACGGACCACCAGCACACCGAGGAGCTCCGCCTCGGCTACGTCACCTTCACCCGGCCCCGCACCCTCCTCCTCGCCTCCGCCCACTGGTGGGGCCCCGCCCAGAAGAGGCCCCGGGGCCCCTCGGCCTTCCTCCACGAGCTGTACGCCCACTGTGAGAAGGGCCACGGCGACATCGAGGCATGGGCGGAGGAACCCGAGAAGGGCGCCGAGAACCCCCTCCTGGCCGAGGCGACCGGCGACCTCCCCTGGCCGCTGCCGCTGGACGAGGAGGCGCTGCGACGCCGGCGCGAGGCGGCGGACCACGTCCGCGCCGCGTTGCGGGCCGTCGTTCCGCACGGAGGCACCTCCCCGGACGAAGTCCTGGGGGGAGGAACGGAGGGGCACGACGCCCCGCCCACGGCGCCCGGTCCCCGGGACCCGCACCCCGAGGACCTCTGGCTGCCGGACGACCCGGCGGAGGCCCCCGGCACGGTGCCGCGCCCCCGGGAGGCCCCGCTCACCCCGGAGGAGCTCCGCACCATCGCCTCCTGGGACAGGGACCTCGCCGCCCTCACCGCGGAGCTGCACCGCACCCGCGCCACCACCAGGGACGTCCTCCTCCCCGCCTACCTCTCCGCCTCCCAGGTGATACGCCTCGCCGAGGACCCGGACGGCTTCGCGCAGGAGCTGGCCAGGCCCATGCCCAAGCCCCCGCAGCCCGCCGCCCGCCGCGGCACCCGCTTCCACGCCTGGGTGGAGTCCCGGTTCGAGGAGCTGCCGCTGCCCTTCCTCGGCCCGGACGAGCTGCCCGGCGGCGAGGACTTCGCCGGCGAGCCGGAGATCGTCGACGAGCGGGACCTGGAGGCCCTCAAGGAGGCCTTCGCCCGCACCCCGTACGCCCACCGCACCCCGTACCGCGTGGAGGTCCCCGTCCACCTCACCCTGGCGGGCCGGGTGGTCCGGGGCCGGATCGACGCCGTCTACCGGGACCCGGAATCGGGGGCGTACGAGATCGTCGACTGGAAGACCAGCCACCACCGCACCGCCGACCCCCTCCAGCTCGCGCTGTACCGGCTCGCCTGGGCCGAGCAGCACGGCCTGGACCCCGAGGAGGTGGCCGCCGCGTTCGTGTACGTGCGGACGGGCGAGGTGGCCCGCCCGGCCCGGCTGCCCGGGCGGGCGGAGCTGGAGGCGATCCTGCTGGGCGGGGCACCCCCCGGCGCCGGATAGGCTCGTGAGCATGAGCGAGACCCCGGACAGCGTCGTCCAGCCCGTACGCGCCTACATCGAGCGGCACCGCGCCGCCTTCCTCGGCGACCTCGCCGAGTGGCTGCGCATCCCGTCCGTGTCGGCGCAGCCGGAGCGGGCCGGGGACGTGCGGCGCAGCGCCGACTGGCTCGCCGGCGCCCTGAAGGACACCGGCTTCACCACGGTCGAGGTCTGGGAGACCGACGGGGCCCCGGCGGTCTTCGCCGAGTGGCCGTCCGCCGACCCCGACGCGCCGACGGTCCTCGTCTACGGCCACCACGACGTGCAGCCGGCGGCCCGCGAGGACGGCTGGCACACCGACCCGTTCGAACCGACCGTCGTCGACGGCCGGATGTACGCGCGCGGGGCGGCCGACGACAAGGGCCAGGTGTTCTTCCACACCCTCGGGGTCCGCGCCCACCTCGCCGCGACCGGCCGCACCGCCCCCGCCGTCCACCTGAAACTGCTGGTGGAGGGCGAGGAGGAGTCCGGCTCCCCGCACTTCCGGGCGCTCGTCGAGGAGCGGGCCGACCGGCTCGCCGCCGACGTCGTGATCGTCTCCGACACGGGCATGTGGTCCGAGACCACCCCCACCGTCTGTACCGGCATGCGCGGGGTCGCCGACTGCGAGATCGACCTGTACGGCCCCGACCAGGACATCCACTCCGGTTCCTTCGGCGGCGCCGTGCCCAACCCGGCCACGATCGCCGGCCGGATCGTCGCCGCCCTGCACGACGCCGACGAGCGGGTCGCGATCCCCGGCTTCTACGACGGGGTGACCGACCTCACGGAGGCCGAGCGGCGGCTCGTCGCCGAACTGCCCTTCGACGAGGCCGCCTGGCTGCGCACCGCCAAGTCCCACGGCACCCTCGGCGAGGCCGGCCACTCCACCCTGGAGCGCGTCTGGGCCCGCCCGACCGCCGAGGTCAACGGCATCGGCGGCGGCTACCAGGGCCCCGGCGGCAAGACGATCGTGCCCGCCTCCGCCCACCTCAAGCTGTCGTTCCGGCTGGTCGCCGGCCAGGACCCGGACCGGATCGAGACGCTGGTGCGGGAGTGGCTGGCCGGACTCGTGCCCGCCGGGATCCGGTACGAGACCGTCTTCGGCGCCCCGACCCGCCCCTGCCTCACCCCGCTCGGCCACCCGGCCCTCACGGCGGTGGCCGGGGCGATGAGCCGGGCCTTCGACGGGGCCACCGTCCGCTACACCCGCGAGGGCGGCTCGGGACCGGCCGCCGACCTCCAGGACGTCCTGGACGCGCCCGTGCTCTTCCTGGGCATCTCGGTCCCGTCCGACGGCTGGCACGCGCCGAACGAGAAGGTCGAGCTGGACCTCCTCATGAAGGGCGTCGAGACGACCGCGTACCTGTGGGGCGACCTCCCGGCCGCCCTGCGGGCCGGCGAGCGCTGAGCGCCGGGTGCGGGACGCCGTAATGACCGACATCGATCCGGGGGAGCTGGAAGCACCTGTGAGCACCTTGAACAACGCGTTCGCGGACCGTCCGATCTCGCTCACCGCACCGGGCGGGATCGACCGCGCCGCCCACCACCGCCTCGACGAGGCGTGGCTGGCGGCCGCCTGGAGCCACCCGAGCACGCGCGTCTTCGTGGTGTCCGGCGGCCAGGTGCTGATCGACGACCGCCCCGACGGCACCACCGAACTCGTCATGACCCCGGCGTTCGAGGCGCCGATGACCGAGACCCACCGGTACTTCCTCGGCACCGACGCCGACGGGGTCTCCTACTTCGCGCTCCAGAAGGACTCGCTGCCCGGCCGCATGGACCAGTCGGCGCGCCCGGCGGGCCTGCGCGAGGCCGGCCTGCTCCTGTCGCCCCGCGACGCGGGCCTGATGACCCACGCGGTCGCCCTGGAGAACTGGCAGCGCCTGCACCGCTTCTGCTCCCGCTGCGGCGAGCGCACGGTGATCGCGGCCGCCGGGCACATCCGCCGCTGCCCGGTCTGCGGCGCCGAGCACTACCCGCGCACCGACCCCGCCGTGATCATGCTGGTCACGGACGACCAGGACCGGGCGCTGCTCGGCCGCCAGGTGCACTGGCCGGAGGGGCGCTTCTCGACGCTGGCCGGGTTCGTCGAGCCGGGCGAGTCGATCGAGCAGGCCGTGGTCCGGGAGGTCTTCGAGGAGGCCGGCGTCACCGTCGGCGAGGTGTCCTACGTGGCCAGCCAGCCCTGGCCCTTCCCGTCCAGCCTGATGCTCGGCTTCTTCGCCCGGGCCACCTCCCCGGAGATCGAGGTCGACGGCGAGGAGATCCACGAGGCCCGCTGGTTCTCCCGCGAGGACCTGGAGGCCGGCTTCGCCTCGGGCGAGGTGCTGCCGCCGTACGGCATCTCGATCGCCTCCCGGCTGATCGAGCTCTGGTACGGCAAGCCGCTGCCGAAGCCCGGCGACGTGGTCTAGGACGTGCGAAGGGCCCCCGCTCCGAGGGAGCGGGGGC
>NZ_JBHYPS010000082.1:0-7049 GCF_042746075.1 Streptomyces sp. NPDC058758 | reverse complement strand
TGCGCCGGGGCGTTGCGCTCCCGCTCCGCGGGAGCGCCGGCGGGTGGCTGCGCCACCCGCACACCGAGCCTGCTGCGCAGGCTCGGTGACGGTCCATCCGCTGCGCTCCCGGACCGGCGGGACTTCGTCCCGCTACCAGGCTTCCGCTTCGCTCCAACCTGGCTGGCGGGTCCGCTGCGCTCCCCCGCCTGACGGTCCTTCCGGCTGCGCCTCCAGAACCGTTGGGCCCGCGATGCGGGCCTGGCTGGTTAGGGGAGGGATGGGTCTACTCGGGCTGGGTGACCGTTAGGGCCCAGCGGATGGTGTCATCGGAGGCGTCGATGCCGATGTTGAAGGACCCGGTCACCTTGCCGGGGTCCATGCTCACGGTGCCTATGCCTGTGGTGCCGGCGGGACAGTCCACGGTGAGCTCGGCGACATGGTTGCCTTGCGACTCCATTGTCGCGTTGATGGTGCCGCCTCCCTCACACGCCACCGTCAGCACGGTCGGCAGGCCACCCCACGCGCCCGCTGAGACCACTCCCCCGTCCCCGACCTGCTCCTGAACCCACACCAGGCCGTCCGGGCCCGGATGCGGAAGCAGAACATCGGCCGCCGCTGCCGGGCTGGTCCCCAGCGCGGTCATCGCGCCGGCGGCCAGCACCGCCATCATGGACGCGTTCTTCGTACGCATCGTGCACTACCTCCCCTTGTGAACACCTGACACGGCAACATCACCCTGCCCATGAACAGGCGCACGCGCATGAGTACGCCTACTCACGACCTCCCGAGTGAGAACCCGGCGTAGGCCGGGCAGGAGGAGGGGGCGGTCGATGCCGATCTCTTGCCTGATGAGCATGTACGAGACCACTGACAACCCACCCCGACCAGGAACAAGCCGTGGGCAAAGGGTGTGCAACCGCCAGACGGCGGAAGCCGGCACGTCGGGCGGGGTGGCGAGGAGGGGGTTGTGGTGTCGGGTTGCTGCATCAGGTTGATGCAGCATGTACGCTTGGCAGAAATAGGCGACTAGCTAGAATCGTCTGGAAGGCAGGTCGGGGCGGCATATTTCACAGGCTCCTCGCTTGGCCTGCACGTCGCTCCGTGGGACGGACTGAACGTCGTGGATCTCGTCGCCTCTCCAGCGGGCGTATCGCTGGCCATCTTTGATGCCTTCACAGTTGGGGGTCCGGTGGTAGACGTTCCCGCCCTTGGTGACGTAGACCCGGCGGGGAAGGTCCGATCGCGCTGTGCGGCAGTGATCACACTGGGAACTGGGCAGGAGCATTACTTCACAGAAGTCTTCGGCCATGCCCCCTATTTTCCCGTACCTGAGCGTTCCTGACCATCCTATATAGGTCAATTAATCTGCCCTTGAAGGACCTTGGAAGGGCTTGCGGTGACATGGATTGAGTTGCCTGTGCTTGATTCCGGCGAGAGGCGAATGTGAGGTTCAGTTTCGATGATCCAGCTCCGTGAGCACCAGGTGGACCAGAAGTCAGCGTTCCGGAAATGGGTGGGATTTCCTGCAAGGTCATCTGTGCCCCCGCAGGGTGCCCGGGGCACGATCGTGTCCGCCACCGGCTCCGGCAAGACGATCATGGCCGCCGCGTGCGCGCTGGATTCGTTCGCGGAAGGGCGGATCCTCGTCACGGCCCCGACCCTGGACCTGCTCGTGCAGACCGCCCAGGCGTGGCGCGCGGTGGGCCATCGGGCCCCGATGGTCGCGGTGTGCTCGCTGGAGAACGACCCGGTGCTGAACTCGCTGGGGGTGCGGACCACCACCAACGCCATCCAGCTCGCCCTGTGGGCCGGGCACGGGCCGGTCGTCGTGTTCGCCACGTACGCCTCCCTCGTGGACCGTGAGGACGTCGACGCTCCCGAGGGTGGGCGCAAGGTGCGCGGGCCGCTGGAGGCCGCTCTGACAGGCGGGGAGCGGCTCTACGGCCAGCGCATGGACGGTTTCGACCTTGCCATCGTGGATGAGGCCCACGGAACCGCTGGTGATCTCGGTCGGCCGTGGGCGGCGATCCACGATAACCAGCGGATCCCGGCGGACTTCCGGCTGTACCTGACCGCGACCCCGCGCATCCTCGCCGCGCCCCGGCCGCAGAAGGACGCGGACGGCCAGGAGGTGGCGCTGGCGACGATGGCCGATGACCCGGAGGGCACCTACGGCAGGTGGCTCGCGGAGCTTGGCCTAAGCGAGGCGATCGAGCGCGAAATCCTTGCCGGGTTCGAGATCGACGTCCTGGAGATCCGCGACCCCTCCCCCGTCCTCGGCGAGTCCGAGGAAGCCCGGCGGGGCCGGCGCCTGGCGCTGCTGCAGACCGCGCTCCTGGAGCACGCCGCCGCCTGGAACCTCCGCACCGTCATGACGTTCCACCAGAAGGTCGAGGAAGCCGCGGCGTTCGCGGAGAAGCTGCCGGAGACGGCCGCCTCGCTGTACCTGAACGACGCCACCGACGAGGACCTGGCGGCTGCGGAGAAGCTGCCCGCGTCGTCGATCGAGGCCGAGTTCTACGAGCTGGAGGCCGGCCGCCACGTGCCGGCGGACCGGGTGTGGTCGGCGTGGCTGTGCGGCGACCACCTCGTCTCCGAGCGGCGTGAGGTCCTGCGCCAGTTCGCGAACGGCATCGACGCCGCGGGCCGCCGGGTGCACCGCGCCTTCCTCGCCTCCGTGCGCGTCCTCGGAGAGGGCGTGGACATCACCGGCGAGCGGGGCGTCGAGGCCGTGTGCTTCGCCGACACCCGCGGCTCCCAGGTCGAGATCGTGCAGAACATCGGGCGGGCGCTCCGACTTAACCGCGACGGGTCCACCAAGGTCGCGCGGATCATCGTGCCGGTGTTCCTGGAGCCGAACGAGGACCCCACCGACATGGTCGCCTCCGCCAGCTTCAAGCCCCTCGTCGCCGTGCTCCAGGGCCTGCGCTCGCATGATGAGCGCCTGGTCGAGCAGCTCGCCTCCCGCGCGCTCACCAGCGGCAAGCGCAAGGTCCACCTGCGGCGCGACGAGAACGGGCAGATCGTCGGCGCCGGCGACGGCGAGGACCAGGAGGACGGCGGCACCCAGGCCGCCGCCGAAGCAGCGCTGCTGCACTTCTCCAGCCCGCGCGACGCGGCGACAATCGCGGCCTTCCTCCGGACGCGGGTGTACCGGCCGGAGTCGCTGGTGTGGCTGGAGGGCTACCAAGCCCTGCTGCGGTGGCGGAAGGAGAACGAGATCACCGGCGTCTACGCCGTCCCCTACGACGTCGAGGTCGAGGTCGGCGTCACCAAGGACTTCCCCCTCGGACGCTGGGTGCACCAGCAGCGAAAGGCGCTGCGGGCCGGAGAGCTGGAGGACCGGCGCAAAACGCTCCTGGACGCCCCGGAGGCCGGGATGGTCTGGGAACCGGGCGAGGAAGCGTGGGAGGCCAAGCTCGCCGCGCTCCGGTCCTACCGGCGGGCCATGGGGCACCTCGCGCCCCGGCAGGACGCCGTCTGGGGCGAAGGCGAGGCAATGGTGCCCATCGGCCAGCACATGGCCAACCTCCGGCGGAAGGGCGGCCTGGGCAAGGACTCGAAGCGGGCGACGGAGCGCGCGGAGCAGCTCGCGGCGATCGATCCCGACTGGAACTGCCCCTGGCCGCTGAACTGGCAGCGCCACTACCGCGTCCTCGCCGACCTCGTCGACGCCGACGGAGTGCTGCCCTACATCGCACCCGGCGTCGTCTTCGACGGCGACGACATCGGCACCTGGAGGTGGCGGCAGCAGGAGCCGGGCACCTGGGCGCAGCTCCTGCCCGAGCAGCGCGAGCGGCTGACCAAGCTGGGCGTGCAAGGCGCCGCCCTCCCCTTGGCGGCCGCCACCCCGGCGGAGCTGCGTCCGGAGCTGGCCGCCGCGCTCAAGGGTCCGAAGAAGCCGGGAAGCAAGGCAGAGGCGGCGTTCCAGCGGGGCCTGGCCGCCCTGGCCCAGTGGAAGGAGAAAGAAGGGCAGCGGGCCGTCCCACGCACCGCGGTCGTCGAGGTCGAGGTCGACGGCGAGGCGGAGCCGGTGCTGGTGAAGCTGGGCGTGTGGCTCTCCAACATCAAGAGCCGGCGCGACAAGCTCACGCCGGAGCAGCGCGCCGCGCTCGCCGCGCTGGGCATGGAGTGGGCGGGCGTGGTGCCGGCCGTCGACGCCACCCCGGAGCCGCCGGCCCCGCAGCCCACTCTGTCGGCAGCCCCGGCGAAGCGGCCGCCGTGGGACCACCATTTCGAGTGCGACAAGACGCACTACGAAGGCGGGACCTGCACCTGCGACCTCATCGAGCGGTACGGACCGAACTCCGAACGCGACGACTACTGACCGTTCCACAGCTCTGACGAGACCCCAGGCCCGCACAGGGCCCGGGGTCTCGTGCGTCAGCCGTGTGGCGGCCAGCTACTACCGTGCCGCAGGACGGTGGCCTGGACCTCCGCCAGGTCCAGTACGAGATCATCCTCGGCGCCCTGTCTGGTGCGTCAAGACCTCTCGCACCCCGGCCAGGGTCGTGTTCACCCGGCGGAAGCCTCGAACCGGCCGTTGCCCCGGGCCGGGGACCACCGGGTCCTCACCCAGCCGGGCGTGCCGCAGCCGTCACCGCCGGACGGACGCAGCGCTGACCGGCATGGACACTGTCCGGCTACGAAGGAGCACCGGCGAAATGCCGGGGCTTCTGGTGACTACGCGTCGGTACCGGCATCACCTGACAGAGCAGAGGCATCTTCGTCGCCATGGTGCAAAAGCAGAAGGCGTTCGAGTTGCGTCCGCGGGCCCCACTCCAGGAGCTGGCGGATGCTCGACTCGTCCACAGGGAAGACCGGCTTCCCGTCCTCTCCCAGGAGAGAGATCTCGGACTCGACCCCGATCGCCAGCAGCTCGTCTTCCCCCCACGCGCTGAACGGGCACAGAGGGCAGTGGAATCCGCGGGCCGGGGCCGTGGGGGGACGTCGCCTCGCACTGGGGGCCCCCAGCGTGAGGGTGCCCTCGCACCGGCACGCGGGGCACTCGCGGGGGACCCGGATCTCGAAGTCACCGCACATGATCGAGAAACCGTATGGAACGCCATCCTCGTTGTGACGGGCGTTGGCGTACGCCACCGCAATGGCCTCGGGAGGCAGCCCTTCCAACCGCTTGTTCAACCGGTAGCGGGCGCTCTCGATACGGCCGGCGATCTCGCGCTCGACTTTCTCCATGTGCTCGCTGAGGGCGATGTCAACGGCACCCTGCCACCGGCCCCAGTACTCGCCCGCGTCCTTCTGGAGATGGGTCAGGAGGGTATTCGTCGTCCTCACGAAGGCGGCGAGACCTTCGAAGGTCTCCTCCGCGCCACCGCTCAGATGCGCCACGCCGTTACGCAGCTCGATGAGCTCGTCCAGCACCTCGTCCTTCGACGGGAGGACACCCATCGAGCGCAGCCGAGACAGCGCCACCGCCGCCCCAATGGTGCGGAGTCGGGTCGTCTCCTTGACCCCCGCGAGATGGAAGAGGCTCTCTTCCTTGCCCTTCATCTCCAACAGCAGAACAGGGTTCTGGTCGACCAGCGTGGCCTTGGCCAGCCGCTCGATGCTCACACCCGCGTGAAGCAGAAAGACCTCAAGGTCGGACTCGGCGTTGGCCTCCATCGCGGAGTTCGCGAACTTACGCGCTCCCGCGAAGAGGGCCGAGAAGTTGACGACGTCGCTCATGCGGCGACGGTAGCCGTCGCTGTATGACAAATGCGACCAGATTCGTGATCCAGCTTGGATGCCGTCCAGACACGACACCGGCCCCCGCGCGCCACGGAGGCCGTTCGCCGTCTGCCCGAGACCTAACTCCGGGCGCAGCCGCCTGAGCTCTGCGACCGGGATCCTGATGAACGGTGCGCCCTTCCCTCGGCTGTCGCGTGGGGAAGGGGGCGTAGCCCTGGCGGACCATCAGGAACTGCGCTCTGCGAGAGGGGTTCTTACCGTGGCTGTGGGGCGGCGTACAGGACCGCCGCTCCTTGCTGGTCGGCGCCGGCCCCTCTCTGCCCCTCCCGAGGGGCCGGTCCCGCCGTGAGGCCGGTCTGCGTCTCGTTCACAGCCTGGCGCCGCGGCGGTGAGCCGGGCGTGGCTAGCTGCCTCCCATGAGGAAGAGGGCCGAGGCGGGGTGGGACAGGTCCTTCGCCAGCTTCTCGGTGCCGGCCGCGACGGCCCGGAGCTCGGCGGCGGTCGTGGCCGCCTCGGTCTGCGGGTCGCCCTGCTCGATCGCGATCCGGTCCTTGGCGGCCAGCATCTCCAGGACGTCGGCGGTCTGCTCGAATGCCTGCGGGAGGCGGTCGACCAGTGACTTCAGCGCCTGGGTGGCTTCCGACAGAGCGGGCGCCGACAGGTCGTTCGCGTCGTCCAGGAGCACGCGGTTGTACTCCTCGATCAGGTCCCGGGCCTGCCGGGCCAGCTTCGCCGGATCCGTCTTCGCCGCCATGCCTCGCTCCTCGCCGTTGGGTGGCGCTCAGTGTTCCAGAGCCGGTGCCGGCGGCAGATCCGTTCTTGAGGGGTTCCGTGGTTCAGGGGCGGTGCGATTCAGGTCTCCGTCATGTCATCGGTGGCCGTGGGCGGTGCCTGCGCGCCGCGGTCCTGGAACACTCAGGGCATGCCGCTCATCCGTGACATCGCCCCAGCCGACTACCCGGTGGTGGAGGAGCTGCTGTACTTGACCGATCTGGGAGTCGGCGGGTTCTACGACCCTGGGGGCCTGGACGTCGTCGTGGCCGAGCTCCAGGGGCGTCTCGTCGGTGTCGCCGAGTTCGAGGTCCACTGCGACTTCGGGCATAACGAAGGCCGGGAGGCGCACCCCGGCGAGCAGACGTTCATCTTGACGGTGGCCGTTGCCCCTACTGATCGTCGTGGCGGGGTCGGGCGGGCGCTTCTCGCCGAGATCGCCCGCCGGGCCCAGGGAGCCGGCGACACGTTCCTGGCCCTGGTGCCGCAGGACGGCGCCGAGGAGGCTGCCCGGCAGGCGTTCTTCCGGGCGTGCGGGCTCACGCTCCACGGCCCCGCCGGACCGGGCGCGGCCTGGGACTGCCCGGTCTCGGAGATCCTCGCGG
>NZ_JBHYPS010000081.1:0-9053 GCF_042746075.1 Streptomyces sp. NPDC058758 | reverse complement strand
ACCCCCCGGGGGGCCCCCCACGCCCCGGCCCCCCGCGGCGGGCGCCCGGGGGGGGGGTGGGGCGGGGGGCGCCCCCCGGCGCCCCCCGGGGTGCCGCGGTTCGCCCCCGGGTGGGGGCACCCATGACGAGCCTGAAGGCGACGCCGAGGGCGCTTTTCGAGCCATGGCCGACGGCGCGCCAGCGGGTGGAGTACTCCAACGGGCCCTGGTCAACGGCGGATTCGAAGCGGGCCGCGAGGACGGAGCGAGAGACGGCGCAGGCGCGGGCGAGTTCGGCGACCACCCAGGGGGTTTCGGGTCCCGGGGCAGGGCGGCCAGGGCGGCGGGGCGGCGTACCGGCCGGGGGCGTGGGGCGGGGCGGTGGCCAGGTGGAGGCGGAGGACGCGGATGACCGGGGGCAGCCGGGCGAGGAGGAGTTCCCGGGCTCGGGCGCCGAAGGAGAAGCCTCCGCCGACGAGGAGGATGTCCTCGCCGCGTCCCGCCCGGGCGGTGCCGTTCTCGTGGCGGGGAAAAGGGGTGGGGCGAGGACGGGGACGGCCTCCGGGCCGCTGCTCCGGGGGCTCGCGGGCATCCCGGGCGCGGGCTCGGTGCGGGCGGCGCGCTCGACCTGTCGGCCACGGCCTCGGTAGAGGCCTTCGTACGGGCGCGGGACGGGCCGCTCGACGCCCTCGTGGCGAACGCGGGGATCACGGCACTCCCCCCGCGCGTCCCGAGCCCTGCCGCAGAGGCACCTCGACGACGACACGAGGCGGGCGTTCGGGGCGATGGGCGGCGAGGGGAACCCGACACCTCCTCCCTCCCACAAGACTCCGGCGCAGGGGGCGGCCACGTCCGTCCTGCCGGCCGCCTCTCCCCTGCCGGACGGCGTCGTGGGCCGCCACTGCGAGGACAGCCAGGAGGCGCGGATCGTCCGCGGCGACGAGGAGGGCCCCAGGGGCGCGGCCACCCACACGCTCGATCCGGTGACGGCCGACCGGCTCCGGGAGTACACCACGGCCGGCCTACGCCACCCGGCCTGGCGCCGACGCCCGCGCGGAGCCGTGGCGGGGGCGGAGACGGGGCAAATAGGCGGGGGATCCAGAACCCCGCCCGCGAACACCGAACCCCACCCAAGCAGCGGACGCGCATATCCAGCTCTTGCATTAGCCAGCGCACGCAAATATTGTCTTCACATGTAAGGCGCGCCCGCAGCGAAAGGTGCGTGCGCGCACGGGGTCCTCGCGGCCCTCCCCCCACCCCTCTCGAAGGCACTTCCCATGTCGCTCAAGAACATCCTTCCCGGCCGCCTCGGCTTCGGCACCGCCCCGCTCGGCAACATGTTCCGCGCCATCCCCGACGACGAGGCCCGCGCCACCGTCGAGGCCGCCTGGGACCACGGCATCCGCTTCTACGACACCGCCCCCTTCTACGGTGCCGGCCTCGCCGAGGAGCGGCTCGGCGAGGTGCTGGCCGGCAAGCCGCGCGACGAGTACGTCCTGTCCACCAAGGTCGGCCGGGTCGTCCTCGACGAGCACGAGACCGACGTGCCCGACTTCGGCGAGAAGGGCGGCCTGTTCGAGCACGGCAACCCGAACAAGATCCTCCACGAGTGGACCGCCGAGGCCACCGAGCGCTCCATCGAGGGCAGCCTCAAGCGCCTCGGCACCGACCGGCTCGACATCGTCTGGGTCCACGACATCGCGCAGGACTTCCACGGCGACGCCTGGCTCGGCAAGTTCGAGGAGGCCCGCACCGGCGCCTTCCGCGTTCTGTCCCGCCTGCGCGACGAGGGCGTCATCAAGGCGTGGGGCCTCGGCGTCAACAAGACCGAGCCCATCGAGCTGACCCTCGCCCTCGACGAGCCGCGGCCCGACGGCTTCCTCCTCGCCGGCCGCTACACCCTCCTCGACCACGAGCACGCCCTCACCCGCCTCCTCCCCATGGCCCAGGAGCAGGACGTCGACATGGTCGTCGGCGGTCCGTACAGCTCCGGCATCCTCGCCGGCGGCACCCACTTCGAGTACCAGCAGGCGCCGGCCGAGATCGTCGAGCGCGTCGGCAGGCTGAAGGCCCTGGCCGACGAGCACGGCGTCTCCATCAAGGCCGCCGCCCTGCAGTTCTCCCTCGCCCACCCGGCCGCCGCGGCCGTCATCCCCGGCGCCACCCGGCCCAGCCGCATCGCCGAGGACGTCGCGGCCCTGAACGAGAGCGTCCCGGCCGCGTTCTGGACCGACCTGCGCGCCGCCGGCCTGGTCAGCCCGGCCGCCCCGCTCCCGAACAACGCCTGACCCTCCCCCATCCCCATCCCCCACGCAACGCCAGGAGCACCACCATGGCTTCCACGTCCGTCTCCCGCGTCGTCCCCGCCTCCCCCCAGCAGGTCTGGAACCTGATCGGCGGCTTCGACGCCCTCCCTGACTGGCTCCCGTACATCCCCGAGAGCACCGCCCTCGAAGGCGGCCGGGTCCGCCGCCTGACCAACCCCGACGGCGACGTCATCGTCGAGCGTCTGGTCGACTTCGACGAGGCCGAACGGCACTACAGCTACGCCATCCTCGAAGCGCCGTTCCCCGTCGACGGCTACGTCTCCACCCTCCGCGTCCACGTGGTCCCCGGCCGCGACGACGTCGCCGAGGTCCAGTGGTCCGGCCGCTTCAACCCCCAGGGCGCCACCGAGCAGGAAGTCGTCGACCTGTTCACCGGCATCTACGCCGACGGCCTCGACGCCCTGCACAAGACCCTCGCCGCCCGAGCCGCCTGACACCGAGGGCCCGCCGACTCGGCGCCTCCGACTCCGCCCGCCCCATGAGCGCACCCTCGTCGTCGCCCTGTTCGTCACCGTCCTCCACCACGCCTACGGTGCGTGATCCCGCCCGATCACGCACCACCGCCCCCAAGGGGGACAGACCCGGAGGCTGGGCGTCATTCGCCTCCGTGCGGCGCAGCGTCGCTTGGGCCTCGTCCTCGTCTCTCTCGTCGTCCCCCTGAGAAAGGTGCACCACAGGGTGCTCACGGAAAGGTCCGCCTGGACGGCGCCGACCACACGACCGTTGGGTGTCGGCGTCGCCGGCACCGGCACCGGCGCCTTACGGCTCTCCGTGCTTCGTCTCGGCATGCTCATCGTTTCCGCAGCCTTCCCTCCTTCGCTGAGCTCCTCACAACTCCCGGACGAGACGGAGGGCGGCGGTCGGCCAGGGCAGGGGCATCAGGCGGGCAGGGCCAGCAGGAGGAGGGGGTCGGTGGTGGGCTGGGGGGAGCCTCCGGCCGGTTCGAGGGTGAGGCCCACGGCGCCGGCGCCGGCGATGTCGCCGGCGAGGGGGACGGTGCCGTCGGAGCCGATGAACCCGGCGGGTCGCATGCTGCCGCCCTGGTCGAGCCAGAGCTGGTAGGTCGTGCCCTCGGCCGGGGTGGGCAGGCCGGTGGCGGTGAAGACGCCCTGGTTCAGGCGGTCGGAGCTGACGACGGTGGTGAGGGCGCCGTTGGTGGCCCGGCCGTGGACGGTACGGGCGTCCGGCGCGGCCAGCACCGTGCTCACCGCGTCGAGCTGTCGCTCGGCCTGCTGGACCTGCCGCTGGGCGTCCTGGCTCTCCTGGTACTGCCACGCGGCGAGGCCGGCGAAGGAGACCGCGGCGGCCACGCTCGCCGCCAGGGCGAGGGGGACGGCCTTGCGCGCGAGGACGCGGGGAGCGCGGCGGGCCGCACCGGTCGCGGGGACCGGGGGCGGGAGCTGGCGCACACCGTCGACCGCGGCCATGGTGCGCTCTTTGAGCGCGGGGGGCGGATCCTGGGCGGCGGCCCCGGCCAGGCGGGCGGCGGTCGCCTCGAACTCGGCCACGTCCCCGCGGCACTCCTCGCAGTGCGGGAGGTGCGCGGCGAAGTCCGCCCGCTCGGCCGGGTCGAGGGCGTCGAGGGCGTAGGCGGCGGCGAGGGCGTGGAGGTCGGAGCGGTGCTGGTTCATGTGGTCACCCCCATGCAGTCGCGGAGCCGGATCAGTCCGTCGCGCATGCGTGTCTTGATGGTGGGAAGCGGCGTGCGCAGGGCTTCGGCGACTTCACGGTAGGTCAGGCCCTGGTAGTAGGCCAGGGTCACGGCCTGGCGCTGGAGTTCGGTCAGGCCGCGCAGGCAGCGGCGTACCTGTTCGGACTCCAGGCGGGTCTCGACCTGCTCGGCGACCTCGTCGAAGGCGGTGGTGTGCTCCCTGGCCGCCTGCGCGTGCTCGCGGTCGGCGGCGGCCTGGGCGGAGCGGACGCGGTCCACGGCCCGGCGGTGGGCGATGGTCGCCGCCCAGGTCTGCACGCTGCCGGCGTCGGGCCGGTAGCGGGCGGCCTGGCGCCACAGGTCGATCATGACCTCCTGGGCGACCTCCTCGGACTGCGCCCGGTCGCGCACCACTTTGAGCACGATGCCGAAGACCAGGGGTGCCAGGGCGTCGTAGAGGGCGGAGAACGCCTGCTGGTCGCCCTGGGCGACCTTGCGCATCACCTCGGCGAGGGCATGGCGCGGCGGCGGGCCGGGGGCGTCGACGGGAACGGGCCGGTTCACCGGGCGGGCTCCGTGCGGAGCGACCGGACGCAGCCGTCCGGGACGGCCGTCCGGGGGCGGGGTGTCCATCGCATGCGGGTCCTGGTTCGGGGGGCGGGGCCGGCCGCCGCGTCGCGCGGGCCGCGGCCACAGGACCGGATAGGGCCTGTGCAGAGCCTTCGTAGCGGACGGGCAGGCGGATGGGTCCCGCTTTCGCCGCGGTCACTGCCCACACGTCACCCGTTCGAGTGAAACGCGTCCGGACCTCCCCACCTATGGGCCGGGGGCACCGAAGAACCGTCGAGGGTGGCAGGCGCCCCTGCCTCCCCCGGCGGCCCCGCACACTTCTGCGGGGCCGCCCGCCGTCCCTTCGCGGCGGCGGTACGGCCTCCGGCCTCGTACCGCCGCCGCGGAAGCGGGACCCGGCCCTTCGCCCGTGGGGGCGGCGGGGGCCGGTGGTCCGCCCGGGCCCGGGCGGCGCGCCGGCACGGCGCGCGCCGCACGCAGAGCCGTGGTCCCGGGCGGCCCGGGCGGGTCCGAGCAGTCAGGGCGCGGGAGGCACGGACAGCGGCCCTCCCGCGGCTCGCACCGGACGACGCCTTCCCCCTTCGGCCGAGCCGGAACCCCCACCGGCGGGGCGAGCCCGCCGCGTCTTCCTCGCCCTCGCTCCTCCGCGTAGCAGAATCCGGTCATATCGAGCGAAGGGGGCAGAATGGCCAGTGTCGACGAGGCGGCGGCCCGGCGGATGGCCGACGCGCTGTTCATCGAGCGGGCGTGGGGCAGCCGCAGTGCCTCGCGTTTCTGGGTGCTGCTGGTCCTGGCGGCGGTCATCGCGAGCGCGGGAGTCGTGGGGGATTCCACCGCCACCGTGATCGGGGCCATGATCGTGGCCCCGCTGATGACACCGATCCTCGGGACGGCGCTGGCCCTGGTCCTCGCCGACCGGGCGCACGTCGTGCGCAGCGCGCTGCTGGTGTTCGGCGGTGCGGTGGTGGTCGTGCTGATCGGGATGCTGCTGGGGTGGATCGCCGCGCCGCCCGACGCGTTCGCGAGCAACAGTCAGGTGTCCTCCCGGATCAGCCCGCGCCTGATCGACCTGCTCGCCGCGCTGGCCACGGGTACGGTCGGCGCGTTCGCCCTGGTCAGGACCGACATCTCCGACACCCTGCCCGGCGTCGCCATCGCCATCTCGCTCGTCCCGCCGCTGGCCGTCACCGGGCTGCTGCTCACCGTGCAGCGGTATCACGACGCCGGCGAGTCCGCGCTCCTGTTCGCCACCAACGTGGCCGCGATCGTCGCCACCGGCACCCTGGTCTTCCTGGGCTACCGGGTGCGCGACGCGGCCCGGTCGGCCGGACTCCCGGTGGGGGCGTTCCACGGCCGGACCCTGGCCGCGGTCGCGGCGGTGGTGCTGCTGGTCGCCGTCCCGCTCACCACGGGCACCGTCTCCGTCGCCCGGGACCGCGCCCTGGCCGCCGACGCCCGCCCCGTCGCCGAGCGCTGGGCGGCGGCCGGCGCCTGGCAGATCGCCTCCGTCGACGCCCGCAACGGCGTCGTCCTCGTCGGCGTCCTCGGCCTCCCGCCCCAGCCCGCCCCCACCGCCCTGCGGATCGCCCTCGACCGCGCGGGCATGGGCGACGCCGACCTCCAGCTCCGCCTCGTCGGCGGCCGCACCCACTGGTGCCCCGCGGGCACCACCAGCTGCTCCGTGGAGAGTTCACCTGTCGACTGAGCACGGCGGCCCGCCTCGTCCCGTCCCCCTGTCACGCCGTCACGCCGTCATCCCGTCACCCCGTCACCCCGCCGCCGGTTCGGAGGCGGGCCGCGGGCCGGTCTCAAGGAGTTCGGCGAGGCCGCGGCGGGTGGCGGCGATGACGACGCGGTCGCGGGGCCGGAGGACGTACCCGGGATGGAGGTTCCAGAGGAGTTCGGAGCGTTCGCCGTCGAGCGGAGCGGACGCGAGGTCGGGGCGCCGGGCGGAGGCGTCCGCGGTGTCGAGGGCGAGGACCCGCCAGGAGTCGGCGCGGAACGACTCGGCGACGGTCCGCCCTTCGAGCTGGGGGTGGCCGGCGACGAGGAGGGCGGCGAAGAGCAGGACCTTGCGCTCGACGGGGATCGCGCCGAGGATCTGGCGGCCCATCATCGCGCCGGCGAAGGCGGGGGCGGCGAGGTGGGAGACGCTGCGGCTGCGGGTGACGGCGTCGGGGTGGGCCGAGCGCAGGGTGCGGTAGACGGCGGTGGCGAAGTCGTCGTCGTAGAGGCGGAGCACCGTGCGCAGACCGCCGTGGAGGGTCCGGGCGGCGAGGACGGCCTCCAGGTTGGTGGTGTCGGAGCTGGTGAGGGCGAGCAGGGCGTCGGCCCGGTGCACGCGGGCCGCGTCGAGGACGCCGTCCTCGGTGACGTCGCCGAGGATCACCGGGACGCCCAGGTCGCGGGCGAGCGGGATGCCGCGGGCGTCGGGGTCCTGTTCGACGCAGACGACCGGGATGTCGTACTCCCGCAGCCGGGCGAGGACCCGGGCGCCGATCTTGCCCAGGCCGAGCAGCACGACGTGCCCGGAGAGGGTACGGGGCGGGCGGCGCAGCGCACCGGCCGTACGGAACGTGCCCAGGGCCTCCAGGGCGCCGGCCACGAGCAGCGGCAGCAGGGCCAGGCCGACCAGCCCGGACAGCAGCTGGAGCACCTGCCGGGCGGTCGGTTCCTCCACGGCGGGGTCGTTGATGGAGAACAGGTCGAGGAGGGTGAGGTACGCGGCCGCGACGGGCCCGGCGTCGGTGAGCGCGATCGTGGTGACGGTCAGGGTGAGGACCGCGGCGACGATGCCGGCCAGCGCCCACCGCAGGCGGGTCGGGAACACCTCGCCGAGCGGGGCGCCGCGACGTGCGAGCCGCCGGGGCGGCAAGGCGCGTCCGGCCCGGCGGACGGCCTCCAGGACGACGGTGCCCCGGCCCCGGGAGGCCAGGACGACCCGGTCGTCGGGCAGGAGATCGGGCCCTCGCGCCCCGCTCGCGTCCGAGCCCTCGGACCCGGCGGGGTCGGTCGTGGTCGACGACAGCAGCGCCAGCGTGCACAGCCCCGGGTCCGGGACCTCCCCGCGACCGGGCGCCGGGCGCTCCGCCGCGCGCAGCAGCAGGCCGCCCGCCTGCACCACCTTCCTGGTGTCGGCGATGGCCGTGGCGACGAGCGCCGGCGCGGCGGTGTCCGCGTCCGACAGCACCGTCGTGGAGGCGTCCAGGACGGTCCTGTCCACGCCCGGCTCGGTCACCAGGACGGCCTGGTCGAGGAGTTCCTCCAGCCGGTCGCCCAGCTTGCGGTTGTACATGCGGACGACCAGCCGCAGCCCGGGGTTGAGCCTGCGCGCGGCGAGGGCGGCCCGCACGTTGGTCTCGTCGTCCTCGTAGAGGAGCGCGAGGGCGGCGGCGGTTTCCACCCCGGCCCGCCGCAGGGCCTCCCGGGTGGGCGCGGGGGAGGCCACCTCCCGCAGCGGTGGCCCCGCTCCGGCGGAAGAGGGCTCCGCCGGGACGGGAGCGGCCGGCTCGACGTCGTGGTCCCGCGGGCCGGTGGCCGGGACGACGAGGACCACGGGGCGCCGGTAGACGTCCCGCAGCTCGACCGCCAGCCGGTGGGCGAGCCCGTCGTCACCGCAGACCACCATGTGGCCGTCGGCCCGGGGACTCTCCTGACGCGGCAGCAAGGACATGCTTCCCTCCGTGGTGGGGACGGCTCCGGCGGCCGCGCCGTGGAACCGGCGGGCGGGCGGCCCGGATCGACGGACCGCCGCGAGGGCGAAAGGGCGCGCGGCGAACCGGCGGCGGACCGCCACAAGGGCGAACGGGCGCACGGAGAAACGGCGTTCGCGCCGCAGCGTGCCACGGACCCGGCCCCGGGCGGACTGCCCGGCCCCGGCAACCTGAGGACGTGTTCCAGGCGTTCACGCCCCCTTGCCGCCCCCTTCCGGCACGTCCGGAACGAAGGCTTCGCCGTTCGGGCCCACCCGGCACCACCGCGCCGGCCTGCCCCGCCCCGCCCACGGGCCGACCCGGCACCACCGCGCGGGGACCGCCCCGGTCCGCCCCGCCCGCGGGCCACCGAACGGTCCCCTCCCTCACCACGGACACCGATCGGCACAGACGACCCATCCGCCGGAGGGTCCGCTCCGAATGCCGGGCATGAGCACCGACGTGACGCCCCCGCGCCGTCCGGGACCGCCGGATGCCGCGCGCGGTCGCCGCCGGATGTTCTCCGCAGTTCCCCGCACGCACGCGACACCTCAGGAGAGCACCCCATGAACACCCTGCGCTTCCGTCGTTCCGCGGTGGCCGTCGCCGCCGCGGCCACGCTGCCGTTCGCCCTCGCCGCCTGCTCCGACTCCGGGAACGACGCGATGTCCGGCGAGGCGACCTCGCAGGCCGCACCGCCCGCGGCAGAGGAATCCTCGGCCACGACGGCGTCCGACGCGCCGTTCGGTCCGGCCTGTGCCGGGGTGCCGAAGGAGGGCGCGGGCTCCTTCGACGGCATGGCCAAGGACCCGGTCGCCACCGCCGCCTCCAACA
>NZ_JBHYPS010000080.1:0-9285 GCF_042746075.1 Streptomyces sp. NPDC058758 | reverse complement strand
TGGAGCTTGGCGGCGAAGGCGGGGTACTCGGCGTCGCCGACGTGCTCGCCCATCTCGACGGCCGCGGCCGCGTCGTAGCCGCCGCCGTCGATGTCCCGCCAGTGCCGCAGCTGGACGTCCACGAGATCGGCCACCCCCTCGCGTGCGGCCCGCGCGGTGACGAACTCGTGCTGGGCGCGGGACAGGGTGACCGCGGTGACGCGGGCTTTGTGCGCGCGCGCCGCGTGGACGGTGAGGGAGCCCCAGCCGCAGCCGACGTCGAGCAGCCGGTCCCCGGGGCCCAGGCCGAGTTTGCGGCAGATCAGTTCGAGCTTGTCGCGCTGCGCGTCGGCCAGGGTGTAGGCCGGGTCGTCGGGCCGGGTCCAGTAGGCGCAGGAGTACGCCATGGTCTCGTCGAGGAGGAGCGCGTAGAAGTCGTTGGAGAGGTCGTAGTGGTGGCTGATGCCCGCGCGGTCCCGCGCGACGCTGTGCAGGCCGCCGGTCAGGCGGGCCCGCCCGTCGGGGCGCTTCGGGGGCGGGCCGACGGCACCGAGGCGTACGGCGAGGGCGGTGGCCGCGGCCATGCCCGCCGGCCCGGGGCGTGCCGCGGGCCGGTCGCGGACGCTGCGGCCGGCTCGGGAGAGGGCGTCGGCGAGGTCGCCCTCGACGTCCAGGTCGCCGGTGACGTACGCCTCGGCCAGGCCGAGCTCGCCCGGCTGCCACACCAGGCGGCGCAGCGCGCCGGGCGAGCGGAGGACCACCAGGGGCGCGTCGGCGGGGCCCGTCAGGCTGCCGTCCCAGGCCCGGACGCGCACGGGGAGCGGCCCCGGGAGGAAGTGGCCGAGGAGGTCGGCGAGTCGGTCGGCGGCGGACTTCATCGGGGGGTTCCTTCGGTGAGGAGGAGCTGGCGGACGTCGAGGTAGCGGGAGCGGAATCCGGCTTCCGAGTAGGCGAGGTAGAACTCCCACATGCGCTGGAAGACCGGGTCGAAGCCGAGGCCGGTGACGGCGCCGCGGCGGGCGGTGAACCGTTCCCGCCACAGGCGCAGGGTCTCGGCGTAGTGCTCGCCGAAGCCGTCGTCGGCGACCGTGCGCAGACCGGCGGCGGCCGAGTGCGCGGCGATGGCCTCGCGGGAGGGGATCAGACCGCCCGGGAAGACGTACTTGCTGATGAAGGTGTGGGTGGCGGCGGTGTGCAGCATCTGCCGGTGGCCCATGGTGATGGCCTGCAGGGCGATCCTGCCGCCGGGGGCGAGCGCGCGGCGCAGGGCCGTGAAGTAGGCGGGCCAGTACTCGGCGCCGACCGCCTCGATCATCTCGACGCTGACGACGGCGTCGTACCGCCCTTCCGCGTCGCGGTAGTCGCGCAGCTGGACGTCCACCCGGTCGGCGAGGCCGGCCGCGGCGATCCGCTCGCGGGCCAGGGTGGCCTGCTCGGCGGAGAGGGTCAGGGTGGTGACGCGGGCGCCGCGGGCGGCGGCCCGCAGGGCGAGCTCGCCCCAGCCGGTGCCGATCTCGAGCAGCCGGGTGCCCTCGCCGACGGCGGCGAGGTCCAGGAGCCGGTCGATCTTGCGGTGCTGGGCGGCGGTGAGGGACTCGAAACGGGCGGGGAACCCGGTGAAGACGGCGGAGGAGTAGGTGAGGGTGGGGTCGAGGAAGGTGGCGAACAGGTCGTTGGACAGGTCGTAGTGGCGCTGGATGTTGCCGCGGGCCCCGTCGCGGGTGTTGCGGTCGGCGACGGGGCGGGCCGACACCCACAGGCCGCGGAGCCGGCGCAGCGGAGCGGGCACCAGCTCGTCGGCGTGGGAGGCGAGGACGGTCAGGACGCCGGCCAGGTCGTCGCTGTCCCATTCGCCGGCCAGGTAGGACTCGCCGAAGCCGATCAGCCCGTGGCGGCCGATCCGGCGGTGGAAGGCCTCCGGGTCGTGGAGCGTCAGCCGCGGGCCGGGGGCCGCCGCGCGGGCCCGCGCGGCGGGCACGGTCAGGGCCAGCCGGTCCAGGGCCCGGCCGACGAAGTGCCTGGCGACGGCGGTGCGGGCGGACCCGGCCGACGGCAGCCGCGCCACGTCGGGCCACCGGCCGGCGTCGACGTCCGCGCGGCGGGCGGTCGGCACGGCCGCGGGCCCGCTGCTCGGGACCGTCTGGTGGGGGATCCCGACGGTGCGGCCCGCGGGCTGGGAGGGGGCCTGCGGGGTGAGGGCGGGACGGGTCACGGCAGCATGCCTTTCTGCGGCGTGGGACGGGGGCGGGGGTGCACGGGCAGGCCGCGCAGCAGCAGGTGGACGCCGTGGCGGCGGATTCCGGCCCAGACGGCGGCGGTGGAGAAGGGCCTGCGGGCGGCGGCGGACAGCAGGGCGGGCACGGTGGCGGGCCTGCGGCGGCCGCGGACCGCCGCGGTGAACGCCCGGCCGCCGCCGTGCTCCAGGTGGACGGTCAGACCGAGCCGTTCGCCGGGCAGCGGCAGCCGCATCCGGTAGCGGCCCTCGACGGCGAAGAACGGCGAGACGTAGAACTCCTTGTCCGCTTCCGCCTCACCGGCCTCGTCCGTCCGCAGCAGGTAGCAGTGGCGCTGACCGTAGGTGTTGTGGACCTCCGCGACCACGCACACCAGGGAGCCGGAGGCGTCGTGGCACCAGAACACGCTCAGCGGGTTGAAGACGAATCCGAAGACGCGGGCGTGCGCGAGCATCACCACCCGGCCGCCTTCCAGGTCGACGCCGTGGGCGGCGAGGAAGGAGTCGAGTCCGGCGCGCAGGGACCCGGCGGTGCCGGCGAAGTGGTCGCGGGCGTCGAAGCGGGCCAGCGGACGCAGCGGCCGGGGCAGCACCGGCAACCGGTCCGGATCCACGCACCACAGGTAGGTGCGGTGCCGCAGGACGTGGCGCAGCGGCGTGCGGCGGACGTGCGTGATCACGCACTCGTACAGCGCGGGCGTCCCGGCCGCCGTGGGCGCGGCGGTGGCGTCGGTCCGGTTCACCAGTCCACCCCCAGGGAGCGGGCGGCCTCCACGCCGGAGCGGCAGCCGTCCTCGTGGAAGCCCCAGCCGTGCCAGGCCCCGGCGTACGCGGTCGTGGCCGTGTTGAGCCGGGGCAGCTCCCGCTGGGCGGCGACCGAGGTGGGGGTGTACACCGGGTGCTCGTACACCATCCGCTCCACCACCCGGTCCGCGGCGATGCCGTCCTCGCCGCCGAGGGTGACGACGTAGTCGGCGCCGGCGGGCAGCCGCTGGAGCCGCCGCATGTCGTAACTGACGCGGACGGGCTCGGACGTGGGGTCGCAGCCGGTCATGCGGTAGTTCCAGCAGGCGCGGGCGCGCGGCGACCGGGGCAGGACGCTGGTGTCGGTGTGCAGCACGGTGGGGTTGCGGGAGTAGGTGAAGGCGCCCAGGAGCCGTTTCTCGTCCGTGGTGGGGTCGGCGAGCATGCGCAGCGCCTGGTCGGGGTGGGTGGCGATCACGACGGCGTCGTGGGCGTCGGTGGTTCCGTCGCCGGTGGTGATCAGTACGCCTCGGCCGGTGCGCCGGACGGCGCCGACGGGGGTGGAGGTCCGGACGCGCTGGATGTTCTTGGCGGCGGCGTCCACGTAGGCGGAGGAGCCGCCGGTGACGGTCTTCCACTGCGGGGAGCCGGTGACGGAGAGCAGGCCGTGGTGGTCGAGGAAGGCGAAGAGGTAGGCGGCGGGATAGGACAGGGCGGTGCGGGCCGGGCAGGACCAGACCGCGGAGACCAGGGGGAGGGCGAAGTGGCTGACGAAGGAGGAGGAGAACCCGCCCTCGCGCAGGAAGTCCCCGAACGTGACGCCCGAGTGCGGGGTACGGGCCAGCAGGCGGCGGGCGCCGCGGTGGAAGACCGGAACCTCCGCCAGCAGCCGCAGGTGGCGGCCCCGCAGCGCGGCACGGGAGGCGAACAGCCCCGCCGGGCCGCGGGCGCCCGCGTACTCCAGCCCGCAGCCGTCGCACCGCACCGACATGCTCATCTCGGCGTCCTGCGTGGTGATTCCCAGCTCGCCGAAGAGCCGCAGCAGGGTCGGATAGGTCCGTTCGTTGTGGACGATGAAGCCGGAGTCCACGGGCACCACCCCGCCACCGGGCACGGCCAGTTCGCGGGTGTGGGCGTGTCCGCCGAGCCGCCCGTCGGCCTCGTACAGGGTGACCTCGCACGAAGAGGCCAGGACGTGGGCGGCCGTCAGCCCCGCCACCCCGGAGCCCACCACCGCCACCTTCCGGTGCTCCACCACAACCACTCCCGCCACTCGACACGCCGCTCGGCTGCTGCGTTTCACCCGTACTTCGCAGCAGCCGGGCTTTTGGATGGGTGAGATGCGTAACAGCGAGGCGGAGGGATCCGGCGAAGCGGCGTACCGGTCCGGCCGGTGGGACCGGCGAGACGCGTGCCACGGTCGCCGGTCGACGCGGAGCGCCCGGTCAGGCGGGCAGGGCCATCAGGAGCAGGGGGGCGGTGGTGGGTTGGGAGGAGCCTCCGGCGGGTTCGAGGGTGAGCCCGACGGCGCCCGCGCCGGCGGGGTCGCCGGTGAGGGGCACGGTGCCGTCGTGGTCGATCAGTCCGGCCGGGCGCATGGTGCCGTCGTGGTCGAGCCACAGCTGGTAGGTCTTGCCCGTTCCGGGGGCGGGCAGGCCGGCGGCGGTGAAGACGGCCCTGTTCTGCCGCGCGGAGGAGACGACGGTGGTCAGGGCTCCGTTCGCGGCCTTGCCGTGGGCGGTGCGCGCGTCCGGGGCCGCCAGTACGGCGCTGACCGCGTCGAGCTGCCGCTGGGCCTGACGTGCCTGCTGTTCGAGGTCGCGTCCGTTCTGCGTCTGCCACACCGCGACGCCGCCCAGTGCGGCCGCGGCCACACTGGCGGCCAGCGCCAGGGGAACGGCCCGGCGGCGCAGGACGCCGACGAGGGCCGGCGCCGTTCCGGGAGCGGGGGTACGCGGGGGCAGTTGGCGTACGCCCTCGATGGCGGCCAGGACCTGTGCCTTGGCGGCCGGAGGCGGCGGCTGGGCGACCGCGGCCGCCAGGCGTGCCGTGGTCGCCCGGAACTCGGCGGCTTCCTGACGGCATGCCTCACACGCCCGTAGGTGGGCGTCGAAGTCCTTGCGTTCGGCTTCGTCGAGGGCGTCGAGGGCGTAGGCGGCGGCGAGGGCGTGGAGGTCGGAGCGGTGCTGGTTCATGTGGTCACCCCCATGCAGTCGCGGAGCCGGATCAGTCCGTCGCGCATGCGTGTCTTGATGGTGGGAAGCGGCGTGCGCAGGGTCTCGGCGACTTCACGGTAGGTCAGGCCCTGGTAGTAGGCCAGGGTCACGGCCTGGCGCTGGAGTTCGGTCAGGCCGCGCAGGCAGCGGCGTACCTGTTCGGACTCCAGGCGGGTCTCGACCTGCTCGGCGACCTCGTCGAAGGCGGTGGTGTGCTCCCGGGCCGCCTGCGCGTGCTCGCGGTCGGCGGCGGCCTGGGCGGAGCGGACGCGGTCCACGGCCCGGCGGTGGGCGATGGTCGCCGCCCACGTCTGCACGCTGCCGGCGTCGGGCCGGTAGCGGGCGGCCTGGCGCCACAGGTCGATCATGACCTCCTGGGCGACCTCCTCGGACTGCGCCCGGTCGCGCACCACTTTGAGCACGATGCCGAAGACCAGGGGCGCCAGGGCGTCGTAGAGGGCGGAGAACGCCTGCTTGTCACCGCGCGCCACCTCACCCATGACCTCGGTGAGGTCGCCGGGGGCGGGGCGGCGGTCGCGGCCGGCGGCGAAGGGAAGGGGCTGGTTCACCCGCACCGCTCCGGTCGTGGTGAGAAGGCGAAGGGGCGGCCTGGGCCGGCCGTCGGGGGGCGGGACGTCCATCGCATGCCGGTCCTCGTGTCGTCGCTCGATCGGGCCGGGCCGCCCGGCGGCGGCCCGGTCACCGAAACCTGTGGATGTGTCGTCCGTTCTTCGGAGCGGACGGGCGTGTGGATGGGTGGGCTTCGTCACCCGCGCCACCCTTGAGTAGCCCGTTCGGGGGAAGTCGGGCGCAGCGGCCGAGCCGGAGGGCGGACGGCGGCGAAGACGGTGCGTGAGGAGAGCGGAGCGACGTTCTCCGGATCTCCTCACCGGCCGCGCGGGTCGCTCGGCCGAAGCGCCCTCACGGGAGGTGGTTCACATGGTTCGTGTACGACACGGTCTGGCGGTGGCCCTGGCGGCCGGCGCGGTGGTCGCCGGCGGCGCCTCGATGGCATCGGCCGATGCCGGTGCGCAGGGAGTGGCGGCCCACTCGCCCGGAGTGGGGTCGGGCAACCTCGTTCAGGTTCCCGTCCACATCCCGGTCGACGCGTGCGGCAACACCGTCGGCGCGATCGGGCTGCTGAACCCGTCCTTCGGCAACACCTGCGTCAACGCCTGATCGAACACCGCGGGAAGAGCTCCGGTCCGCCGCCCACAGGACGGGGTGGCGCGGGCCGGTGACCCGCCCGGAAGGTGCCGTGCTCCGGGCGGGTCGGCCGCGGGCGGCCGTCGGCACGGCCGCCCGCGGCACCGCGTGCCTTCTGCCCCGGCTACCAGGTGAGGACCGCGATGACCTGTTTGCCCCGGACGGAGCGGCTGACGAAGAGCTCCGCCCCCAGCGCCCGGACGATCTTCAGTCCCCGGCCCCCCGGGTCCCCGCGCGGCGTTTGGCGGTGGCTCCCCGGCGGGTCCTCGGTCCCGTCGCTGACGGCGATGCCCGCCCGCCCCCGCTCCAGGCTCAGGGTGAGCGCGTAGGGCCCGGCCGCGTGGAGCACCGCGTTGCCGACCAGCTCCGAGACGATCAGTACGAGATCCTCGGCGACCTCGCGGGGACAGGCGTCCGCTTCCCGTGTCAGGAGTCGTGCCGCGGCCTGGCGGGCCTGGCGGGCCGCGCGTCCGTCCGGGAGGAGCGGGACGTGCAGCGTGGCCGGACATCCGCGGGGAGCGGTGGCGGTGTCCATGACGATTCCTCGCAGTGAGCGGTCTTCGCGACCGGAGAACCGGCTGAAGGGGAGCGCCACGGGGCCGTGGTGTCCCGGGGACTTCGCGGCGGGCTGCCGGTCGTCACCACGTCTCCTGGCGGTCCAGGGGCCGGGAACCCAGTGGTTGACGCCGGGCCGGCCGTCCAGAACTGCTTCCAGTGAGGATTCGTGGCGCATGCCGCGAGGGATTGCCGGAATCCGGGAGAACTCCCGAGCGGCCGTCCGGGTCGTCTCCGGCCCGGCCGTCTCCCGGGCGACCGGTGCCGCCCCGCCAGGGGCTCCGCCCCGGGCGCCGGCGACCCTGGGCCGCGGCGCCGCCTTCACGCCCGCCGCGTAAGGCAACACCGGCAAGGGATTTCACTCTTTCGGGGGGTGGACCCATCCGCCGGGCGGGGGCCGCCGAATGCAGCACGTGAGCAGCTTCCGCAGCAGACTCGTCCGCGCCGCACTCGGCGCACTGGCCGGCCTCCTGGCCGCGTTCACGGCTCTGGCCGTGGCCGAGCTGGTGGCCGGACTGGTGCGGCCGGCCGCCGGGCCGGTGACCGTGGTGGGCGGTGCGGTGATCGACCGGACGCCTGCCGCGGTGAAGGACTTCGCGATCCGCGCGTTCGGAGAGAACGACAAGATCGTTCTCCAGCTGGGCATTCTCGCGATCCTCGCCCTCATCGCCGTCGGCCTCGGCATCCTGGCCGTCTCCCACCGGCGCGCCGGTGCCGCGGGGGTGCTGCTGTTCGGGATCGTCGGCGCTGCCGCGGCTCTCAGCCGTCCCGACTCCACCGGCACCGGTGACGCACTGCCCTCGCTCGCCGGAGCCGTCGCGGGAGCCCTCGCCCTGTACGTACTGGCGGCCCGAGCCGCCCCCCTTCCCGCCCCGGACGGTCAGGCAGGCCCCGGCGCGTGGAGCAGGCGCGGGTTCCTCGCCGCTGCCGGTGCGACCGCGGTCGTCGCGACCTCGGCCGGCGCACTGGGCCGCTACTTCACCGGCCGGCAGGGCCAGGGTGCCGTCGCCTCCCGGGAGAACCTGGTGCTTCCCGCACCCGCCTCCCCGGCTCCCGCCGTCCCGGCCGGTGTCCAGCTGAAGGTGCCCGGCATCACGGCCTTCACCACCCCCAACTCCGACTTCTACCGCGTCGACACCGCCCTGACCGTGCCCAAGGTCGACGCCGGCACCTGGCGGCTGCGCCTCCACGGCAAGGGCGTGGCCCGCCCCCGCACCTACACCCTCGACCAGCTCCTCGCCCGCCCGCTCGTCGAACGCGACATCACCCTCACCTGCGTCTCGAACGAGGTCGGCGGCCCCTACATCGGCAACGCCCGCTGGCTCGGCGTGCCCCTCGCCGACCTCCTGGAGGAAGCCGGCGTCAGGCCACCGTCGAAGGGCGGCGGGGCGGATCAGCTGGTGGCCCGCTCCGTGGACGGCATGACGCTCGGCTCGCCCGTCGAGGACCTGATGGACGGCCGCGACGCCATCCTGGCGGTCGGGATGAACGGCGAACCGCTCCCCTTCGACCACGGCTTCCCGGTCCGCATGCTCGTCCCCGGCCTCTACGGCTACGTGTCGGCCTGCAAGTGGATCGAGGACATCGAGCTCACCACGTTCGACGCCTACGACCCCTACTGGGTCAAGCGCGCGTGGGCCCGCCGCGCGCCGATCAAGACCCAGGCCCGCATCGACACCCCGAAACCCTTCGCGCGCCCCGCCGCCGGCACCGTCACCGTCGCCGGCGTCGCCTGGGCCCAGCGACGCGGCATCACCCGCGTCCAGGTCCGCGTCGACGACGGGCCCTGGCAGGACGCCGACCTCGCCGCCCAGGCGGGCGTCGACACCTGGCGCCAGTGGTCCTACCGCTGGAACGCCACCCCCGGCGGACACAACCTCACCGTCCGCGCCACCGACGGCACCGGCCAGGTCCAGACCGAACGGCGCACCCGGACCATCCCCGACGGAGCGAGCGGCCTGCACGGCGTCTTCGTCACCGTCCCCTAGACCACCCGGGCGGCCGCGAGGCCCGCACCGGGCAGCACCACCCACACCCCGACACCTCACAGAAGAATCACCAAGGAGCAACCGGCCATGAACAGCATGAAGATCCGCCGTACCGCGATCGCCGTCACCGCCGCAGTCGCGCTGCCCTTCTCCCTGGCCGCGTGCTCGGACTCCGGCAGCGACACCAAGGCCGCCCCCACCGCGGCCGCCGGAGACGAGGCGAAGACGCAGACGAGCACCCCCTCCGAGGCGCCGATGACCGGCGACCAGCCGTTCGGTCCGGCCTGTGCCGGGGTGCCGAAGGAGGGCGCGGGCTCCTTCGACGGCATGGCCAAGGACCCGGTCGCCACCGCCGCCTCCAACA
>NZ_JBHYPS010000079.1:0-12055 GCF_042746075.1 Streptomyces sp. NPDC058758 | reverse complement strand
CCGGGGGGCTCCGCCGGCGGCCGCCCCCACACCTTGCGGGGGGGGCCCCGCGGGGGGGGGGGGGGGGGGGGGGGGGGGGCGGGGGGGCCCCCCCCCCCCCCCACGGCGGCGTACATGAAGCCCGGCGGCGGCGAGCGCGCCGCACAGGGCTCGGGGGGAGGAGCGTGCCGGGTCCAGTGTCTCCTCGGTGACGTTCACGGACGTCTCGAATTCAACAGCGCTAGCAGGACGAGGAAGACCACGGCGACGAACACCATCGGCACGGACACGAGGGAGGCGAGGTGGTCCCCGGCGAAACCCCGGGAGAGCGCCGCGATCGACACGATGCCCGCGGCCGGCGTGCAGTAACCGGCGAAGAGCCCTACGGCGGGCCCGTAGGCGCGTGGCGTTGTGGGAGGCGCCCCCGGCCCTCGGGCACTTCGTCGCCGGTTCGGTGTACGAGGCGGCGGTCAGGAGGGCCAGCGGTGGCGTGCGGGTGAGCGCCGCCCACATGCCGCTGCCCGACTTGGCGGCCACCACCTCCCCGATCAGTGCGTACACCCCCGCGCCGAGGACGTCACCGAGGATGAAGAAGTACAGCAGGCGGCTGGTCAGGGCCTGGCGGAGCGGCTGATGCGCGCCGGTGCCTCCGGGGCGAGAAGGCGCGGGGTCTCGTCTGTTGTGTCGTGCGGGGATGGAGGCGTCCGTCGTCCCTCTCGGGACACGCGTCTCTTCACCCCGCGCACCGGGCGCAGATGAGGCCTTCCGCAAGAAGCGGGCCCCGCGTCGGCCGGGACCGGGCGGTCGGGTGGCCTGACGGGGGCGAGGCCGTCGGCGGCCGGTCCCGTCCTCTTGCACGGCGCGGGACGATCGCCGTATGGTCTCGCGGGCGACGAAGATCACGTCGGGGTCTCCGCCGGCCGCACCGCGAGGTTCCCCGGCCTGATGGCCGGCTACGGATTCGCGACGCGCACGGCGGACCGGCGGCCGCTCCCGTACGGCCCGGGAGACCGAACGACGGACCTGCGCCGCCCCGGCCCCCTCCGTGTGGCCGCCCGGATCGGCCGCACCCATCGTTCCCGTCGCCTCGGCAGCCCGTGACCGCACCGCCCGGCAGGACGTCACCGACGCGCCGCGGACCGGCCCCGCGGCGGGGGACCGGAACCGACCGGACCCGGTGCGTCGCGCCGGAACCGTTCCGCGGGACGTGCCGGTCACCCCGTACACCGAGCAAGGAGAGATCTTGTCCCCCCATCCGCTCACCACGGACGCCGGCGAACCCGGCTTGCTGCCCCACGACTTTCCCTTCGACCCCACCCACGGGTACGACCTGCGGCGCCTCCTCGCGGTGGAGGCGCCCGCCGGCCCGGACGACTTCGCCGGCTTCTGGCGGGAGCGCCACGCCCGTGCGCTGCGCGTGGACACGGCACCCCGGATCGAAGGGCCCTGGAGCACGGTGGACGGCACGCGGGTCGCCGACGTCTCGTACACGTCCGCCGACGGCGTCCGCATCGGCGGGTGGCTGACCGTCCCCGCCGACGGGCGGGTCACGCAGGGCTGTGTGGCGGCACACGGATACGGAGGCCGGACGGCTCCGGCCCCCTGGCAGTCCCCGCCGGAGACCGCGACCATCTGGCCCTGTCTGCGCGGGCTGGGAACGCGAAGCCTGCTGCCCGGCGTCCCCTCGAAGTCGGCGGGGCACGTCCTGCACGGCATCGGCGCCCGGGAGTCGTACCTCATCGGCGGGTGCGTGGCGGACGTCTGGTGCGCCGCCACCGCACTGCGCCGGCTGGTGCCGGAGGCGGCCGGACGGCTGACGTACCTGGGCACGAGCTTCGGCGGTGGCATCGGGGCGCTGGCGCTCCCCTGGGACGACCGCTTCCGGGCCGCCGGCCTGACGGTACCGACCTTCGGGAACCACCCGCTCCGGGCGACGCTTCCGTGCACGGGCAGCGGGGAGTCGGTGCGTGCCCGGCTGGCCGAGGACCCCTCGGTGCTGGACGTCCTCGCGTACTTCGACGCCGCGACCGCGGCCCGGCACCTCAGGATCCCCGTACACGTGGGCGCGGCCCTGTTCGATCCGCACGTGCCCCCGCCCGGCCAGTTCGCGGTGTACAACGCACTGGCCGGGCCGCGCGAACTCACGGTGCTGCGGGCGGGACACTTCGACCACCCCGGCGAACCGGCCGAGACGGCGGCCCTGGAGGAGGCGCAGCGACGCTTCCTGTCGGGTCGGACCCCGTAACGGCACGCCCCGCCGGGGAGCCGCCACGGCGACGGACTACAGGGACGACCCTCCCTCGGAAGCGATATGCTGATGCAGAATGTGCAAAAGGTTTGCAGAACGAGGAGGGTCATGACCACGCGGGGGACCGATGCAGGAACGAACCAGAGCGTCGAACGGGCGGTGTCGGTGCTGCGCGCACTCGACTCCGGCCGACCCGAACTTCGCGTCTCCGATGTCGCCGAACTCACCGGACTGGGCTCCTCGACCACCTCCCGCCTGCTGTCCACCCTCGAACGCCTCGACATGGTCGAGCGGGACCCGGTCAGCAACCTCTACCGCCTCAGCCTGGGCCTCCTCCCCCTGGCCGCCACCGCCGCCAACCGCCACCCCGTGCACCGGGCTGCCCGGATGGTGCTCCAAGGCCTCGCGACCCGTACCGGGCTCGGGGCCAACGTGGCCGTGCGCCGCGGCGCCGAGCTGATGTTCCTGTGCAACTTCGAGGGCACGCGCGCCCCCAAGTCCTACACGCAGGCCGGGCACACCGCCCCGCTGCACGCCACGAGCATCGGCAAGTGCCTGCTCACGGGCCTGTCTCCCGCGGAGCGCCGTACGCTGCTGGGGGACCCTCTCGACGCGCACACCGAGTACACGACCACCAGTCACGACCTCCTCGACGCCGAGATCGACACCGTCCGGCGGACCGGGTACGCCGTCGAGGCCGAGGAGCGCGCCCTGGGTCGCGCGTCCCTGGCCGCGCCGGTCCGTGACGCCTCGGGGGAGATCGTCGCCGCCATCTCCCTGTGGGGTCCGACGTCGGTGTTCGGGGACGGCTCCGACCCCGAGGGGCAGCGCCTCGCGCTCGTGCGCGAGGTCATCGAGGCCGCCGACGCCATCAGTCAGGCACTCGGCGCGCTGTGACACGCATGGCGGAGGGGGAGGAAGCCGATCGGCTTCCTCCCCCTCCGCCATGCGGCTACGCGCCGTACGCCTTGAAGGCGATCACGTGGGCGTGCCGTGCCCCGTGCGTCGCGTCGACCACGAGCCGCAGGGCGTCGGTGCGCACGGGGCCGCCGTCCGGAGCGGTCAGCGGGTGTATTCGGTGGCGGCGCCGGTTGTCCGTCACCGTCAGGAGCGTGCGCCATGCGCCGGAGGCGTCGCGGCTCTGGACGCGGTAGTCGCGGACGAGTTCCGGCATGACCTCGTACGGGGTGCGGTGGCGGTGCAGGTTGTTGAGGTACTCGTCGACGTCGTCGTCGAACACCAGGCGGATCTCGGCGAGTTCCTGCGGGGCGGACCAGTCGAGGCGGAGCCAGGGGGACCCTTCCTCCGGAGCCGACGACCACATGTTCGGGCCGCCGTAGGGACGCTGGTATCCGCCGACGGCCCGTTCGGGGCGGAACGCCCCGGTGTCGGGAGCCGCCCGGAAGGCGAAGGTCTGCCGGCGCAGGCCCCGGGCCTGCCATTCCAGGACCGGCTGGCCGTCCTCCTCCGGGATGTCGTGGTCGACGCCCGCGTCGCCCTCGGCCTTCCTGCGCAGCGCGAGGACGCCGTCGGTGCGTTCGGGGAGGAGGACCAGCGCCGTGTCGGCGCAGGCCCGGACGATGAGGATCGCGTTGCGGGGGGTGCCGGGGCGGTGGTCGAGGCGGGCCGTGACCCAGTGGGGGCCGCTGGGCGGGACGGTGACGGTGGTCGTGAGCAGGTGGTCGGCGGGGACCGCGTTCTCGGGCCGGCCCGTGCCCCACAGTTCGACGGTGAGGTCGCGGGACCGGCCGTCCGGGGCGCCGTGGACGAGCAGGTCGACCGAGTCGAGGGCGGGGTCGACCGGCAACAGGAGGGCGAGGTCGCGGTTGAGGGGGTACGGGGCGCCGGGAGCGTCCCGCGTGGGTTCGGCGGCCAGCCGGGTCAGGCTGGAGGAGGCGGTGACGTGGGCCGCGCGTGCCAGGTTGCCGGGGTCCTCGTCGGCGAGGCCGATCACGGAGGCGTCCTGGCGCAGCAGGGTGCGGTGCACCAGAGCCATCCGCTCGGTGGCGAGCTCCCGCGGCGTGAGGTTCTCGGCGACGCACAGGGCCGCGGCGGTGCCGGCGGCCTCGCCGAGCGTCGCGCAGGTGGCCATGACGCGGGTGGCCCCGAAGGCGATGTGGGTGGCGGAGATGTTCCGTCCGGCGAAGTGCAGGTTCGTGACGTTCGCCGAGTAGAGGGAGCGCAGCGGGATGTGGAAGACGCCGTCCGCGTACCGCTGGCGCGCGCCGGGCTCCTCGGCGTACATCCCCTGGACGGGGTGGAGGTCGACGGACCAGCCGCCGAAGGCGATCCGGTCCTCGAATCGGCGCTGCTGGAGGATGTCCCGCTGGGTGAGGACGTGGTCGCCGAGGAAGCGGCGGTACTCGCGCTTGCCGGGCAGGCTGCCGGCCCACTCCAGGGTGAGGTTCGCCGCGTCCGGGAACCGGCCGGAGTTCTTGATGTGGTCCCAGACACCCATGATCACGGCCTGGAGCTCGTCGCGGATGCGCTCGTTGTCGTGGACGGTGTCCAGCTCGCCGCCCCACTCGATCCACCAGTAGTCGCAGCCGTTGTCGCCGGTGCGCAGGACGCGGTTGCGCAGGATGGAGGTGGTGGACAGGTCCTTGGCGTACGCGGGCGGGACGAACTTCACCGGCCGGCCCGCGTCCCTGGTGTGGAACAGGATCGTCGAGCCGAGCAGTGCCCGGTCCGCCTCGGCCGGCGCCCAGGGCTCGTCGAACTCGGCCCGGGCCTCCCGGCCGATGCGGTAGCGGGCGCCGGCGAGGTGGCCGACCAGGCCGTCTCCGGTGCAGTCGAGGAACTGGCGTGCGCGGAAGGTGATGCGGCGCTCCGAGCCCATCATCCAGCCGGTGCAGGAGTGCACCTCCCTGCTGTCTTCGGGGCCGCTCGCCTCGACCTCGTGCACATCGGTGTTGAGGTAGAGGTCGATGTTCGGTTCGGCCCGGACGGCGTCGAGGACGACCTGGTCCCAGTAGTAGGGGTTGCCCTCGGGGTTGCGGTACTGGTTCTCGGTGTACAGCTCGCCCATGATCCCGGTCTCGCGGGCCCACCGCTGCACGCCGTGTGCGCTGGCGCCGCAGACCCAGACGCGGATCTCGCTGCTGGCGTTGCCGCCCAGGACGGGCCGGTTGTTGACCAGGGCGACGCGTCGACCGAGCCGGGCCGCAGCGATGGCGGCGCAGGTCCCCGCCAAGCCGCCGCCGATCACGGCGATGTCGTAATGGACCTCTTCTTCCCGCACGGTGCGGCCTCCTTGATGTGAAGCTCGGACACTCCCGCCACGGCGGGAGGCCTTGAACGTACATCACATCCACATTGTGCAACCACTGTTCAATCAATGGGACTCGCTGTAAGTTCCGGTTGCGGCCGCCACCCGGCCACGGTGATTCGCCGTGCGCGTTCAGGGCAGGTCGGACGTGTGCGCAGACCCCTCGCAGAGTCGGTGATTCACCGACGAAAGGGGTTGACGCCATCGCAAGATATGAAGAACGATCCCGCATGCTGCAACTTGTATTCATCGAAGTGGCGGCACCCCCAGGGCCTCGGAGCTCCCGCCACCACGTGAGAGGACAGATCCATGAGTACGGCCGCACCTCCCCAGAAGGCGCCCCCGCCGCGCGAGCAGACCGGGGGGCGGCTCTCCAACGGTGCGTTCGCCCTGCTGCTGGCCGCACCGGGACTCGCCCTGTTCGCCGCGATCATCTGCTACCCGCTGCTGTCGGCGCTGTTCACGGGCTTCTTCCGACAGGACCTGCGGCTGCCGGGCCGCGAGTTCGTCGGCCTGGACAACTTCGCCCACTGGCTGGACGGCGACTTCCTCACCATCCTGGAGCAGACGCTGACCTTCACCGTCGGCGCCACCCTCGTCCCCTTCGTGATCGGCTTCGCACTCGCGCTCGCGCTGAACACCGGCCTCAAGGGCGGCGGCTTCCTGCGCGGCCTGTTCCTCTTCCCCTGGGTGATCCCGGGCGTGGTGGTCTCCTTCCTCTGGATGTGGATCTTCAACGCGAACTACGGAGTGCTCAACGGCCTCCTCATGGAGGCCGGCATCCTCGACGAGTCCGTGGCCTGGCTGGGCCGGCCCGGCACCGCGATGCTCGCCGTCATCGTCACCAAGACCTGGGCCAGCTTCCCCTGGATGATGGTGATGCTCCTGGCCGGTCTGCAGACCGTGCCCAGGGAACTGCACGAGGCGGCCTCGATGGACGGGGCGGGATCGATCCGGCGCTTCTTCGCCGTCACCTGGCCCCAGGTCCGCGGCGTCGCCTCGATCGTGCTGCTGCTGGAGTTCATCTGGAACTTCCAGCACTTCGACACCATCTACGTCCTCACCGGCGGCGGGCCCGCCGGCACCACCGAGACGTTCGCGACCGCCGTGTACCAGACCGCCTTCAAGGGCTTCGACATCGGCCGGGCCACCGCCCTGGGCGGACTGTGGATGCTGCTCCTGCTCCTCCTCGTCGCCGTCTACCTCAGGATCACCGAGCGGAAGGGCGACGCCCGATGACCTCCACCACCTCCACCCCCCTGCCCGCGGCCGTCCGCCCGCGCCCGTCCGCCACGCGGGCCGGGCGCGGCACCCGGCGCCCCCTGCGCAAGGACCTGCTGCGCTCGCGGATCGCCGCCTGGAGCGCGGTCGCCGTCATCGGCGCCTTCGGCCTGCTGCCGGTCTACTGGCTGCTCGCCACCGCGCTGAGCACCCCCGAGTCGACCTTCCAGTTCCCGCCGAAGCTGATACCCACCGATCTCACCCTCGGCAACTTCACGGCCCTGGCCGAGAACGACCAGCTGATCAACTACATGATCAACTCGCTCATCGTGGCCTCGATCACCGCCGTGCTGAGCGTGATCGTCGCCACGTACATGGGCTACTCGTTCTCCAAGTTCCGCTACCGGGGACGACGCTCGCTGATGCACCTGGTGCTGGCCTCCCAGATGTTCCCCCAGGCACTCCTCCTGGTGACGCTGTACACCGTCTTCTCCAGCCTCGGCATGCTCAACACCTACTCCGCCCTGGTGCTCTCCTTCACGACGTTCACCATGCCGCTGTGCGTCTGGATGCTGAAGGGCATCTTCGACACCATCCCGGACGCCCTGCTGGAAGCCGCGTCCATCGACGGCGCCTCCCGATGGCGGACCCTGCACTCCATCGTGGCGCCGCTGGCCGCACCGGGGATGATCGCCGCCGGGCTCTTCGCCTTCGTGCGCGGCTGGAACGACTTCGTCTTCGCGCTGACCCTGGCCGGCAAGGAGAAGCAGACCCTGCCCCCCGGGCTCGTCTCCACCTACATCGGCGAGTTCCAGACCGCGTGGCCCCAGCTGATGGCGGCCTCGCTCGTGGTGTCCGTCCCGGTGATCGTCGCCTTCATGTTCCTGCAGCGCTACCTGGTCGGCGGCATGACCGCCGGCTCGGTCAAGAGCTGAACCCGCGGGTTCGGCCCGCCCCCTTCCACGCCCCCCTCCCGCACACTCCCCATGGAGAGAATCATGACCACCTCTGGCATCAGCCGGCGCGCGGCGCTGCGCATGTTCGGCCTCGGCGCGCTCGGTGCAGCGGGCGCCGGCGCGCTCGCCGCCTGCGCGCCGTCCGGTGCGGGCTCCCCGTCCAACGGCGGCGACCCGAAGTCCAAGGACTTCGACTTCACCTCCTGGTCGCTCAACGAGGAGGCCGCCAAGCCCTCGATCGAGAAGATCATCACGGCGTGGGAGAAGGCCGAGAAGTCGACCGTCCGCGCGGTCTCGTACCCGTACAACGAGTACCTGAGCCAGCTCACCCTCAAGCTGGGCGGCGGCGAGACGACAGGCGCGGTGCACCTCGACATCGCCTGGCTCGCCGCGATGGCCCAGATGGGCAAGCTGCTCGACCTCGGATCGGTGGCCGCTGAGGCCGGGTACACGGACGTCGCCCTCAAGAGCGGCGTCTACGACGGCAAGCAGTACGGACTGCCGTGGAACACCGGATCGATCGGTGTGATCGCCAACTCCAAGCTCCTGGAGAAGGCGGGCATCAAGAAGCACCCCACCACCGTCGAGGAGTTCGAGGCCGCGCTGCGGGAGCTCAAGGGGCTCGGCGGCGGCGTCGTGCCGTACGCGGCCGCCACCAAGGTCGCGCAGCTCAAGGACATCTTCCCGTGGATGCAGACCTTCGGCTGCACGATGCTCGACGGCGGGAAGGTCACGATAGGCGACGACGCCTCCGTCGACGCGGTCACCTGGTACAAGAAGCTGCACGACGAGAAGCTGATCGCCGCCGACGTGGACCGCTTCGACGCGCGCGCCCTGTTCGGACAGGGCAAGGCCGCCTTCTACGACGACGCGATCATCGGGAAGGGCGTGACCTCCGCCCAGTCCAAGGACAAGACGCTGGCCGACGCCATGCAGCCCATGGAACGTCCGGTGCTCAAGGCCGGCGACACGCCGCAGGCGCTGCTGTGGGGCGGCGTGATCGCGATCGTGAAGGGCAAGGGACAGGAGGCGGCCACCCGGTTCGCGCTGCACACCACCACCGACCGGGCCACCACCTCCGAGTACTTCGCCGCCCGCGCCCTGCCGCCGTCCACCACCGCGGGTCTCGCCGCCCCCGAGGTCGCCAAGGACGCGTTCACCACGGAGTGGACCCGGAAGATCACCAGAACGGCGACCGGCAGCCCGTTCTGGCAGTTCGCGCAGAGCGCCCAGATCGAGGAGGCCATCGCCAAGCAGGTACAGGCGGTCCTCGTCGGCACGGCGAAGCCCAAGGACGCGATGAAGCAGGCCGGCGAGGACACCGCCGCGCTCATCAAGCGCTGAGACCGGGCGCCGCGGCCCGGGCCCGGTGAACGCCGCACGCGTCGCCGGGCCCCGTCCGCGCCCCCGCCCCGCACGAAGACCGCGCCGACCGGCTCCCCGGCCGACGCCGTGCGCGTCATCCGCCACGCCCGCACCCGCACCCGCGAAGGGGCTCATCTTGCGACGTCACCTGCTCCGCACGTACACGACCGCGGCCGCGGCCCTGGCCGCCCTCCTCCTGCCGGCCCCGGCCGCCGGGGCCGGCACCGAGCACACCACGGCGGTCGCGGCGACCGTGATCGAGAAGGTCCCGTACGCGATGGACGCGTCGAACCAGGCCGCCTGGTGGACGCCCGTCGCCACCTACGAAGGCCGCGGACAGTACACGTACTTCGCCTTCAACGAGCCGGGTTCGACGGCCGCGACGCACCGGCCCGCCATCGCACGGCGCGACCCGGACGGCGTCTGGAGCCGGCTGCCGCTGCTGAACGGGGACGGACAGCAGGCCGAGTTCCCCGACGACAACGGCCACAACCAGCCGTCGGTCGCCCGCGACGGCAGCGGGCGCCTGCACGTCTTCACCTCCATGCACGCCAACCCCTGGCGTTACTTCCGCACCGAGGCCCCCGGCGGGGACGTCACCGACCACGCGTCCGAACTGCCCGACCAGGGCGTGGGCATCACCTACCCGATCGTCACCACCGCCCCCAACGGCGACCTGTACCTGGCCGCCCGCGTCGGCGCCGCCTCCGACCGGCGCCCCGGAAAGCTGTACCGCTGGGACAACGCCGCCTCCCGCTGGAGCGTCGTCGCAACCTTCGCGAGCGCGCTGTACCGCTCCGTGTACCCCGACGACCTCACGGTGGACGCCTCCGGCCGCGTACACCTCCTCTACGAGTGGGCGAAGGCGCCGGCGACCGCGTTCCGCCACCAGCTCTCGTACCTGTCCTACGACCCGTCGACCGGCGCCTTCGCGGACAGTGCGAACACCACCGTCACCACACCGGTCACGCCCGCCACCTCCGACGTCGTCCAGGACCTCACCGCCGGCGAGGAGTGGAGCACCGACAACGCGTACACCGGACCGGCGGTGCAGAGCGCCAAGCTCACCCTCGACGGCTCCACCCCGAAGATCGCCTACCGCTACCGTTCGGCGGACAGCGATGGCCACTTCCGCGTCTACTACGCCTATCCGAGCGGTGGCGGCTGGGTCGGCAAGACCGTGTACGCCGGCGGACAGACCGCGAGCGCGCTCGGCATCACCTGGGACGAGACGGACACCAAGCGGATCTACTACGTGACCGCCTCGGGCACCGACCGGGTCTTCTCCGCGACCCAGTCGGCGGACGGGACCTGGACCGCCCTCTCCGTCACCCCGGGCGTGACCGCGGACCGGCTCGCGGTACGCCGGAACTCCGACGGCCACGATGTGCTCTATGTTCCGGACACCGCGCACAACGCCCTCTACTACGCGACCCGCTGAGCAACTCCGAAGCGCCGGCCCCCGGGACCGCGGCCAGGCCACGGCAGGTGAGGTTCACCGTCGTCGTGCAGTACACCCGCAAGACCACCGACGGCGAGTACGACGCGGGGCAGGGCCAGAAGATCGGTGTCATCACGGCGTACTGCCACCACCTGGACGACAAGCGCCCTACAGAGGCCACCATGTGAATGTGCCTCAGCCGCGCGACGAGCAGACGGCCTCCGAACGGCTGCTCTCCCTCGATGGGCAAGCTGGGACGCGCTCCAGCCGGCCCCCGCGCCGCTGCGGCAACCCCCGGCCGTGTTGCACGTCTGACCTGCGATGAAAGCGCCAGGCGCCCGACCGGGGACCGCTGTTGCACCACCGCGTTGCAGCGCCGAGCGCACGAGACCCCGGGCCCTGTCGGCGGGCCCGGGGACTCGTGTGGTGGGGGAGCGGTCAGAAGTCGTCCCCGTAACCCTCCCGATCGGAAGGTGGCCCGAACCGCTCGATGAGGTCGCAGGTGCACGTACCGCCCTCGACGTTCGGCATCAACAACAGGTGGTAGCGATCTGCTGTTCCGGGCACGCCGCTCGGTTCACCGGGGAGTAAAGGACCACGCCCCCGCACCTGCTCGTACGACAACCATGCAGCTGCGCCTGGCCTGTTCCCCTGAGTGGCTGTGGGAACCGCGGACGCCCGGCAGAATATGAACATGCCAGATGAGTCTGCTTTATACGGCCTGGTCAGTGGGGTTATCGGGGCGCTTATCGGGGCCGGCGCGGCGGTCGCGGGACCGTTGTTGCTGCACCGACGCCAAAGAGATGTTCAGAAGGAAAGCGAGAGCCGGGGGCGGCACGAGGCGAGAGTGGGGCGGATGATCCGCTTGCGCAGCGGTACCCGGGCCTGGCAGGACCTGCTGGAGGAAGCGTGGGCGGAACTGCAAGCAGGTCGGCCGGTTGACGCCGGTCGCCTGGCGCAGGCGTGCGGACAGGCTCGCCAGGCGGTGAACGACGCCTTCGACGAGGGGCTCTACGAAGGGCTCTGGTGGACGCACCCCCGTCAGCACAATGCCCTGGCTCCGGAGTTGCGCATCCCCTCGCACCCGCGGTTCCGTAACAACGGTTGGGACATCACCGATCTGGGCGACGCCCTCGCCTACACCACCAGCGTCCTCGTCGAGGCGGCCCATCACGGTCCTCCCCTGACCGGCGAGCTGCAGCGCAAGGCCACCGCCGCCTTCACAGCCCTGCGCGCCGCACGGAACGAGCTGGCCGCTCACATCCTCAACCACCTCGAACCGGACACAGCGGAGAGCTGAACGGCGGCGCGGGAGCTGGCGGAGTGTCTGCACGGCGACGTCGCCGCCGGGGCCGGCGCAGGTGGTGCAGGGCGAACGCGACGATGCCCGGTGTCATGCTGTGCAGGAGGTCGGCGAGAGCGGCGCTGTGCGCGTCGGGATGGAGCTCGCCCCCGCCCGACAAGGCGTACGCCAGCCTGTACGTGGAGTCGGCCTGCTCGGTGAGGGTGGCGTTCGCGGCGCCGCGTACGCCCGTGAGCCAGTCGGTGGTGAACAGCATCTGCTCGATGGCGGCACC
>NZ_JBHYPS010000078.1:0-12302 GCF_042746075.1 Streptomyces sp. NPDC058758 | reverse complement strand
CGGTCCGGCAGCAACGGCTCGATCCTCGCCCACTGGGCGTCAGTCAGCGACACACATCAACCAACGATCAGATGATCCGAAGGAAACGCCCTAGCCCCCTGGCTGGCGGCGGAGTACACCGCCGTCCACGGCCACAAGACCCCCCGGCCCTGACCTTTCTTCCCTTCCTTTCTCCTCTCCTCCCTGCCTCTGGTGCGGGTGCCCCGTCCGCGCTGGGTGGCGCGGGCCCGGGGGAGGGGCACGCCCTGGCCCTGCCGGAGCGGTTCCTCCGTCGGGGGGCGTCCTCGTCACCCGGGGCCGTCCGGAGACGTTGGTCCGGTCATGAAGACCACCCCCGCCCTCGCCGCTGCCGCGCTCGCGGTCCTCGCCCTGGCCAGCACGGCCTCCGCCTCCGCCTCTGCCTCCGCCGAATCGTCACCGACCGCCGATGGGTACCTCTGGCTGACCGTCACCCGGACCACCGCCGCCGGAGACTCCGTCACCGACACCGTCCGGCTCGACTGCCCGGGTCGGGAAGGAGACGGTCACCCGCACCGCACGTCCGCGTGCGCCGATCTCGCCGCCGCCGACGGGGACTTCGACGCCCTGCCCGGTCGCGACGCGGCCCTCTGCTCCGACGAAGCCGTCGAGGTCGTCGCGACCGCCCACGGCGGCTACCGCGGCCGCGCGACCCACTGGGCGCACACGTACGAGTCCGACTGCCACCTCACGCTCGCCACCGGCGAGATCTTCGACTTCCAGGGCGCACGTCGAGAACAGCGAAGCCGGTGACGACAGCGACCTGCCGGCTCCGGCTCCGGCCGCGCTCCTCACTCCTTGACGGCCTCCGCGATCCGGAGGGCGGCCTGGGCGGGGGTGAGGTGCGTGGTGTCGACGACCTCGGCCTCGGCGTGCAGCCACGTGCGGGCGGCCTCTGCGTAGGGTTCGAGGTGGCGGAGGCGGAACGGTGAGTCGGGGCCGAGGACGGTGTCGCCCGCGATGCGCCTGCGGAGGGTGTCCTGGTCGGCGTGGAGGACGAAGTGCCGGACCGGGACGGCGTACCGGGCGAGACCCGAGCTGATCTCGCGCCAGTACGGCTCGACCAGGACGGTCATGGGCACCACCAGGGTGCCGCCGGTGTAGTCGAGCACGCGTCGGGCGGTCTCGACCACGAGGGGCCGCCACGGCGGCCAGTGCTGGAAGTTGTCCGTGGCGGGCAGCCCCGGCGTGATGTCCATGAGCGTCTCGCCGACCTTCTCGGCGTCGAACACCCGCGAGTCCGGGATCAGCCGCTGTACGAGCGCGCCGGTCGTCGTCTTGCCCGCGCCGTGGGTGCCGTTGAGCCATACGATCATGGGACTCGACGCTAGCGTCACGCGGCCCGGAGGAACAGGCACGGCGGGCCCGGTGCCGAGGCGCGCGGACACGCCGGTCACGGCCCGGGGACGCCGGTGCGCTTCACGCGCGGTGCGGAACGGGCGGGTCCGAGGAGGCGGCCGGTCCGGTCGAGGCTCCGGCCGCCGGGGAGCGCGTGACGTCCGTCGTCAGCCTGTCTCGTTCCCGGCGGGGGCGGCGGACCGGAGGCTCCCGGTCGCGGTCCGCGCCCCCGGCGTCGGGGGAGTCGTCGTCGCGGCGGTCGGTCCGGGAGCGGCGGCCAGGCGGTGCTTGAACTGAGGCACGCCGAAGGTCGGGTGGGAGGTGCTCCACAGCGCCATCCGGAGGATGCCCGCCTTGAACCGTGCGGCGCTCCGCCCGCCCACGTACTTCGAGCGGGCCCGCGCCCCGTGGTCGACCGGCTGCAGGATCCCGTCGCGCCGCCCGAGGCTGATGTGGTTGCCGACGTACTGCAGCCCGGTGTGCGTGACCTCGCGGCCGGTCAGGCGTGCTACGATCGCGGTCGTGGCCTGCCGGCCGGTGAAGCCGGCCGAGGCGCAGGACATCGGCAGGGGAAGACCGTTGTCCCCGACGGCGAGGACGCTGTCGCCGACGGCGTAGACGCTCGGGTGCGAGACGGAGCGCATGGTGCGGTCGACGACGATGCGTCCGTCGTCCGCGACCTCCAGCCCGGCGGCGGAGGCGATGGGGGAGACCGCGAACCCTGCCGTCCACACGGTCGCGTCGGACGGCAGGACGGTGCCGTCCGCGCACCGCACCCGTGTCGCTTCGACGGCCACGACCTCGGTGTCCTCCAGGACGGCGACGCCCAGCCGGTCACAGGCCCGGCGCAGGTGGTCGCGGGCTCCGGCCGAGAGCGGGGCGCCGAGCGCGCCCCGCGCGATCAGCGTCACCGACAGGCCGGGCCGGGACTCGGCGATCTCGGTGGCGGTCTCGATTCCGGTCAGCCCGTCGCCGACGACGTACACCCGCCCGCCCCCGTCCCGCTCCTCCAGGGCGTCCAGACGCGCGCGCAGCCGCAGTGCGGAGGGCCGCCCGGCGACGTCGAAGGCGTGCTCGGCCGCGCCCGGGACGCCGTGGTCGGCGCCGTGGCTGCCGAGCGCGTAGACGAGCGTGTCGTACCCGATCCGGCCGCCGTCGGCCCCGCCGTCGCCACGGGCGTCGGCCACCTCGACGACCCGGCGCTCGGGATCGACGGCGGTGACCCGGGCCAGCCGCAGCCGGATCCCGGTTCCGGTGAAGACCTCGGTGAGCCGGGGAGCGTCGATGTCCTGGCCGGCCGCGAGCTGGTGCAGCCGCAGCCGCTGGACGAAGTCCGGCTCGGCGTTGACGACGGTGATCTCCGCGTCCTCCGGGGACAACCGGCGGGCCAGGGTGCCGGCCACGTAGGCCCCCGCGTATCCGGCGCCGAGGACGACGACGCGGTGCTTCGGGACGGTGCTGTCGGACATGGCTTCCTCCTGTGCCTGTGCCTCGATGCGTTCGTCCTCAAGACACCGCGCCACCGGCGGCTGTGACATGAGGTGACGCAGGTCACCATCGCCGACCTCGACCTCGACCTCGGCCTCGACCTCGGCCTCGACCTCGGCCTCGACCTCGGCCTCGGCCTTCCGGCGCGGTGCCACTTGGACGACGTAACGTGCCCCCGCGTGCGCCGCCTGCTTCCGTTCGCGCCCTGCCATGCCCGGTCGTCCCGCGCCGGAGGCGGCGCCGGTTCCGGCGTCGGAGACTCCGGGCCGTTCTTGGTGTCCTGTGTCCTGTGCGGGCAGGAGGCCGTCGAGGAAGTCGACGGCTTCCCCCAGCACTTGAGCGCGGAAGGGTGTGCCGCCGCGGTGGCCGCCGAGGAACCGCCCCCGCCTGCGGACGCGTCCGGGCCCTCCCCGGCGACGCCCGCCCCGCCGGAAGCCCCTTCGGCCGCGCCCCCGGCGCGGCGCACTGCCCCCCCCGCGTACGTCTCCGCCCTCCTCGTGGAGCAGATCGCCGACCGCGTCCGCGATGTCCTCGCCGAGCACGGCGAGGACGTCGACGCCGTACAGGCCGCCCTCATCAAGGCGGCGATCCCGGACCTCATGGTGCTGCTCAAGGCGCCCCGCGCGAGCGGCCGTTACGAGCACTCCGACGTCCCGCCCACCGCCGAGATCCTGCGGAAGAAGTCCCGGAAGGGTGCGGGCAAGATCGGGGAGGGCCGCCCCAAGTGGCGCAACCCCGCCGTCTTCGCTGCGGCCGAGAAGGGGACCCCGTTCGAGGTCACCGCCCTCGACATGAAAACCGCCTGCCTGAGCGCCCTGAAGTGCCGGCTGCCCATCGGGCAGCGCCGCGAGGACACAGCGGCGCCCACGACCCGAAAAGCTCCGGCGTCCACCTGATCACCCCCGCCGACCGGGACCACCCCGACCTGCCCAACCCCCTCGGCAACCGCGTCGAGCCGGGAGAGCTGTGGGTCGCGGAGCCCGCGCTCCGCCACGAACCTGTGGAGGAAGGCGGACAAGGCGCGCGACGCCGGGCTGACGGTCGTGGAGATGTCCGGCACCGACGAACTCCACGTCATCGGCGACTGGCGCTCCTTCTTCACCGAAGGCCTCGACCTCGACGAGGTCGAGGCGAAGAAGGCCTACGTCCTCGGAGGCAAGCGATGACCGGATCCCCGGGCCTGTGGGCCCGCTGGGGCAGCTTCGGCGAGTGCGACGCCCGCGGCGTGAAGGGCGGCGAAGCCCTCATCCTGGAACTCGACCGCATCGTCCACTCCTCCGGCATCGCCTCGCCGGTCACCTCCCGGCGCGACCTCGTCGATGCCTGGGCCCGCCAGGACGCCGCCACCGTCGACGAGATCCGGGACGACGTCATCACCGACCTCGACTCCGACTACCACGCCTACGCCTACGCACGCCTACGCGTCCTGCGTGGGCATCCGCGCCTGACGCCCACGCGGTGGAGCGGGGCCGTCCCCGTCCGCCGGGTCGTCGGCCAGCAGGCCGGCGCGGAGTTCGCCGAGGACGTGGGTGAGGATGCGGGAGACGTGCATCTGGGAGAGGCCGACGCGGCGGCCGATCTCTGCCTGGGTGAGGTCCTGGCCGAAGCGGAGGGAGAGGATCTCCCGCTCGCGGGGGGCGAGGCGGTCGATCAGCGGTCCGAGGGACGTCAGGTCGTCGATGAGTTCGTAGGCGGGTTCGGTGACGGCGGTGCGGTGGCCGTCGGTGCCCCGTGGGGCCTCGGCGCCGTCGTCGTCGCCCACGGGAGCGTCGAGCGAGCGCGCGGTGTACGCGCAGGCGGCGAGCTCCGCCTCGCAGACCTCGGCTTCCGTGAGGTGGAGCCGGTCGGCCAGCTCCGACCGGCTCGGCCGGTGGCCCGTGTCCTGTTCGAGGGCGTCGGAGACCTTGGCCATCTCGACGCGGAGTTCCTGCATGCGGCGGGGCACGTGGACGGCCCAGCCGGTGTCGCGGAAGAAACGTTTCATCTCCCCGACCACGGTGGGCAGCGCGAAGCTGGAGAAGTCGACGCCGCGATCGGGGTCGAAGCGGTCGATCGCCTTGATCAGCCCGATGGTGCCCACCTGGAGGATGTCCTCGGTCGGTTCGGGGCGGGCCCGGAAGCGCCGCGCGGCGAACTTCACCAGGCTGAGGTTCAGCTCGACCAGCGTGTTGCGGACGTACGCGTGCTCCGCCGTCCCCTCGTCCAGGTCCCGCAGGCGTGCGAAGAGCGACACGGACAGGGTGCGGGCCTCGCCCGTGGAGGCGGCGGTCGGGTCCTCTGGCTCCTGGATGCCGCCCAGGGCCTGTCGCCGTACGGCGGCCCCGGTGCGGGGGCGTCGGTCGGGGACGGGGCGTGCTGATCGGCCCATGGCGATGAGCCTCCTTCGGCGGATCCGATGGACGGGGGTCGGCCCGGAAGGGGAGGGGCGGTGCCGCAATCGGGCGGACGTCCTCCCCGCGCGTCCGCTCAGTGCGGGGCCTGCGGCGCGCGCCGTGACGGCGGCGGGCCGGTGCGGACGGTCTTTCCGGGGAGCGGCGAGAGGCGCAGCGTTCCCCCGGGCTGGAGGAGCGGGGAGAAGCCTGCCTTCTGGAACACCGTCATGAGCGCCGTCTCGATCGCGGCGTGGAGTCCCGGCACCTCGGCCGCCCTGTGGGCTTCGGGGTCCGCGGAGTGGGCCGCGAGGAGGGGCCGGACGAGCGAGTCGGGATGCCAGGTGACCAGGATGTCGGGGCCGTCGACGGTCGCCGTCAGCCCGGTGCCGGGCTCGTAACCGGCTTCGGAGAGGACCCGGCGGGCCCGGCGGAGCAGCTCGTCGTTCGCGGGGTCTTTCGCGCCGGAGGGCTCCGCGGTCGGGCTCGCGGAGGTGTCGCCGCCGAGGCGGAGAACGGTCCCCGCGTCGGCCGGCCCGCTCCGCACCCGTGCCGGGGCGTCCGCGGTCAGGCGCCGGAGGGAGGCGGGCGTGAAAGGTACAGGTTGTCGAGTCATGCCTCCTCCTCCAGGATGGAAGGGCCTATGCATAGAGTGTCCGATTTAATCACATATGCGTCAATATTTACGTGAAAGGCGCTTCGTGTAACGGCCCCATGCCGCTCGCGCCCCCACGCGGCCCGCACCCCACGCGGGCCGCCCCCCGTGCGGGCCCGGCGAAGCGGGGTCGGCCTCCTCCGGGCGAGCTCCGCCCGTCCTGCTCACCGGGGCCGCGCCGACTCCTTGCGGAGGAGCTCGTCCGTGGTGCAGGACTGGTCGAGGTCCAGGACGAGACAGATGCTGAAGCCCTCGTCGTCGCGCTGGACCCGGCCCTGGAAGCTGCACCGGTCGGTCGCGCTCTCGGCCGGCCTCGACACGAGGAACGACTCCCCTTCGGTCGCGGGGTCGGAGGCCGTGAAGTCCGACGGGGAGCCGTCCTGCACCCAGAACCTCCAGGTGCCGGTCATGGTCGTCGAGCACTCGTAGTCGGGCACGGCATGGTTGATTCCGCTCGCCGAGAAGTCGTGGTCGGCCGACACGTGGACGCGTGCGCCGTCGGCGTTGCCCCAGTCCCCGACGAGTTCGGCCTGCTGGATCGCGGCGGCTTCGCCACCGGCTCCGGCGCACGCGGTGCACGCGAGAACCAGGCAGCCGAGAACCGCGGCCCACGGCCCGGCCCCGCCGAACGCGCGGCGCGACCTGCCGCCCGGCGTCGGCGGGGGGTTGTCGTGGTGGTCCCTTTGCCCCTGGGTCCTGTCCGCTGGGCGCATGTCCTGCCCGCCTGTTCGGGAATGTCGGCCGCGCGCCCGGGGGTCGCCTTCCGTGGTGGCGGCCTCGCGTGCTCGGGGTCAGCCTGCCATAGGTTTTGAATGCGTTCAATTATTGTCCGCGGCGCTGGACCCGCTCGGTTCCGCGGCTGAAGTATCCGCAGGTGGGACATGCCGCAGGCGGGTTCGAGCGCACTCCGGCGGAGGGTGGTGCGACTCTCGGATCGGGGGCCCGCCCGGGAACTTCAGGCCTTGTCGGCGCCTCCTCCCGCGGGGGTGCGCGCGCCGCCGAGGAAGGCCGCGAGCCCGGTGTCGAAGTCCATGGCGGACGGGACGAACAGGACGGTCCGGTCCGGTGCGACGTACACCTTGCCGCCGCCGCGCCCGCCCTGGACGACGCACACGCCCGCGCCGCCCGCCAGCTCGACGACGTTCACCCCCGCGTCCGGCGCGAGGCCGAGGAACGCCTTGCCGGTCTCGGCCAGTTGTTCCGTACCTGCCCTCGGCCGAGGGGGAGGGGGTGGCGGAGTGGTCGTGGGTACCTTCAGCTCCCGGGGCCTGCAGCCGCACCCACCGGGTGGCCGGGCGCGCGGGCTCGCCGCCCCCTGCTCGGGGAAACACGCCTCCTCGTGGCTGTGCACGTGGATCTGCCCCTGGCAAGGCGGGCCGCCCAGCGTCGGCTGCCGGCACATGACCTCGCGCCGGCAGTACGCGCACCGCATGCCTTCTCCTCGTCCCCCGGTCGTCCCCACGGTCATCCCTCAGCTCGCCTCGACGCAGCGGGCCGCGAAGGCCTCCCGCACGCGGGCGTCGAGGTCGAAGGCGGGTGCGAGGAGGCCTCGCCGGTGCACGAGCACGTCGATCGCGACGAGCTTGAAGTGGAAATCCTTGAACGCGGCCATGCGGCAGATCTATCACGCGGCTCCGACAGCGCCGCCGATGCGGCCGTTGTCCTCGTCTCCCGCAAGGGCGACAGGCCGGGCACTCCCGCGCGCCCGGCGAGAGCGCCCGGAAAGCTAGGAGCGCCCCTCGGCGTCGCGGGCGTGCTCCTTGAGGAACGCGCCCGCGTGGGCCGCCGCTTCTTCCGCGGTCGCGTAGCGGGCCCCCTCGGCGGCAGTGCCGGACGCTCCGTCGGCGCCCCTGCCGGTCCAGCTCCACTCGCCCGAGGGTGACCGCACCAGCTCGGCGGTGCCCCCGAACAGCGCGAGCGTCCTTCCGCTCGCCGCCGTGGATGCCGGGCGGCCCACGGCCTCGGGCCACTTCTTGCGGGCGCCCTGACGGGTGATGCCCCAGACGGCCCCCAGCTGCTCGTAACTCGCGCCGTAGGAGCCGGCGGTCACCGCCGCCCGCTCCGTGAGCCGCTTGACCTGGCCGTCCACCACCTTCCACGCGGCCAGGACGGACAGCGCCACGTCGACGGGGCTCGCGTCCCACATGCGGTCGGCGGGCAGCCCGCTCTCCCGGGAACGAATGGCCGAGGCCAGGGGGGTCAGGGCGTCGTACAGGGCCCTGTCGAGTTCCGCCTGCTCTTCCGGGGTGATCTCGATAGCCGTCATGCGACAACCATAGTTTCCGAAACGATCGATGTAAACCAAAGTTTCCATGAAGTGCCGGTGGCCGTCGCGTCAGGGAAACGGCTCCGCTAGGTGTCCAGGCGCTCCCGCAGGCGGACCGTCACGGCATCCCCTTCGGTCTTGCCGATCGCCTTGCGCACCTCCGCCTTCACCGGGAGCTTGTGGGTGCCGTCGCCCAGGGGCATGAAGGAACTGTGGAACGGATGGCCGTCGACCGTGCCCCGGACCTTCACCAGGCCGCGGGTGCCGAAGAACTCGGCCGACTCCGGCCACACGACGTACGTCCAGCCGCCCTTGGCCGGACTCTTCCGCAGGATCGCGGTGAACTGCTCGTCCATGACGGACACACCCTTTCAGGAGCTTTCGACGAGGATGAGGCCGTTGCCGTCCGGGTCGCGCACGGTGAACATCGGCGGGACCCCGGGACCCATCCGTACGACCTCCGGGTCCGCGTCGACGCCCCGCGCGCGCAGGTCGGCGTGGTCGGCCCCGGCGTCCCGGGTGGTGAGGCGGATGCCGGTCGGGGCTCCTTCGGGCACGAGCGCCACGGTGGTGGCGGCCCCGGGCGGTGCCACCTCGATCCAGCGCCCGGCCCCGAACGGCACGTCCCGACGTACCTCGAAGCCGAGCTTCTCGACGTAGAACTCCACCGCCTTCCGCTGGTCGGTGACGCGTACCCCCACCGTGGCCACCTGTGTGATGCGAGTGATGCCGCTCATCCCGTGCCTCCGTTCGTCCGGACGTTCACCAGGTAGGACGGAGGCGGGCGGGAAAACTCATCGCCGGCCGGGCTCAGTCGTCGGCGTGCCGCTCGATCCACTCCAGGGCCGCCGCCCGCTCCGCCTCGGTGGGGACGGGGTCCAGCTGGTCCGGGTACCGGACGAGGTGGTGCCCGCGCGCCGTCCGCAGGCCCACGGCGCGTGCCTCGGGGGAGAGGCCGGGATGCTCGGCGACCTCCACCGCGCGCCGCCACCAGCCCCGGCTGCGGCCGTCGACGGCGTAGTGCCACAGGGGCTGGGCGGGGTCGGCCACGCCGACGAGCACCCGGTCCAGGACGTGCCGGCGGACACCGGGAGCGCCGAGCAGGCGGTCGGCCACGACCAGCGGGTGCTCCCCGTCGAGCCGGGCCCGGAGCAGCACCCAGGTCATCAGCTGGCCCACGTCGTGGGCGCCGGAGGCGACGACCTCCCACAGTTCGGCCGCCTTCGCCTCGTCCGGGGCGCCCAGGTGCGTGAGCGGCCGCAGCTCCTCCTTCCACACCGGCCGGGCACCCTCCCACCAGGCGACCAGCCGGGCCGCGGCGGGATGTCCCAGGTCGAGGGCGAGACAGGTCAGGGTGACGAGCGGATGACGCCACTCGGTGTACGTCGTCCGGTACTTCTTGGCGAGGTCCTTCAGCCGGCCCGGCAGCAGCGCCTCGACCTCCGCCGGGCCCGCCAGCCCGTGGGAGTGGAGCAGCTCCAGGCAGAAGCCGAGCCCCTGGAGGCCGGTGGCCGGGTCCGCGACCCGCTCCCGCAGCCAGCGCACGTCGGCGTCGGTGAGCGTCCGGTAGCGGTGCCACACCCGGCACAGCGCGCCCTCGTACGCGGTGAGGTCGGGCCCGGTGCCGGACAGGAGCCCGTCCGCGGCGGCCTCGTACCGGTCGAGCGCGGCCCGTGCGGAGGCCGGGTCGGGGACGAGGGCCGTGGCACCGGCGCCGTCCGGGGGAGGGTCGGAGCTCAGGAGCCGTTCCCGTACGAGTTCCACCCGCTCGCGCGCGCTCGCCGCGGCGAGGACCCGCAGGGCGCGCGGCAGCCGTTCGTCGGTGGCGAAGCGGACCGCCGCGAGGTCCGCGTAGGACCGTCCGGCGAGCGGTCCCGCGCCCGTCTCCTGCCGCCAGTCCCGGACGACGGCCCCGACCAGCCCCGTGTACAGCCCGCGCAGCGCGCTCTCCGGCGCGTCCCCGGCGGCGAGTTCCGCCGCGAGGGCGGCCGCGGCGCGCACCGCGTCCGGCTCGTGGAGCGACCGGTGCAGCGCCAGCCACGCGGGCGCGGCGTCGCGCTCGCCCGCGAACACCCACGCCCGGACGACCGCGAGGCCCCGCGCGGACGGCACCCCCGCCACGACGTCCGCGGCGGCCGGGCCGAGGGCCGCGACGGTCTCCCACGCCTCCTCGTGCCCGTGGCGCAGCAGCGCGCGCAGCAGCTCCCGCCAGCCGGTCCACTTCTCCGGCCGCCCCGGGTGCGCGGCCCGCCAGGCGCGCAGCAGCCGTTCCGCCTCCTCGGACGTGAGCCCGTCCCGCCGCTCCAGCGCCACCGCGCAGCGGGCGGCGGCGGGGTCCAGGGGGCCGTCGAGTCGTTCGTGCAGCCAGGCGGACTCGGCGGGGGCCAGCGGACGGTAGCGCGGGACGGCGGCGCTCCGGTCCAGGGGAGCGTCGAGCGCGTCGAGGAACTGCCGCACGCCGTCGCGGTCGGCGGGGTCGGGGAGGCCCGCCTCGTCCCGCCGCGTGATCCGGTCGAGGACGAAAGCGCCCCGCGGCCCGCCGTCGACGACGCGGAACCCGGCCGGCCCCTCCCCGAGACCGGCGGCGACGACCGCGTGGTCACCGCCCCAGTGCAGCAGCAGCTCGCCCGTCAGCCCGCCGGCCCGGTCGAAGGCCCGCCCGTGGGACTGCCAGTGCCAGTACGCGAACGAGACCGGCGCCGCGAGCCCCCGCCGGGCCACCAGCTCGGCCGCGTCCTCGTGGCCGTCCGACTGCGTGTACCGGCCGCGGTCCGGCGACGGAAGCACCACGAACCCGTCCCCGCCGAGCCCCCGCCACCAGGCCGACACCACGGCCAGGTCCGAACGCGCCGGCCGGGTCCGGCCCTCCACCGGGCCGGGACCGGACTTCGTCATGTGCTGCTCCTCGCGTCGTGCGGCGCCTGCGGGACGGCGGCCCGCCCGCCGGCCACCCTGCCACACGCCGCCGGCGGGACGAGACCGGCTCCGAGGGGCGGCGGCGCACCCCGGACGAGCCCCGGCAGTGCGCCGCCCGGCCCGAACAGCCCCGGCCGGGTGCGGAAGGACGGCGGAGAACCCCACCTCCTCGCCGGCGTCGCCGAGGTCCCCGCGCTCCCGCGCCTGTGACGGAAGGCGGACCGTCCCGCCGCGCTCCGCCGGAACCGCCGTCAGAGCCGGGGCCCGGTCACGCGAGCCTGTCCCGGGGGCCCTCCGGCCGGGGCCCCGGGTCCGCCGCCAGACGGCGGACCTCCGTCAAGGCCTCCTCGACGGCGGCAGGGACGTCCGTCACGGGAAAGCGGGTGTGCCGCACGACGCGGTCCCGGTCCACCACCAGGACGGCCCGCTTCAGCCGCAGCAGCTGCCCGGCGCGGAAGGTGGGCAGGCGCAGGGCGGCGGCGAGGCGCAGGTCGACGTCGGAGAGGAGGGTGAAGGGAAGGCCTTCCTCGACCGCGAACACCCGCTGTTCGTCCGGGCGTTGGGTGCTGATGCCGCGCACCTCCGCGCCCGCGGCGCGGAAGTCCTCGTACGCGTCGCGGAAGAGCCGGTTCTCCAGCGTGCAGCCGACGGTGCCGGGGATGCCCGCCCAGCCGTCCGGCAGGGGGCTCGGGGACCCCGTCGCCGGATAGCAGAACAGGACGGTGGCCGTCCCGCCGGCCACCGGGTCCACCGGCGCGCCGTCGAGGTGGGCCGGCAGTTCCAGGCGGGGCAGTCGCCCGCCCACCAGGCCCGCGACGCGCCGCGCCTCCGCGCCCGCCTCGTCGGCGGTGCCGCTGAGCGAGCCGTCGCCGAAGACCCAGCGGTCCGCCCAGTCCTGCATGGACAGCAGCACCGGCAGCAGTCCCCGGCCGCTCTCCGTCAGCCGGTACTCGTGCCGCACCGGCCGGTCCTGGTACGGGACCTTCTCCAGGACCCCCGTCTCCACCAGGTGCGCCAGGCGCTCGGTGAGCACCTTCCGGGAGATGCCCAGTTCCTCCTGGAGCGCGTCGAAGCGATGGTGTCCGCGCGCGGTCTCCCGGATCAGGAGCAGGCTCCACCAGTCGCCGACCACCGCCGCGGGGGGGGGGGGGGGGGGGGGGGGGGCCCCCCCGGGGGGGGCGGGCCGGGGCCCCTCGCACCCCCCGCGCGGCCCGGGGGGCCCCGCGGGCCCCCCCCCCCCCCCCACCCAGAG
>NZ_JBHYPS010000077.1:2897-13407 GCF_042746075.1 Streptomyces sp. NPDC058758 | reverse complement strand
CCGCGAGGATCTCCGAGACCGGGCAGTCCCAGGCCGCGCCCGGTCCGGCGGGGCCGTGGAGCGTGAGCCCGCACGCCCGGAAGAACGCCTGCCGGCCGGCCTCCTCTGCGCCGCCCTGCGGCACGAGGGCCAGGAACGTGTCGCCGGCTTCCTGGGCCCGGCGGGCGACCTCGGCGAGAAGCGCCCGCCCGCGGTCTGACAGGAGGCCCCGAAGGCGTCTACGGCCCCACCACCCGCGCCTCCCTCGAAGGAACGCGACCCCCGGACCTGATGGAGCGAGGCCCTTGGCGGGGGCGTGAGCAGGATCCCCGCCCGCCCCTGCCCGGTTCGCGATGTTCAGAGCTGCGCCAGCGCGAAGGCCACCAGGAAGCCCGTGACCGTGGTGAGGCCGGCCAGGAGGTGGGCGTTCTCGAAGGCCTCGGGAATCATCGTGTCCGCGATCATCGCCAGGATCGCTCCGGCGGCCACGGCGGTGATGGCCGCCATGACGGTCTCCGAAGCCCCGCCCAGGACGGTGTAGCCGACCAGCGCGGCCAGCCCCGAGACCAGCGCGATCGCCGCCCACAGGCCCATGACGTAGCCCTTGCTCCGCCCGGCCTGCCGCATGCCCGCCGCGCTCGCCAGCCCCTCGGGAAGGTTGCTGAGGAAGACCGCGACGACAGTGGCCGCCCCGACGCTCCCGCCCCCCAGGAGACCGGTGCCGATCACGACCGATTCGGGAACGCCGTCCAGCAGCGCCCCCAGAGCGATCGCACCGCCCGAGCCCGGCCGGTCCTGCTCGGACGGCTGCTGCGCACCCGACCGCTTGCGATGGCGGGCCCCCCGCCGGGCGAGCGCCACGTTCGCCAGGGAGTACACGCCCGCACCGCCCAGCGCCCCCAGGGCCGTCGGTGCCAGGCCGCCCCGCTCGTACGCCTCGGCCACCAGGTCGTACGAGACCGCGGAGATCAGCACACCGCTGCCGAAGGCCATCACCAGGGCGGTCCACTGGGCCGGCACCCGGAAGAACAGGCCCACCGCCGCACCGAACAGCAACGCGCTTCCGGCGAGAAGACCCCAACCACCCGCAGCCAGCGCTCCCACACCATCCTCCTCGACCCTCTCGCCCGTCCCGCGGCGCTTCCCCGCCGCCCTGGGCCCTTACCCCCGCCGGCCGGTCCGACGCGCACTCCCGACCCCGGTCACCGTCACGTGAGCCCGCGGCGTACAGGAGTGCGCACCGCCCGGCCCCGGCTGCGCCACCGGGTCCCTGCCGTGACAACAGGGTGCGATGCCGGAGAAGGCCGGCTCAGGGGCGTGCGTGCGGGTCCTGCCGATCGAGCGGTGCAACCGGGGTAGTTGGGGGTACTGACGGGGAACGACGGCAACCGGGACAGTTCACGATGGCACGAGAGCGTTCCGCCGTTCCGCCGTTCATGGCGGTTGAGCGGGCACCAGCCCCCGCCGGAAAACGAGGAACGCTGCCTCCACGCCCCGCTCGCCGGTGATGTCCACGCCCTCTCCGAGTACACGCGCGCTGGCGAGGAAGGCGCTGTGCGCCCCGCCGGCCCGCGGCGTCGACACCGTTGGCGAACTGGCGCAGGACCTCGCGCCGCTCGGCGACGAGGTGGTCGCCGCACAGCCACGCCGGCCACACGCGGTCCGGGGGTACGTGGCGGCCGGCCTCCAGTTCGTAGAACTCGGCGTCGATCGACGAGGCGGGCAGCTTCCCGGCGGCCAGGTCGGCGTCGGAGGTGGCGGTCTCGGGCAGCTTCTCCGCGAACGCCGCGGCTTCCTCGACCTTCTGGTGGAAGGTCATGACGGTGCGCAGGTTCCAGGCGGCGGCGTGTTCCAGGAGCGCGGTCTGCAGCAGCGCCAGGCGCCGGCCGCGCCGCGCCTCCTCGGACTTCCCGAGCGCGGGGGAGGGGTCGCGGATCTCCAGCACGTCGATCTCGAACCCGGCGAGGATCTCCCGCTCGATCGCCTTCGACAGCCCGAGCTCCGCAAGCCACGCCCCGTACGTCCCGTCCGGGGCGTCGGCCATGCTCGCGATCTCCGCCTCTTGCCTGTCCGCACCCCTGCGCGGCCGGGGCGCGGCGAGGCAGAGCCGGAAGCCGGCGGGGATCCGCTGGTTGTCGGGGATCGCCGCCCACGGCCGACCGAGGCCACTGGCGGCTCCGTGGGCTCCGGCCCCGATGGCGAAGTCGAACGGGACCATCTGCTGCCCGTACAGCAGCTCCCCGCCCGCCAGGGCGGCCTCCAGTGGCCCGCGTACCTTCCCCCGGCCCCGTCGGGCCCTCCGGGTCCTCGAGGTCCACCAGGGAGGCCTACGTGGCGAACACGACGACCGGCCCGTGCCTCGTCACCGTTTCGGGCCGTGAGCCGGAAAAAGGGGGAACGCCACACCGAGACGCGGCCGGCCGCCTCGCCCCGGTCTTCCGCCATCTCCGGATATCTGTATGTGGTGCCCTCACGGCCCGAGGCGGTGGGTGTGTTCACCCGGTGCGGGGGTAGGCGGTGCACCGGAGTGCATGGAACCCTCCGGCCCGACTGCTCGTGGTACCTCTCCCCGGACCACGAGCTGACGGCCGTGTCCGCCCCTCCCGGCCCCCCTCCGGCGCGGGGCGGACACCTTCCACCCCCGTGCTCCCCGGCCAGCTTGTCCGCCTCCCGGTCGCCGCGGAAGCCGAGTACGAGCCCGCTGCTGTACTGGACCGGTCCGCATCCCGCGCCTGTACCGGCGCATGCGTCTGGCCGCCGTGCGCTCCTACACCGACATGGTCGAGCGCGAGCAGGCCCTGGAGGGCTACCGCGTCTGGCTTACCCAGCACCTCGGCGGAGACCTGTCGAAGGCGACCGACGAGCAGCTCCTGCCGATGACGATGGCGCCCCGCGGCTACACCGTCGAGGAGGCGCTGGCACTGCCGGCGCAGTGGAAGGCGGAGGCCGACCAGCGGGCGGCGGAGGAGGCCGAGCGGCAGGCGGAGTCCGAGCGGCAGGAGGCGGAGCGCAAGGCGCTGGCCGAGGCGCAGGAGGCAGACCGCAAGGCGGTCCGCGCGATCCGGGAGGCGGAGACGGCGGCCCGTGTGAAGATCGCGGAGGCGAAGGCGGCGGCGGCCGGCGCCACGGCGCAGGCCCAGGCGGAGGAAGCGGCGGCCGATGGGCAAGGCCGGGCGGAGGCCGCCCGGGTGCGGGCGGAGCAGGTCCGCGCGCAGGCGGAGCGCCAGGCCGCCGCCGTGGCCGAGGCGGAGGAGTCGGCGGAACTGGCCGCCGCCCGCGCCCGCAAGACGGAGGCCGACCGGATCGCGGCGGAGAACGCCCGCCGGACGGAGGAGGCCCGCCGGGCCGCGGAGCAGGCCGCCACGGAAGCGCAGCGCCTTGCGGCCGAGCGCCAGCGCCTGGAGGCCGCCCGCGCCGCCGACGCCCGCCGCGCCCAGGAAGAGGAGGCGACCGCGGAGCTGTTCGCGGCCGACGCCGCGCAGCGCCGTGCCGCGCGTGCCGAGGCCAAGGCACAGGCCGAGGCCGCGGAGGACTACGCCCGCCTGTCGTCCCGCCAGCGCAACGCCCGCCGCGTCGCCCGGATGCTCCTGGCCGCCCAGCCCGACACCCCGGCCGAGGAGATCCCGCACGACGCGGTCTCGCTGCGGGACATCCAGGACCGGCTCGGCGCCTCCCAGACGATCGCCGGCGAGCTGCGCCACGAGGCCGTCGACCTCCTCCGCAACGGCTACACGCCCACCCCGGCGGAGACCAGCCTCGACCCGGTCACCGCGCAGGACTGACCCCGCACCACACGCCGGAGGGCGGCACCCCGTCAAGGGGTGCTGCCCTCCGGCCGTTCTACAGCCCGGCGGTCAGCGCCGTCCGCCCCACCACCGCCGACGCGCTCCGTCCCCGGCCGCCGCACCCGCCGCGGCCGAGGCCGACGTCGAGGAGGGGGCGGGCGGCTCGGGGTGGACCTGACCCGGCACCACCACCCCGCCACCCGGCGCCTGGTGACCCGGCTCACCGAGCGCCGTCCGCTCCGGCCCGGCGGACAGCGCCCGCAGCGCCGAGCGCAGATCCTCGATGTGCCCGTCCCGCGCGGCGAGCTGGTCGCGCAGGTGCCGCGTCTCGGCGGCCGCCAGGGCGGCCTCGTGCCGCGCCTCGGCCACTTCCAGCGCCCGCGCGTGCCGTTCCCGCTCCAGCTCCGCCCGCAGCCCCGCGACGTCCTACCCGGCCTCCGCCGCGCCCGGAACGGCAGACCCGCTCGCAGCCGCCGGGGCCGCCGGGGCCGCGTCCTCGGGTGGGGCGGGGGCGTTCAGCCGGAAGCCCGCGGCGAGCAGCGCGTCGACCGGGATCAGCCAGCCGCGCTCCTCGTCCTGCACACACCCGGGAAGTTCCCCGGCCTCCCGCCGGCGCCGGATCGTGGACCGGCTCCCCCCGCACGCCGTGGCGGCCTCGCGCTGGGTCAGAAGGGGGCGGTTCATGCTCATGCCCCCATCCTCCCGCCTCCCCGCCCCGCCCCCGGCTCCGACCCTCGGCCCACGCGTGCCGCGCGTATCGCGTGCCGTGCGTGCCGCGCACGCGCGCGAGGCCCCGGGCGCTCTTGCGCGGCTAGCTCCCCGCCCCGGCACCATGCCGCCAGCCCCGGGCTCCGCCGCCCCGGGTGAAGACCGGACACACCCCGGGGTCTTTTTGATCTAGGGATTTCAACCATCACCCACGCAGGTAGGGACAGGTAGGGGCAGAAGCCCCGCCGGCCTTGCCCCCACGGCCCGTACAGGACGGCCCGCCCTACCGTCCACTGCCGACCCGGACACGGTGTTGACCGCGACGACGCTACAACCGGCGGCTTTCAAACAACGAAGGGTGAGTATTCCCCTGGCATGAAGGCCTCACGACTTCCTGCCGCTCGGCGAAGGACGGCTTGCGCGGCTAACCCGCGGCCCCGGCATCATGCCGCCGGACCAGGCGCGCTCCAGCTCCACCGCCCGCCCCCATACAGGACCGCCCGCCTTACCGTCCGCCGCTCGGCGCGGCCCGGCAGCCGACCCCCTAGGCCGAGGGTGAGGACCCCGCGTAACAAACGCCCGCCACCCCCAAATAACTCAATCACTAGGTCGGGAGCGGGAGCCGCGCGACTTGGTCCGCCGCCCGCCACTATCCGGCCGCCCGACCGGCTCCAGCCCGAGACGCTAGCCGCTCGCGTCTGCTCCCCTACCGACCGCACCGCCCGGTGCCACTCGTTCATGCCTGGAAGGACCTCACCAGTGCCCACCCGTCAGACCGCCCGGATCACCGCCGTCGTCATCGTCGTCCTTCTCTCCGTCATCGCCGCCCTCGTCGCAGGAATCGTCACGGCCCACCTTGGCGCCAGCGCCCTCACCGCCGTGACGGCCGGCGGCGCCGCGTTCCTCGGCATCGGCGGCCTCGGCACCGCGATCGCCACGTTCCTCCTCTCCCCGCCGTCCCCCTCGTCGCCGTGCTGACGAACTCCCCTCCCTCCGCTTACCACCACGCTTACCGCCAGCCCTACCAAGCCACCGTCCGCGCCCCTGTGACCTGCAAGGGTCATCACCCGGGTCACTGCTCGGGCCATCCCAGGCCGGACCGCCCTCGCCCACCAGGACCACGTCCGCCCCGCGCCCACCACGCCGTTGACGACCACAGACGGGCGCCTCCCGGTCTCGTGAACAAAGCCACCGGGTTGCGCCACCGGTTGCGTCACCGGTTGCGCCACCCGTTGCGTCACGGGTTGCACCACCGGTTGCGTCACCGGTTGCGGGCCCCCACGGCCGCGCCCCGCGTTCGTGCTGGTCAGGGGGCGTGGGTCACTCGATTCCCGCGCCGACACCTCTCCTGGAGACCAGGAGAGGTGTCCTTCTTCCCCTCCTCGCGGCGGGGCGGAGACCCAGCCGTTGTCGGACGCCCTGTCAGGGCGGGGGAGACTGACCGGGTGAGCACCGCACCGTCGCCCTCTCGGTCCCGGCCCCGACGTTCCCGACCGGCTCCCGACTGACCGGTGGGCCCGCACCGCCGCCGGCCTCGCCGCCGCGGGGGAGTGGACCGCCGCCCCCGACCGCCCCGAGCCCGCCCCGCGCTCGGGCCGCCGCCCGCTCGGGGACGGCCCCGCCGATCCTGGTACCGGCCCGGCCGCGCCCGGGTAGGGTCGGCGCCAGCCTGTGCCGATATGGCGTGAGCGGGCCAGGCCCCCTGCACCACGGAGGTCATCCAGGGAGGCAGTGTCGCCATCGCCGGGCCGCCCGAGCTCCCCTGACGCCCCCCTCGGGCCGGCCCCGGGCCCGGCCCGTGAGGCGAAGGCCCGCCAACCGCCCGGATCACGGCTCAGCGCCGTTTCCCTCCCGCACCGTGGCTACATAGGCGACTCGCAGAAACGGTTGCAGCCGGATTCTGGGAACGGCCACGGCTGGTTGTCGTCGGGGATAGCGGTGACATCCAGGAACCGTGTCCACGGCTCGCAGCAATGCGCGCCGGCCGAACCTGTCGTCCTTGGAGCGGATCAGGACAGCACCCATTGGGGCAGGTGTCCCGGGTCGGCCGGGCAGGTGAAGACGTGCAGGTCTCGGTCACGGCCGAAGCGGAGCCGGGTGGGCTGGGCGACGGACTGACCGCCCCGGATCGAGGCCATCCCCTGCAGGGACGGATCGCGGTCTTCCAGCGGCATCCAGCTGTGTGAGTCGGGGTCCATCTCGTCGCCCCCTGCCGTCAGCAGGAGCCGCATCGGGGCCGTACAGGACGCGCAAGTGATGTCCATCGGGCCCGTGGACGCCCAGCTGGGAAAGCCACCGACGCGCCAGCCGGGCGGGATCGAAAGAGCGCCCTGGTAGTTCGGTGCGTCGCGGCCGCCTTCCGCCGTCTGCGCATCGTCCCAGGCGTCGATGCGGGCTATCAGAGCCGCAGGCAGCGTGTCGTCCTCCGCCCACGGATAGGTGTCCACCTCCTCGGGGTGCACGACACAGGCTTCGGGCAGTTCGTCCTCCCACCGCAGCAGCGGCACTTCGGGCGCGGCGTCGAGGAAGCGGTCCGCTCGCTCCGCCTGCGCGGCGAGCCTCCACTGCAGGAGGTATCGGCGCTCCAGGTACGGGCCGTGGGTGCGCGGGCAGCGGAAGAGCTGCACCAGGTCAGCGCCGCCGGGACCGGCGGCCAGACCGGGGACGTCCCGGCCGAAGAACTGGGCGAGCCCCACGAAAGGGGCCGGCCCGCCCTCCCCGGCCCACGGGCTGCTCCTGGGCCACACGCTCGCGGCCCGGGCGGCGCGGATCTCCTTTGGCGCGTACCCCTCGGTCTCGGGCTCGTGCGGCTCGTGGCAGACCGGCCACGGCTCGTCGCTGGGCCACAACAGCGGCCCGCCGACATGGCTGTCGTGCCGCCCGGGCTGCCCCGGCCGTGGATGCAGGCGGGTCGTCCGCCCTCGGTATGCCGCCAGTTCCGGGAACACAGCCTCCACTGCCACCGGCCTGGCCGGCGTTGTCCTGGTCACAGCCGGAACGTACGCGGCCGGGAGTACGCCACGCGAACGGGTTACCACGACCCCTCCCGCGAGGACACCATCTCCGGCCACATCGGCGCGCTCTGGGCCGACCACAACCACGGCCCTGACACAAGCACGTAGGCGTTCCCGAATCTAGGCAACATCACTTCCCGGAGAAGGAAAGCGTTCCTGCCACTGAACAACAGACGTTCTCGAAACCAACCAACAGAGCCACTCACCCTCGACCCCACCGGCCTCGACCAGGACGTGGTGCTTCTTGCGGAGGCCGCGCGGATCGCCGGGGTCGGCCGCGCGGCCGTCGTGAACTGGCGCCGCCGCCACCCCGACTTCCCCCACCCCGCCGGCGGCACCAGCGTCCACCCCACCTTCGACCGGGCCGCCGTGGTCGCCTGGCTCCTCGCCCACGACAAGATCGCCGTCCCCACCACCGTGCCCACCGCCACGCTCCAGCTGCGTCCCACCGGCGCCGCGCCCCGCCGGTTCCAGCTCTGGAGCCCGTGGGTGGAGCTGAGCGACGACCCCGAAGGGGAGGACCGGCTCACCGCCTGGACGACCGACGCCGACGCCGACACCCTCGCCACCCTCACCGCCGCGGACTGCACCGTCACCCGCCTGACCGCGCCGGGCACCACCCCGCTCGCGGTACCGGGCGGGGTGCGGGTGATCGACCGGTTCCACCCGGGCACGGGCGGCCTGCGGGTCACGCTCACGTGGCCCAGCGGCCTGCGCGGCCACGCAGCCCAGCATCAGGCCGGCGGAGTCGTCCGCCACGCCCTGCCCTACACCGCCCCCACCTCGGCCTGCCGCTGCACACGTAAGGCCTGCGGCGGCATCACCCCCGCCCCCTCCTGCCCCGAGCACGGCACCACAGCGGCGCCCGCCATGGAATGGCACCCCGGCGGCGGCATCCGCTGCGGCCACCTCTCCCGCCCCGCACTCCCGGCGTGACCACCGCCGGCCCCCGAACGGGGCCGCACAGGGGCCCTCCGGCCCGCGGGCGAGGGAAGACGCGGGAGGGGCCTGCGCGGCTGCGCAGGCCCCTCCCGGGCTCAGCCCCCGTCCCGTCCGCCCTCCGGGTGGTTCCGCTTGCGGCGGCGCAGGGCCCAGGCCACAGCGGCAACCACCGCCGCCGTGATCAGGCTGGAGGGAAGCTCCGTCAGCAGCCCCTGCGTGAGCAGATCGAGCGCCGTGGACACGTCGAACATGCCGTTCTCCTGGGTGAGTTCCGTTCGGACTCGTCCAGCTTCCGGCCGCGAATCGGGCCCGGGACGCTGTCCGACGAGCGGCTACAACTCCGGACGCAGGGCTACGTGTTCGGACGCTGTACGGTGACCGTCGGACACTTCTGGACACCATCGGACAGCCCACGGAGCGCACGTGCCCAAGCTGACGGCCCCACCCCTGCCGCCCGGCCCCCGAAAAACCCTCAGCGACGAACTGCACCGCCTGCACCTCCGCGCCGGCTGGCCCTCCGTCCGAGATATGACCCGCGCCATCGGCGGTACCAGCGTCGCCAGCTCAAGCCGCGTCCACGACGTCTTCCGCCAACCCCGGCTTCCGGACTGGGCCCTGCTGGACATCCTCGTCACCGCGCTGGCCGACGGAATTCGCGGCCTGGACTCCTCGGCGGAGTCCCAGCGATTTCACGGCCTGTGGGCAGCGGCTGCCGAAGCATCCACCGCTACGGAGACGCCCGACAGCTCGCCCTCGTCACCAGCGGACCCCGAGAGGCAGGCATCGCCCGTACCTGACGCTGATCGGTCTTCCTCTTCTAGCGTCAGCCCTAAGACCTCCCTAGCCGCAGCTGCTGCCGAAGGGCTTACGAGCGAACAGATCGGCGGACTTTTGGGCACGGAGAGAGTCTTGGGTGCGACATTCCCTCCGATGCGCTCGATGGGCGATTACGGGAAAACGCCCGAACCGGTCGATCAGGAATCATTCAAATTTCACCAAGGGGGATCCGTGGTGGATGATTCGTTCAACCGTAGTGGTCCGGAGATTGCTGCGGAGCTTTCCCGGATGAGGTATGAGGGAATTTCCCGTCAGGAGATGGAGCATACTTTCTACGGCACGATTAAATCGCTTCGGAGATTGGTTGCGATGGAGCGGACGCAGGTGCAGATTGCGCAAAATTCCGCCCGAATTCTGCCGCATTTGGCGGAGGGCAGGATCGCCGTTCTCGATGGTTGGGAAGATTCGATCAGGATGGTGGAAAGGAGATTTGAGGCACTGGAGCGGGAGGGGGATAAAGATATGATGCACAGGCTCCTGACCGTCACTGTTGCGCACTTGGCGAAAAAAATGGGGGAGCTTGAGGAGTGGCCTACGGATCCCCTGCATGGATAGAGCGGGCAAGTCGCCGGCCCCTTACCGCGTGCGCCGCATCCCTATGCAGGGCCCGCCTTGCCTTCCGCGTGCAGCTCATCGAGCTGCGTCACGATGGTGTCCAGGTCGATCAGGCGGGCGGAGTAGGCCTCCAGGAGCAGGCCCACGGCGTGCGAGAGGGACACTTCGTCCTGGGCGGCCCGTTTCTTGCTCGCTTCCCACACCGACCCGGTCACGTTCACCGTGCGCACCACCTTGGCGCCGTCCAGCTTCCGCTCCGAAGGCCTGCCGGTGCCGGCCGCGTAGGTCTTGGGGGAGCGCTCGTGATGGCGCGGGGCGGTGGACATCGGTGATCGCCTCTCGGTCGGGGCCGGCCCCGGGGCGAGGCCGCCCACCACCCTACCGCGACTTATATAAGTTCTTTGTTTTTCGGGCCCCTCTTTCCTCGTCACCCACCACCCCCAGCACCCCCGGCCGGAGGCCCTCGCCCCCGCCGCACCCCCACCCGCCGGCCGCCCCCGCCCACCACCGAAGCGGCCGCCTCCCAGCCCCCGCGCCGCTCCCTCGCCCTCCGCCGGGGAGGCGGCGCGAAGCGCCCCGACCCGGCGAGCGGGCCCCCGGCGAGCGGGCCCCCGGCGAGCGGGCCCCCGGCGAGCGGGCCCCCGGCGAGCGGGCCCCCGGCGAGCGGGCCCCCGGCGAGCGGGCCCCCGG
>NZ_JBHYPS010000077.1:0-2799 GCF_042746075.1 Streptomyces sp. NPDC058758 | reverse complement strand
GGCGAGCACCAAGATGTGGCCCGGACGGTCACACAGCCCAGTCACATGAGCGGTCACACAAGCCCCAGTCACACGCCCCCACCTGCGGAAACGGGCCCTACTCCCCGCTACGCCCCCCGGTGTGACCCGCCCGGCCGCCGCACGGTCCGCCCGGTCCGCGCGCCCCCGCGCCCAGTCCTCGGCCCCGTCCGACAACACCCCCTCGCCCGCACCGACTACCGCGCCCCCCTCGGGGCTGACCGCGGCCTCCGCGGCGTGCTCCCGGGCCGCGCCAGCAACGGCGACGTGCGCGGCGTCCAGCCGTTCCCGCGCCCGCTGGATGCCCTCACGGCTCATGCTCAGCTGCGCCCGCGCGTGCGCGCTCCGCGCGGCCTCCAGCGCGCGCTCGGCAATCTCCAGCCGCACCCCCGCCTGCTGGACACGGTCGACCGGCCCGGACACCGCCCACGCAACCGACGGATCGGCCGCACGGCCGGTCGCCCGCAGCCACGCCGTGCAAGCCGCGGCGTAGTCGCCCCCCTCCCAGTTCTCCTCGGTCCACCCCTCGAACTCCGCCGGAACCATCCGCCCCGCCGCCGCCTGCTGCTCCGCCCAGTCCTCCGCGCCCCGCAGAATCCGGCGCCGACGGTCGTCCTCGATCAGATCGGCCGCATAGCGCCGCTCCTCGGCGTCCAGCCCCACCACCGCAAGCGCGCTCACCGGCACACCGGCCCGCGCCGCAGCATGCCGCGCACACCTGCCCCCGCGGCCGCCCGGACTGGACGGCGCCGCCGCCCGCCGACCTCCACGACCAGTACGCCGCACTGCGCACCGCCGAAACCGCCGGAGACCTCGCCCAGGCCGCGGCCCTCGCCGCCAAGCTGGAGGACGACCTCACCGAGCGCTACAGTCCTCTCCACCCCCACACGGTCAACGTGCTCTCCCTGCGCGCCTTCCTGGCCCTGCGGCAGGGCGCTGACTGGTACGCCACCACCGACCTCCTCGTCAGCGCCGTAGGCCGGCGCCAGGAAGCCGGCGCCCAGCCCGTACAGGACACCGTGGGCGCCGCCCGGAATGCTCACGCGGCCTGGCACGCCTCGCCGCCGAGGACGCTGAGGGCGCGGCCGAACTCGCCGCGGACGTCGCCACGATGCTGGAGCTCCTGGGGGAGACCGCCCGCAGCCAGGACGTACTCACCTGGACCGGGCAGCGGTTCAACCGCTGACCTGGCGGGCCCACCTCGATCACCTCGGGCTCGCCGAGCCTCTCCCACCCGGCTCCCCCGGGAGGTCAGAGGTACGCCCGCATCCGTTACCGGCATCGAACGCGAGCAGCGGCCGGGCCGGACGACCGTGAACACCCGAGCGCCCGCCGTCGGGGTCGGCGAGCGCTCAACGGGGGTTCTGGCAGTGGGGCGGGTCTGGATGCAGGCGCCTACCGGCTCCAGGCCCCGGACCGGGCCTTGGCCTCGTTCCACGTCACGTTGGGCGGGCGTGGTGGCTACCGAGCGGTGTCCTGCCCGATCGCACGGAGGACATCGGCAAGCCAGACCAGGTGGTGGCCCACGGCTCGGTCCGGGGCGGCGAGTAGGTCCTCAAGGTGCTGCCATGACTCGGAGAGTTGGCCGATCGTGATCGTTCGCGGTTCGTTGGGGGACGTCGTAGAGCTCGTCGCCCGGGACAGACCAGAAGTAGTCACGTTCGAGTGCCACTGTGCTGCCGGCCGACGCTTCGATGTGTTGCAGTGCCAGCTCGAAGACGTGCCGGAGCTGGTCAAGCGGGATCTGCAGAGGTTCGCTGTCCATGCGCTCATCTTGCCGATCAGCGCCGTCGAGCCGAAGCGAAGCGTTCGGCACTGCCCTGGCCCCGGCCGCCTCTACGCCGACCTGCGCCGTCCGGGCACCGCGCCCGGGCCGGGCAGCGGGTGAAGAGGACGGCCCGGTAGGCCGGCTGGCGCCCCCGGGCCCGGTCGACACGGTGGGTGTGTGCGTGCCGGGCGGGGGTAGGCGATGCGACGGAGCGAGGTGGAATACCTCTCGGACCGGGCACGCGCGGCTCATCCCCCCGGGCGAGGGCCGGTTGATGGCCCGCACCGGCCGCCGCCCGCTCAAAGACGGAGCCGTCGCGCCGCACGAGCCGCTCCGCCGCCCGGCTTCCGCTGGGGCCGTGTGCGAAAGCCGAGTTGCCCCTGCGGGGCGGGCGGTAGGCTGGGCTCACACAACGCGGCGCCTTGAACGGCAGCCGCTCACACGGGTCGAGGGCCCTTCAAAAAAGCCCTTTAGTTGCCTCTCGGGTGGAGACGAACCGTGTCGTAGCTCGTTCGACTTCCCCTGGCACGGGACCTGAGGGCTTCCTCCCCGTAGGCGGAGCAGTGGCTGCCCGGCCCTTTGTGAGTTGTGCGGTGATCTTCAAGATCGACGTGCTGAACGTCTGCGGCCTGGCCCTGGTGCTGTTCGCCGCGTGGGTGGTGTACCAGCGGACCGGCAGCATCGAGTCCGCCGTGGTGTCCGGCGCCGCGGTCGTCGTCATCGTGCTCATGCTGTTCACCCCGATCGGCAACGGCACGACGACCGAGACCACCACCCCCACCCCGACAACCTCGACGCCCCCCCGCCCCACCCCATCTCCCCGACGCCGACGAGCTGAGACCACCCGCTGGGTGTGAGCGCCCGCTGCGGGGGCAGACGGCGTGACGGAGCGCATGGAACGCCCCCGCCGTCTGCCGTCTGCCGTGGTCACCCCCTCCACGTGCGGCCGGCACCGCCCCGCCCGGACCCCCTCCGGCGCGGGGCGGATCCCTTCCCGACCCACCGCCCAGGCC
>NZ_JBHYPS010000076.1:0-15573 GCF_042746075.1 Streptomyces sp. NPDC058758 | reverse complement strand
CCCGCCCCCCGGACCCGTCCCCTCTGACCCGCGCCCCACGCCGCACGCCCGTCGGCGACAGCGCCACCGCCCCCCCTCCCCCCGCGGATCGCCGGGGGGGGCGCCCCCGCCGTCGATCCCGGACCCGAAGCGGCCGCCGGTCTGCTGATCTTCCGCTGTGGCATGTCCGCGCGGCACTATCCCGGAAGCCCCGTTGCGCGGTCGTTCTCGACGATCGGGGGGTCAGGCGCTGGGGTCGGCCCCCGGTACGAGCACGACCTTGCCGACGACCGTGCCGGACTCCGCGTGCCGTAGCGCGGCTGCCGCCTGGTGCAGGGGGTACACGCGGTCGACCTGTGCCCGAACGGTCCCGTCACGCAGCAGTTCGAAGACTTCGGTGAGGTCTTCGCTCAGGGTGGCCCGGTACCGCTGCGGGTTTCGGGCCTTTCCGGCCCACAGGTTGAAGAAGTGGGCGCTGCGTCCGTTGGGCAGGGCGTTCCACAGCGCCAGCCGGGCCACGAGCCGCAGGACCGTGAGGGTGCCGTTTCCCGCCTGGTCACGGGTCGAGGCGCTGCCGTAGGAGACGAGCGTGCCGCCGGGAGCGAGCATGCGCCAGGAGTCCTCGATGCCCTTGCCGCCGACGTGGTCGAAGACCGCCGCGACCCCGTGCGGAGCCAGTTCCCGTACCCGGGCGGGCACGTCGTCCCGGTAGTCGACGGGCAGCGCTCCCAGCGCGGCGACGGCCTCCTGGTTGCGGGCCGAGGCGGTGCCGATGACCCGTACGCCCCGGGTCCGGGCGAGCTGGACCAGTACGCTGCCGACGCCGCCGTTGGCCCCGTGGACGACGATGGTGTCGCCCGGCCGGACGTGCGCCGTGCGGAACAGCATCCGCCAGGCCGTCGCCCCGTTCGTCACGAGCGTCTCGGCCTCCACCGCGCCGACTCCCTCCGGTACGGGTACGAGGTCGGCGGCGTCCAGCAGGACGTGGTCGGCCCAGCCGCCGGTCTTGGTGAGGGCGGCCACCCGCCGGCCCACGGCAGGGCCGGGCCGTCCGTCGGCGGTCGGAGCCCCCAGTTCCTCGACGATGCCGACGAGGTCGTAACCGGGGACGAAGGGGAACGCCGGCATGTCGTAGTACTTGCCGCGGCGCATCTGCTGTTCGGCGAAGCTCACACCGCTGGCCTCGACGCGGACCAGGGCCTGGCCGGGGCCCGGCTGGGGACGTTCCCGCAGGCGGACTTCGAGGCTCTCGGGCTCGCCGACGGCGGGGAGGACGATCTCGGTGATGGTCATGGGTGCTCCTCGGAAGGTAGGGGTACGAATCGAAATAAATAGAGTGGTCAATCACTCACTCTTGGGCCCGGGCGGACGGCCGCCGCTTCGCGGGCGAGCGGCGGCCGGGCGGCCTGTCGGGGGAGGGGGGCGGGTCAGTAGTGGACGATGCCCGCGGCCAGCGTGCGCGTCCACGGAGCGTCGACGGAGGAGGCGTCCAGGGAGACGATCAGGTGGCAGAGCATGCCGGCCGCGAAGAACTTCTGGACCTGCTCCTCGCTGCCGCCCGAGGCGCCGCGGACGTACTCCACCGTGCGGGCGTACCCGGTGCGGACGGCCTCCCTGATCGCCGGTTCGGAGACGGCCGCCGCCTGGGCGTGCAGCTGAACCAGAAGCAGGTCGTTGTCGCTGATCAGCCGGGCGTAGGCGTCCCCCATGGAGTCGAGCACGGCCTGTGCCTCGCTGCTGGTGACCTCGGCCGCACCCTGCTCCAGGGCGGCGCGCACCCGGGTGAAGCAGTGCTCGACGACGGCGGTGAAGAGGGCCTCCTTGTTGGGGAAGAGGCGGTAGACGTACGCCTGCGAGATGCCGGCCGCCTTGGCGACCTCCCCGGTCGTCGTGCCGAAGTATCCGCGTGCCGCGAACGCCCCGATGGCGGTGCGCAGCACCGTTTCCCTGCGCTCCTCGGCGGTGGACAGTCGGCGGGGTTCGGTGTTCATGTGAGTACTCAATCACTCACACTCTTCATTCGTCAACCAATCCTCGATTTCTGCGCTTGCGAACTGCAGAGTTGACGCTCAAAAGAGTGAGTGATTGGCTACTCACATATCGAGGCCGGGTGATGCCGAACCCCACCGGGCCTCCCTCTGTCCATGCCGCTCCTCCGACATCAGCAGGAGACACCCATACTTTCCCTCGCCCACGCCGCCTCCGGCCTCCTTGCCGCCGTCATCGGCGCCGCCCACCTCGCCCCCCAGTCCGTGACCATCGACGAAACGGCGCCCGTGATCACCCGCGACGCCATCGTCATCCACGCCCCGGCCGGCCGCGTCTGGCGCATCCAGACCGACGTGGAGGGATGGCCCGCCTGGCAGCCGGCCGTCAGCTCCGTCGTCAAGAAGACCAACGGCGCCCTGCGGCCGGGGTCGTCCTGGGTGTGGTCCACCGAAGGCCTGGAGAACATCACCTCGACGGTCGAACAGATCGAACACGGACGTCGCATCGTGTGGGGAGGCCCGGCAGCCGGCATCACCGCCGTCCACGTCTGGACCTTCGAACCGACCGAGGGCGGAGTCATCGTGCGCACCGAGGAGTCATGGACCGGCGAGCCGGTCGACGCCCACACCGAGTACCTGCAGGAAGCCCTGGGCGCGTCCCTCGACCACTGGCTCGACAACCTCAAGCACCGCGCCGAACAGGGCATGTGACACCTCCTCACCTACACGGACCGCTCCCGGCCCCCGGCCGGGCGCCCACGGCCGCGAAGAACGCGGCAGGGCCTGGTTACTGCTCGATTCACGCCCAGGGCTCGGGCAGGTACACCCTCGTACGCAGGAACGCCGCGATCGTCGCCGCGTCGCGTGGACCGGAGAAGTGAAACAGGGCCGCTTCGTCGGCCTTCGCCTCCTCCTCCCGGCCCTCGCCTTCGTCGTGTCGCCAGCGCCGACGATCCGCCCGTCCTCGTCGTGCCGCAGGTGTACCTTGCGCTTGCCCCTGGTGAACGCGCGGGAGGCGACCTGATCGGCGCGGTGGGGGAGTGGAGCGCGGGGCTCCTCGCCGCCGTCCGGCACTCCCAGGGCCTCCACCTGCTCCTCGGCGAACGATCCGCCGGCTTCGACGCAGCCTCCCGTGCCGAGAGGGAACAGAGCGGTCACCAAGGCGATCGGGCGGACAAGGGCCGCGGGGAGGCAAGGCGTACTCGTCCCCCACGATCCGCGCCTCCCTGCGCGAGGCGAGTCAAGCGCACCTTCCCGAACGAGAAAGACCAGGTCCACACCCGCCAGGAGTTCGGCTCCCGGGATGGTCACCCGTCCGGACTCGGCGACTACGACTACGACTACAGGCGGCGGCATGCGGTCGAGTGCGGGAACAACCGGCTCGATCACGGCTACCCACGCCCATCCCCGCAGCTGCCTGGCCGTTCTCGGTCTCGATGCCGCCGTCCGCTGCGACGAACGGCTCCACGAACCGGCCATCCGGACACGGTCTGAGTACGGGTACTCATGCGTTCCGGTGCAAGGGCGGGTGAGGGTGGCGGAAAGATCTCCGGCCGACTGAACCGCATGGCGTCGAACCGTCGGAGGAACGCACTTTGACCGGACATCAGCAACGTGAAGGGAACGAACTTGCCCAGCACAGGACCCCACCCTTCCCGCCGTACCGCGCTCGCCCTCGGCGCCGGCGCGGCCCTCGGCACCGTCCTGCCCTTCGGGGCGCCGGCCCACGCCGTCTCCGGCCGGGACGGTGTCACCGCGCGCCTCAGCGAGCTCGAGCAGCGCCACTCCGCCCGCATGGGCGTGTACGCCCGCAACATGCGCACCGGACGCACGGTGGCCTACCGGGCGGACGAGCGCTTCCCGATGTGCTCGCTGTTCAAGACGGTCGCCGCGGCGGCGGTGCTGCGCGACCTCGACCAGGACGGCGAGTTCCTGGCCAAGCGCATCCACTACACCGCGGCGTACGTCGAACGGTCCGGCTACTCGCCCGTCACCGATACGGCCAAGAACATCGCGAACGGCATGACCGTTGCCGAGCTGTGCGACGCCACCATCTGCCACAGCGACAACACCGCGGGGAATTTGCTGCTCGTCGAGCTGGGCGGCCCGACGGCCGTCACCGGGTTCTGCCGCTCGATCGGCGACGGCCGAACCCGGCTGGACCGCTGGGAGCCGGAGCTCAACTCGGCGGAGCCGTGGCGGCGGACGGACACCACCACGCCCCGCGCCATCGGCGGCACGTACGCCCGTCTGGTGCTCGGCGACGCCCTGGCAGGCCCTGACCGGGAGCGGCTCACCGGGTGGCTGCTGGCCAATACGACCAGCCTCGAACGGTTCCGTGCCGGCCTTCCGGCCGACTGGATCCTCGCGGACAAAACCGGCGGCGGCAGCTACGGCGGTAACAACGACGTCGGCGTTGCCTGGACGCCGGACGGCACGCCGGTCCTGCTGGCCGTTCTGACGACCAAGCACGAGCAGGACGCCGTGGGCGACCACCCGCTGGTGGCCGCCACGGCCGCCCTCCTCGCAGCCGAGCTCGGCTAGCACTCCACTCGCGGGGCGGGCCGACCCACCGGCACCGCCCCGCCACCGCCCCGCTTCCGGTGCCGGGCTGGGCTGGGCTGACGTGAAGGAGGCGAACGGATCAGGCCCTTGACACGGCGGCCGCCTGTGGTGACGTCGGGCTACGGAGGAGGGAGGGGCCCATTCCTCCTGCGCTGCGACGCTTCGCGCTGCCGGGCCAACACCGGCTCCGCGACCGCCGAGGTGAAGAGAACCGCCGCAGTGACCGGGGGCGGAAGCGTACGTCCCCGGGCGAGCGTGCAGGGGCCGCAGGCCGTGCCATCGGCGGCGACGGCCAGGGGTGCTTCTCGCGCCTCTGCCTGCGCGTCGCACCCCGTCGGCCTCAGAGAGGCATCAGACCACGGGGGGAAGACGGTTCGTCTTCGGGTTCGCGCCGTCTCGGCCGGCGGCCGGGCACGGGGGTGGCGTGGGCGGCCCCTCCGGCGTGTGTCACGATCTTCCCCGATCTGTGGGGGGTGTTGCTGAATGGCGCAGGACATTGCGCTGCGGCCGGTGGTGGATCCGGCCCTCGAGGACGCGGAGCGCGCGCTGCTGGAGAAGTCCGCCGACGGGCTCTTCCCGGCCACGCTGCCGCTGCCCGAGGAGCCGGGGCTGGGCGGCCGTACCAAGGCGGACATCTGGGCGGCCCTGGGGGCCTCCGCGGTGTGCGCCCTACTGCCGGTGACGATCCTGTGGGCGCTGATCGGCGTGTGGCCCGGCCTGGCCGTCGGGCTCGCGGCGCAGGCGGGGCTGATCTGGGTCGGGGTCCAGTTCGGGTTCGAGGCGTTCATCCTGACCGTCGTCGGCGTGCACCTGCTGGCCTGGCTGTCGATCGTCGCCCTCGGCTGCGGGACCGACGAGCGGCAGCGGGTGGCCCGGCTGCGCCACGGCCGCTACTACCTGGCCGAGGACTTCGGCGACGACTCCCTGCGCGAGCTGCTGGGCCACTCGCCGCTGCGCCGGATGGAGCGCGCCCAGGCCGCCGTGACGGCGGTGCTCCAGTCGCAGGTCGACCGGGACGGGCTGCTGGACGACATCGCCAACGACGTGACGCTGCCGGCCCAGCAGTACGAGATCGCCCAGCGCCTCGCCGAGCTGACCCGGTTGGCGCGGAGGGTGCGCACCGCTGCCGGGGACGCCTCCGGCTCGCGGGTGGAGGAGGTGCTGCGGACCCAGCGGCAGGCGCTGCGGCTGTCGTCGAGCGCGCTGGAGGAGCGGGTGGAGGCGCTGGAGCGGTACGCCGAGAACACCCGCGCGGCGGACGCGGCGTACCGCGAGTGGGAGGCCGTACGAGAGCTGGAGCAACTCGGCGAGGACATGTACGAGCTGGTGGTGAACACGGTGCGGGACGAGCTGGCCGTCGCCGAGATCGAGGGGCTCGCCGACCGGTCCCGGCTCCATGACCTGCACCGGGTGCTGGACGAGGCGCGGGAGGCGGGGCTGCTGGCCACGCGGTTCGCCGACGAGCCGGCCGACCGCCGGTCCGGCGACAGCGGCCGGGCGTGAGGGGGAGGACGACATGGCGCAGACATCCCAGCCGGGACCCGAGGTCCACTCCGGCCGCGGCAAGAAGACCTTCGACCGGATCCCGGCCGGGTTCTACCTGGCCGGCGTCCTGGTGATCCTCTTCGAGGTGGTCGCGCTCGGCGCGGTGGGCCTCGCCCTGGCCTTCGGCGGCCCGAGCGACGAGGGGGCAGCCCCGGACGAGGAACCCCGGCGGGTCGAGGTCACCTACATCGCGACGGGCGACCACCCCTCGGTGAACCTCACCGTCGGGGAGGCGAACGGCAACCACGAGTCCCACGGGATCGTCATCCTGCCGTACCGCAAGACCGTCGAGCTGGCGGCGGGCGCCGACTTCTACCTGGACGTCAAAAGCCGCGAGGACCAGGAAGGGGGCACCCTCACGTGCACCGTGCTGGTCGGCGGCAAGGTGGTCCAGCAGGCGCACAGCACACCGGCCTCCTCGTCCGCCACCTGCGCCGGCAGCACCGCGGACGCCCCGCTGCGGGGCGTCCCCGTGCCCACTCTCACCCCCGGCGCCTCCCCGCTGCCCGAGGAGCGGCGGCTCACCGGGACCGTCAAGGTGCCGGACTACCCGGGCGAGGGCTCGCCGGTCATCGGCACCGTCACGGACTCCTTCCTGGAGTACGCGGAGCTGGGCGGCACGTGGGACCGGAGCAGGACGCAGGACCCGATCTCCGACGGCTTCACCCGCAAGCAGGAGGGGCGCCGGCGCGCCCTCGTGAAGTCCACGCAGGTCGACGAGGACATCATGGCCGCGGCCGGCGGCACCGGGGAGCTGCGGGGCGTGGCGGGCGCGGTGATGGACGAGCGGCGGCGCTACGACTACCCCCGCGACCAGGCGATCCTGGTCGACGTCGCCTCGCAGCCGCTGAAGATCGACGGACGTGACGCCTGGCTGCTGGTCAGCGAGATCCACTTCCACAAGCGCGGGGTGCCGTCCACGATGGACCTGAACGCGGTCCTCGTGGTCGACACCGGGCGGGCCCGCCCCTCGGTGCTGTGGGTCGTACTGCCGGAGACGAACAAGAAGCTCTGGCCCGACCTGAACACCCTGGTCGCATCCGTCCAGGTCCGCTGACCCGCACCGATGCGGGACGGGCCCGGGCACGCGACGCGTCCCGGGCCCGCCCCGCGGAGCGCGGCGCCGGCCGCCGCCTCGATGCGGACACGCGGGGGGTGGCCCGCTACGCCTCTTCACCCGGAGAGTGCTCCTTCCCCCGCAGCCGACAAAACCTTCGGCACATCCCGTGGTTGCAGGCCAGGAGCACTCTCCGCTTATTCGACCAAGCCTCGGACGCCCCGCTCCGTGAAAGCGCGAGGTCGATGCCACCACAGGTCTTGCTGCGGAGAGAGGCCGGTCGCGTCGTCCTCGGGGAAGCGACGGGATCAGCGCCCGCCCCGGTGGCCGCGGGGGACGGCCGCCTGCGGGCGTTGCCGCCGGTGGTCGTAGCGACTGGGGGGAGCGGTCGTCATGGCCGCTCACCATGCTCGTGGTCCACCACCACGGGGCTCACCGAGGGTGGTCGCTCGAACCTCGGGGGCGGTCTGTCCGTCCCGGTGAGAACTGCTCCGGAGCGGGCTGGCGCCGGGTGGAACTGCAGGTCAGGAAGGAATTTCCCGCCCCCGCTGGGCCGGCCCCTCTTTCACGGTGCTTCGACGGGACTCGCACATCTGCTCCCCGCGTGTGCGGGGACGGCTCTTGGCCGGCCGCTTGGGAGTCGTAGCGCAGCCACTCTCTTCGCCGGGCGCGGGTCATCCGGGTCATCCGGGTCAGCCCGTCGTGACGGCGAAGGGGCCGTTGTCCGCGAAGACGAGCCTGGCGAAGTTCTCGCCGATGCGGCGGTGCCCTTCGGGGCCGGGGTGGATGGCGTCCGGCAGGGGGAACTCGTCGTGGTCGCTCTCGCCGTAGAGGTCGAGTCCGTCGAGGTGGTGGAGGTGGGGGTCCTCGGCGGACCGCTGCTCGACGATGCCGGCCAGGACGTCGCGGACGATCGTGAGCGTCAGACGTCCGGCGGCGGTCTCGGCCGGATCACCGGTGGCCTTGAACTTCAACGTTCCACCGGAGAGGTCAGGCATGAGAGGTCCGGGGGTGTTCTCGTGGGTCGGACACAGGATGGGGGAGACCAGGAGCAAGGGGGTTGTGGGGTGGCCCTCGCGGATGGTGTCGAGGAAGCCGTGGAGGGCGGGGGCGAAGGCGCGCAGCCGCATGACGTCGCTGTTGACGACGTTGATGCCGAGCTTCAGGCTGATCAGGTCCGCGGGGGTGTCGCGGATCGCGCGGGCGGTGAACGGGTCGACCAGCGCGCTGCCGCCGAATCCGAGGTTGATCAGCTCCACGTCGCCTGCGGCGGCCGCCAGGGCGGGCCAGATGGTGCTGGGGGAGGCCGCGTTGGATCCGTGGCTGATCGAGCTGCCGTGGTGCAGCCACACCCGGCGCCCCCGGTCCGGGGCGGGCTCGACGGGGGCGTCGGTGCGCAGTGCGATGACCTCGGTGATCTCCGCGTGCGGGAGCCAGATCTCGATGTCCTTCTCGCCGGTGGGGAGGTCGGCGAAGCGGGCGGTGCCGGCGGGGCCCGGGGTGAATTCCGCAGTCTGGGTCTGCATGTCGGTGATGGTGCGCAGGTTCCCGCCCTCCACGGTGGCCTGGGCGGTGAGGCGGCCGTCGACCAGGAGGTCGTAGATGCCGTCCGGCGGGGGCGGGAAGCCCCGGTAGACGCGCTTGGTGGGCAGGGTGTCCAGGCGGATGGTGGTGGCGCTGGTACGGAAGGCCAGCCGGACACCGGAGGGCTGGGCCTCGGCCACGGCCAGCTGGTCGTCGGGGACCTGGCGGCGCGCCCGGCTGGGCAGCCGGTGCGGGAGCAGGCCGTGGGCGGTCTCCTCCACGTCGAGGTGCCCGCGCAGGAAGTCGGCGGTCAGGGGTGTGGTGATCAGGTTCTGTTCGGTGCTCATTGCCTCAAGCCTTTTGGTTCTGTGGCGGGGCGGCCGGTCAGGGGGTGGTCCGGCTCCGCAGCGCGCTGTCGAGGCAGTCCAGGGTCCAGGCCCAGGACTGCTGAGCGGCGACGTCCGTGTGGTCGAAAGCGCCGGCCGCCTCCAGGGAGGCGTAGCCGTGGAAGACGCTGCCCAGCATGCGGACCGCGTGCGTCTGGTCCGGCTCCGTGAGGTCGTAGCCCCGCAGGATCGCCCGCGTCATCTGGGCATGCCGGACGCCGGCGCTGGCCGCGGCGGTCTGCGGGTCGAGCCGGTACCGCGCTGCTTCGTACCGGCCGGGGTGCGCCCGGGCGTAGTCCCGGTAGGCGTTCGCGAACGCTGTCAGGGCGTCCCTGCCCGCGCGCCCGGCCACGGCGTCGGCGACCCGGTCGGCGAGCTCCTCCAGTGCGAACAGCGCGATCCGGGTCTTGAGCTCGTGGGAGCTCTTCACGTGCGCGTACAGGCTCGCCGGCTTCACGTCGAAACGCCGGGCGAGCGCGGACAGGGTCACCTGCCCGAAACCGGCCTCATCTGCGAGTTCCGCACCGGCGAGCGTCAGCCGCTCCGGGCTCAGTCCTGCCCGAACCACACCCATCACCTACTCTCAGTATGCCTATAGCCAGTATGCATCTACCTATAGCCTATAGGTAAACAGTGTAGGCCTTAAGGTTTGGCGGCTCCGCCGAGAGGCGGGCACGAGGGCAGAGCTCATGAGGCCGCACGGGCATCCCTGCCATGATTCGCACAAAAGCCCCCTTACCCCGGCAAGATCGAACGTGACAGGCGGGCGACCACGAAGCGCCGTTCCGGTTCGCGGAACTCGTTCGCGCTCAAAGAAAGGTCCGGGACCCTTCCGAGAAGGGTCGGGCACGGCATCCGGAGCGTGACGGCTCCTCAAGAAGCCTCCCTGCATCACGCGAACGACGTCGAGCGCCACCCCTGCCCACCCTGCCGGGCCGAACCCGGCTCGCCCTGCCGCTCGCGCTCCGCCGCGGCCGCCCATACCCACCACAGCGGCCGCTTCACTGGCTGATCGTTTCGGAATGAGGTTCGGAGGCGTCGCAAGCAGATGATGCTGCAGGCGAGTTGGAGCAGCCCGAGGTGGAGGACATGACGGCCGGTGATCAGGTGGTGCTTGCTGCCCGGACGTGCGCGGTCGACATCGTGCTCCGGCTGACGGACATGCCAAGCACGGCAGCTAAGCGTCCGCCGGCTCGACCAGCCAGGGCGAGGCCGACCGTGGTCAGGATGGAACGCAGTCGTTCGGTGTGCCGGCGGTGCCTGCGGGTGAGACCGGACACCCGCTCCACGAACGTGCGACGTGGGCACTTGGTGTTCCCGCACCGGAACCGCCGGACCCGCAGCTGGAGTACGACGCTTCGTCCGGCGCTCGGGGCGTCAGCGAGAAACCGCAGGTAGGAGCTGTGAACCCGGGTCGAGCAGACTCCGCATCCGGGGCAGGCGGCGCCGGCCGCGGTGCACTGCGCGTCAAGGCGCACGTTCTCGACATCCACGTCCACCGACCGCACCGCGATGTCCGCGATCGCAGGGAACAACAGCGCCTTCAGCTGGAGCGCAACGTCGTCCACGACCCGGACTGTCGGCCCAGCAGCACTGACCACCGTCCATTTCCGGGCGACTTCACATACCGCCCGGAGACGCTCAGCCGTCACTCACCGTGGCCACTGCACGAAAGCTGAGCCAGAACCTGTTCAGCAGCAGCGTTTGTCTGCCGGTTTGGGCGTCAGTTGGTGATCACTGGGCCTTGGGATGTTCACGAGAGATGGCGTCAGCGCACGGACCAGCATGGCCGGGACCGCTGACCGAGTGCCAGGGGGGACATGTCGGCGCCCCGGAAGGACGTTCGCCGCCTGCCGTTTAACCTCCTTCTCTTGAGGCGCGGGATTATGGAAAAGTCGATCTTGGTTGAGTCCATCAGGTACTCCGCTGTGTGCCAGGGATGCGGTGCCGAGGTGGAGTGGTGCGGTGTTCAGGCGCTGGTGGGCGAGGCACTGCGGTGGGATGTTGAGACGACGTGTCCGGCATGCGGGTTTGCCCTGGCTGTGTGTGGCGGTGACCTGCCGGAGGAACTGCGTGGCCAACTGCTCTCCGAGCACGGGCGGGCAAGGTTGCGAGTAGCCCCGCCGACGAGGAATACCGTCATCATGCGGGTGCTGCGGGCGGAACTCGGTATCGGCCCGGACGCCGTCCGGGCCGTGCTGGAGCAGGTCTTGACCGGGCAGTACTCAGGGACTCTGGCTGAGATGGAGCACCTGGCGCGGAAGCTGCGGGCATCAGGCATCGAAGCCGCCGCTTCACGGACGGCGGATTGAGTGACCCTGCCGGATGGAACGACTGGGTTCGGCGAGGGCGGCGGGCCTCGACACGGACACCGACGGCGTCTACGCCGTCGGCCTCCTACGGGCCGAGCATCCGCTCCGGGACGGCGAGCCCGACACCGCACGCGCCTACGTGTGCCAGGAGTACGCGCCGTGGGCCCGTGCCGAGCACGCCGCCTTCTTCCGCACCTGACCACTGTTTTCGGCCGGGCGCCGCTCTCTGCCGCGCCGGGAAGGACCGGACGGCCTTCCCGGGGTTCCGGCCGTCGCCGGCGGCAGCCAGAACCCCGGGGCCCGCGCCTGGCCAGAGCACCTCGCCTTGCCCATCACCCGGTGGGCCACAACGGTCTTCCGGACCCTGTAGCCCGCCGGCCTGGTCCGGTACGGCAGTGCCCGCTGTTGACCGGAAGGCGGTGGGCGCCGGTCCCCTCGGGAGGGGTGAAGAGGGGCCGGCGCCGGCCGCGGGGACGGCGGTCCTGTACGCCGCCCCACCGCGACCGTACGAGCCCCGCACCCAGGGCGCAGTTCCTGATGGGCCGCCAGAGGGGCGGCCAGGCCCCCTGAACCCTCTTCGTCTTCACCGCCCCGCACGGTGGGCGCTGCCGTTTCGGGACGTGGGCTGTTCTGGCCCGGTGGCATGCCGGGCGTGGGTGATCGGGGTGATGCTGACCACGTTCCCACACCCTCGCCATCCGGCCCCGCCTCGAACGGGTCGTCACGCTCTCAAAGCGGGCGGCCTGTACGACCTCTACGTCCGGGTCGCCTGACCCCGCAGCACCACGGGCCCGCCGCCGCGGCCCCGTCAGGGCGGTGGGCCCCGCTTCCTCCGGGCGGAGGTGCTCGCGGCTCCTCGTACGCTCGGTATGAGGCCGGGTGGTCCGACGAAGGCCGAGGGGATCCGACTGGAGCCGCACGTGCCGACGTCAGGGCAGCGTGGCGGCCGGGGGAGCGACCGTCGCAGCGCCGCCCGGATCGCTGCCGCCGTCAGAGCCGTCGTCACCCGCGCCCTCACCGTCCGGTGAGGACGGGGAGCGCTCTGATCGGCGCGGTCAGGTCACCGAGATCTGCCACTTGCCGTGTTCGGACAGGGTGACGTATCCATGCCGGGGAAGGCGCAAGGTGCCCTTCTGGGTGGCGGCGGAGGTGAAGCGGATCAGCTGCTTCCCGCCGTCGGCCGGCGTGTAGATGATGGTGCCGGGGGAGTCGATGAAGTCGTAGGGCACCACCGGGGCGTATTCGAAGTACGGCTTGGGACGGAAATAGCCGAAGGTCCGGGTTCCCTTTCCCCGGGCTGTTCGGGGCGGGAGCTGAGGCAGCGCGTCGCTGTCCACGATGCGCACCTTCCATCGGCCCAGGCCACTGGCGCCCTCGTTGCCCACGGTGACGCGCCAGATGGCGAGGGCGTCGCAGTCGGCCGGCAGGACGATGTGCGACGGCCCGGTCCGGCCGATGGTGACGAGCGTGTCGTATGCCCGCTGATGAGGGGAACCCTTCCGCACGGCCGACAGGTTGAACCTCGTGGTGAAACCCGCGCGGAACTCCAGAGGAACCGGCTTTCCCTCCCCCGCACCCGGTATCCCGACAACCCGGCTGCGTCAGCCGGACCATTGAGCGGGCGTGGTGCCCATGTTTCCTCCCCCATGTCGGTCGCGAAGCGCTCGGCAATCATGGTGGCACGGCGGGGCCGGCCCGGGCGTCCGGCGACGGGCGGGATGCCGTCGACCGGGGCGAGGGGTCTGGGTGACGTCGTTGACGTCGGCAGCGGTGGTGATGACCTTCAGCGGGGTGCCGCGTCCGCCGCAGACCAGGTGGTGTTTGCTGCCCGTCTTCCGCCGGTCGACCGGCGACGAGCCGGTGTCGGCTCCCTCTTTTTCGCCCGGGCATGGGAGCCGTCGGCGCACGCCCGGGACCAGTCCTGCTCGTCGGCCGCGTTCAGCTCGGCGAGCAGGACCCGGTGCAGCCGGTCGAAGACCCCGGCCTTCTGCCACCGATCCAGCCGCCGCCAGCGGGTCTGGCCCGAGCCGAATCCCAGCTCCAGCGGCAGCAGTTGCCAGGCGATGTCGTTGTGCAGCACGTACAGCATGCCCTCCAGGGACAGCCGGTCCGGCACCGGCGGAGGGCCAGGGGCCTTCTCCGGCCAGGGCGGCAGCAGCGGTTCGATCAGCGCCCACAGGCCACCGTCCACGATCCACGGCCGGGTACCCACACCATCCCGAACGGCCGAACCGTCACACCGGTCACGGCCGGCCAAGGGCGTTCAACAAGATCGTGTTACGAGCTCAACGTTCTGCTGGTGGTCCGCTCACGCTCTCCGGCACGACGGCCCCTCCACCCCTTTCCGGCGGGAAGGCGGCTCCGTCCTCGTGTCGGTGGCGGCGTGAGGGGTAGGCGCGGGAGCACACGCGCGTGAGGAGGCGGAACCATGTCCGTTCACCCCGAGGGCCGCGGAAGGGCGGCGTGGCGCTCCGCAGGTGCCTTCCGCTCCGAGCCGTCCGAGCGGGGGTGACGATGAACGTTCCCCGCCCCTCGCTCCAGGCGCTGACCCGCGGTTTGGCCCGACACCGCGGCCGACGGCCGGCCCTCCATCCGGACGGCCTCCTTCTATCGGGTGTGCTCGACGTCCTCCCCGCCGGTGACCGCCCCTGGGGCGTGGCGTGGCTGGACGCGGGAGGGCGGTACGACGTCACGGCGCGCTGGTCGCGGGCCGCCGGGCTGCCCGAGCGGCTCCCCGACGGGCTGGGCCTGGCGCTGAAGGTGCGGGACGCCGCGGGCCCGGGCCGCCCGCTGGACCTGCTTCTCACCTCCAGCGGGGCCGGCCCCATCACCCGGCACCTGCCCCTGCCCCGTACCGACGCCCTCGGCGGCCCCTACTCCACGCTGAGCGGCTACCGCTTCCCCGACCGGATCCGGGTCGTCGCCGCCTTCCCCGACGAACCCGGCCGCGCCCTCCCCGCGCGCCCGTCGGAGCTCGCCGCGGCGCTGGCCCGGCGACCGGCGCGCTTCCGGCTCTGCGCCGCGGCCCGCGGGGAGCGGTGGCGGCAGTTCGCCGCCCTCTCCGTGCGGTCCACGCGCCCCGATCCCGCCGCGCCGCCGGTCGCCTTCGACCCGTATGCGGCGAGCCTGGAGGACCTGCCACCCACCGACCGGCTCCGCAGCCTGCGCGAAGCCGCCTACGCCGGATCCCGCCAAGGCCGGGGCGCGGCGGAGCCGAGGCGGACACGCCGGCCGACCCACGACGCGTAGGCGCTCGCCCGTTCCCTCGGCGTGGAGGGCCGTCAGTCCCCGGCCCCGTCGTCCTCCCTCCTCTCGCCCTCGGCCCAGGACGGCGTCGTACGGGGTGCGCCGGAGGATTCGGGCTCCGGCGGCACGCCGGTCTCCGGCTTCCGCTCGCCCTCGGCCTCGGGACGGTGTCCGCTCGCTCCTGGACGGTCCTCCGTGTCGGTTCCGCGGGGTCGGCGGCCCCGGCGGCCCGCCGACCCCGCGACCGCCCGGGCCGTTTCCTCCCGGCCCCGACGCGCGAAGGGGGTGGGCAGGTCAGCGGGCGCTCGGGCGGCGGTCATCGTCGGCGGTGATCCGTCGCCCCGCCGACGCAGCAGCACGAGGGCGCCGAGGACGGCGCCCACCCCCATCAGCACCAGCCCGCGTGCCCGGACGCCCGCCTCGATCTGCGTCGCCAGAAGGACGCACGACAGGGCGCCGAGGACGGGTACGGCCGTGGGCGCGCGGAAGTGGTCGGCGTGGGCGGACCGGTCGTGCCGCAGGACCAGGGCCTCGGTGTTCACGTTGAAGAAGACGACCAGCAGGAGCAGCACCAGGGTGCCCGCCAGGACGTCGACCTCACCGGTCCCGGCGAGCAGCGCGGACACGACGGTCGTCGTGGCGATCGCGGCCCCCGGGATGCGCCGGTTCGGGAGGACGCGGACGGGAACGCGGGGAGAAGTCCCTCCCCGGCCATCCTGTCCGCCCGCCGGGAAGTCACGATCCCGGTCAGGAGGGGCCCGTTGGCTACCGCGATGGACGCGAACAGCCGCGGCGGTACCGTTCCGGCGGCCCGGACCACTTCCAGGAGGGGACAGTCGGAAGCGGCCCGGGTGGCCGTGGGGGGGGGGGGGGGGGGGGCGCCCCCCCCCCCCCCCGCGCCCCCCCCCCCCCCCCCCCCCCCCCCCCCCCCCCCCGCGGGGGGGGGGGCGGGGGGCGGGCACAGTGTACCC
>NZ_JBHYPS010000075.1:0-16517 GCF_042746075.1 Streptomyces sp. NPDC058758 | reverse complement strand
CCCACCTACAACGGCCTCCAACCCCACCGCACCGACCTCCCCACCTACGCCTTCCAGCGCGAGCGGTACTGGGTGCGGGCCTCGGCCGGGAGCGCGGATCCCGCCGGCCTCGGATTGCGGCCGAGCGGGCATCCGCTGCTGGGGGCGGCGCTCTCCGTGGCCGGTTCCGACGAGGCCCTGTTCAGCGGCCGGATCTCCCTGGGCACGCATCCCTGGCTGGCCGATCACCGGATCGGGGACACGGTCGTCGTGCCCGCGTCGGTCTTCGTGGAGCTGGCGGTGCGTGCCGGCGACGAGGTCGGCGCCACGGTCCTCGACGAGTTGGTGACGCCGGTTCCGCTGGTGATCCCGCGGCGTGCGGGCGTGCAGATCCAGGTCGCCGTGGGTGCGCCGGACGAGTCGGGGCGGCGGTCCGTCACCGTGCACGCCCGGCCGGACGACGCCGACGCGCCGTGGACATCGCACGCGCACGGGTGGCTGAGCACGCGGGCCGAGGAGCTTCCCGCCGAGTTCGGGCCGTGGCCGCCGGCGGACGCCGAGGCCGTCGCCCCTGCCGAGGTGTACGAGCGGCTCGCGCTCTCGGGCGCCGTCCACGGTCCCGCGTTCCGGGTCCTGGAAGCCGCCTGGCGGCGGGGCGACGAGGTGTTCGCCGAAGCCGGCCCGGGGGAGCCGGAGGACGCCGCGGCCCACGTCCTGCATCCGGCGCTGCTCGACGCGGCCCTGCACGCGGCGCTGCCGGCCGCGGCGGGCGACGGGCCGGGCGCGCCGACGGTGTCGGTGTGGCGCGGAGTGCGGCTGCACGCGGGGGGCGCCTCGGCGCTGCGGGCGCGGCTCGCCCTCACGGGGGACGGCCGGCTCGCGGTGCGGCTCGCCGATGCGGCGGGGCTGCCCGTCGCGACGATCGACTCGGTGGAGGTCCGGCGGATCGCCGTCGACGAGGTCGCGCGCGCGGAGGCGCGTGTCGCCGATCAGCTCTTCCGTGTCGCGTGGGCGGCGCTGCCTGCGGCGCCGCGGGACGGGGCGGTGCGCTGGGGGGTTCTCGGTGGTGGCGTACCCGGGGCCGTGCGTTTCGACGGGCCGGCCGAGGCCGCGGCGGCGATCGCGTCCGGTACGCCGCTCGACGCGGTGCTGCTGCCCGTCGTCACCTCCGCGTCCGGTGACGTGGCCGCGGCCGCGTACGACGCCGCCCTGCGGGTCCTGGACCTGGTCCAGCGGTGGATGGCGGACGACCGGCTCGCCGACACCCCGCTCGTCGTACGGACCCGGGGTGCCTGGGCCGTACGCGAGGGCGATGCCGCCGATCCGGGTGCCGCGGCGGTGTGGGGTCTGCTGCGGTCGGCGCAGTCGGAGGCGCCCGGCAGGATCCTGCTCGTCGACGGCCCCGCCGACGGGGACGAGAGGGGTGGGGGCGCGCTGCCGGACGCGGTCGTCGGCGCGGGCGAGCCGCAGACGGCGTTCCGGGCCGGGCGGTTGTTCGTGCCGAGGCTGCGGCGCGCCGCGGCCACCGGAGCCCTTCGGGCACCTCGCCTGGACGACGAGGGGACCGTGCTCATCACGGGCGGTACCGGGTCGCTCGGTGCGCTGTTCGCCCGGCACCTGGTGCGCGAGCACGGGGTGAGGCATCTGCTGCTCACCAGTCGACGGGGCGAACGGGCTCCGGGTGCCGCGCGGTTGGCGGCAGAGCTGAGGGAACTGGGTGCCGAGGTCACCGTCGCCGCGTGCGACGTCGCCGAACGTGCGGAACTCGTCGAACTGCTGTCGGGGATACCCGAGCGGCATCCGCTGACGGCCGTGCTGCACACCGCGGGTGTCCTGGACGACGGCCTCGTGGGGTCGCAGACCCCGGAGCGGTTGGCCGCCGTGTTCCGCCCGAAGGCGGATGCCGCCTGGCATCTGCACGAGCTGACCCGTGACGCCGGTCTCGCGGCGTTCGTGCTGTTCTCCTCGATCGCCGGTGTGGTGGGCGGGCCCGGTCAGTCCACGTACGCCGCGGCCAACTCCTTCCTCGACGGTCTGGCCCATCTCCGGGCCGCCCAGGGGCTCGCGGCCACGTCGGTCGCCTGGGGCCTGTGGGCGCAGGACGGCGGGATGTCCGGCGGCCTCGACGAGGCCGACCTCCAGCGCATCGCCCGCAGCGGCTTCCTTCCGGTCACCGCCGACGCCGGCACCGCGCTCCTCGACCTCTCGCTCGGTCTGGGCGACGCGGCCGTGGTGGCGACGCCTCTGGACGCGGCCGCCGTGCGGGCGCAGGACGACGTCCCCGCCCTGCTGCGGGAGCTGGTGCGCGGGCCCCGGCGGCGTGCGGCCCTGGATCAGGGTGGCGCCGCCGGGGAGCCGCTGGCCGAGCTGATCGCCGGTCTGGACGACGACGAGCAGCTGCGCGTGGTGACGGAGGCCGTCAAGGAGGAGATCGCGCGGGTGCTCGGGCATGCCGACACCCGGAGGATCACGGACGGCGAGCCGTTCCTGAAGCTGGGCTTCGACTCGCTGATCGCGGTGGACCTGCGGAACCGGCTGCACGTCCTCGCCGGTTTCCGGCTTCCCGCGACGGTGGTGTTCGACCACCCCACGCCCGTCGACCTGGCCGGCTTCCTGCGCGGCGAGCTGCTCGGCCGGGAGAGCGGTGCCGGGGCCGGGGCGGCGGTGTCGCCCGACTTCGCCGCGGAGGTGCGGCTCGCCGAGGACATCCGTCCGGCCGCCGAGCTCGTACCGGTGGTCGCCGACCCCGACCACGTGCTCCTGACCGGTGCGACCGGCTTCCTCGGCGCCTTCCTGCTGCGGGATCTGATGCGGTCGACCACGGCCACGGTGCACTGCCTGGTCCGCGGCGACGACGCGGCCCACGCGCACGCCCGGCTGCGGGAGAACATGGAGCGCTACGGCGTCGGGGAGGCGGTGGACCCCGAGCGGCTCCAGGTGGTCGTGGGCGACCTGGGCCGGCCCGGACTCGGCCTGAAGGAGGAGGAGTTCGACCGGCTCGCCGCGACCGTCGACGTCGTGTACCACAACGGCGCCCAGGTCCACTGGCTGCATCCGTACGCGACGCTCAAGGCCGCCAACGTCACGGGAACCGAGGAGGTACTGCGCCTGGCGGCGCGGCATCGCAGCGTGCCGGTCCACTACGTGTCGACGGTCGGTGTCTTCACGGAGTCGCCGGCCCCGGGCGTGCCGCTGAAGGTGACCGATCCGACCGGCCCCGCGGAGCGGCTGCCCAGCGGCTACCTGCAGAGCAAGTGGGTGGCGGAGCAGCTCATCGGCATCGCCCGGGAGCGCGGTCTGCCCGTCAACGTCTACCGGGTCGACGTCGTCTCCGGCGACCAGGTCAACGGCGCCTGCCAGACCAGCGACTTCGTGTGGCTGAGCCTGAAGGGCCTCTTGCAGGCCGGTGCCGTGCCGGCCGATGTCGGCGGGCGCTTCCACCTGCTGCCGGTGGACTACGTGAGCGCGGCCGTCCTGCGGATCTCGGCCCGGAAGAGCGCCGCGGGCGGGACCTTCCACCTGTTCAACCGGAGCGCGCTGAGCCTCCAGGACTGCGTCCGCCAACTGCGGGCCCTCGGCTACTCGTTGACGGAGGAGGACTGGCCCGCCTGGCGGGCGCGGATGCAGGAGGACCGCGGCAACGCGATGGCTCCGCTGCTCCACGCCTTCGAGATGATGACCGGTGACACCGACGCCTTCTATCCCCCGATGGACACCACGGAGACCGAGGCGGCGCTGGAGGGCAGCGGCATCGAGTGCCCGCCGCTGACGGAGGAGTTGTTCGAGAAGTACGTGGCCTATTTCGTGCGGACGGGGCATTTCCCGGCGGCGGCCTGACAGCTCGGCCGTACGGCCCGCACAGCAGGAATCCGGTCGGTGCCGGTGATCGCATTCGGTCACCGGCACCGGCCCTGTCCGGCCCCGGCCACGGGCCCCGCCCCGGCGCGCGGGTGCCATTCTCCGGTCACCAGCCGGCGGACGGCACGGTTACCTCGTGATGAGTGGCCGGAGGATTCCGAAGCCTATGTTCGTACCATGAGTCTCTCGAAGGGTTCGGCATGAATTCTGTATCCGCCCAGGCAACCGCCAACCGAATTCCGATCGCCCCGGCAGAACTGCGCGAGACGATGTCACGCTTCGCCACCGGCGTGATCGTTCTCAGCGTCGGCGGGGAGAACATTCACGGAATGACGGCGAACGCGTTCAGTTCGGTGTCCCTGGAGCCGCCGACCGTCCTGTGCTGCGTCTCGCACAGCGCGGTCATGCACAAGGCGATCACGTCCTCGCGCCGGTTCGGCGTCTCCGTGCTCGCCGCGGAGCAGGAGAAACTGGCCCGCTACTTCGCGGACAAGAACAGGCCGCTCGGTCCGGAGCAGTACGCGGGACTCAGCTGGAAGCCGGGCCCGGTCACCGAGGCTCCGCTGTTGCGGGGCGCCCTTGCCTGGCTCGAATGCGAGCTGACGGATTCCCACGAATCGGGCGACCACACGATATTCATCGGCAATGTGGTGAACGCCTCCCGTTCCACCGGGGAATCCGGCCTGCTGTTCTTCGACGGAAAGTTCCAGCAGACTGCCACCGCGTCCCGGTGAGGCGGCCACACCATGACCACCGGCATCAGGAAGCGAGAGGACAGCGGCGGCTGGGAATCGGCCGCCGGCCGCACCTTCGTGGAAGCGCTGAACGACGGTCTGGCCCGCGCCGGCTCCTCGCGGGCGCGTCCGCTGCCGCAGGGGCAGCGGGCGCTGTCGGATCCCTTCGCCGCCGCCGTCATGCGGGAGTACGAGGCCGCGCTGCCGGCGGCGCTCCCTCCCGATGAGCGCGAGGACCCCGCCCTGCGCTTCCGGCTCCTCAACCGGGGGCGCGAGCTCCTGGTGCAGGCCGAGGCGCTGCTCTTCCGCCGTCCGCCGGGGCACCCGCACCCGCACGGCGAGCTGCCGGCCGCGCACGAGACGGTGGCCCGCACGCTGCTGCTGGAGTGCGCCGCGCTCCTGGTCGTGGAGGGCCGTGAGGCCAGGGGCTCCCGGCGCCGGCCGACCGACCTGATCCGGGCGCTGGGGCAGACCGCGCGCCGGGCCCCCGGCCCGGAGGCACCGCGCTTCCCCCCCTTCTAGGGCAAGGCCGTGAAGGGGCGGGCCGTCAGGGACCGTCAGGACACAGCGCCCGGCTTCGGCCGGGCGCTTTTCCGTCCGCGGGGCACGTGAAAGGTCTCCGGCCGCAGGGCACGCGGAAGGTCTCCGGCCGCGCGGCACGTGGAAGGTCTCCGGCCGCGCGGCACGCGGAAAGACGAGGTCCCGTCCGATCCACCGATCGGACGGGACCTCGTCATCTGTTGCCGGGCCTCAGTCGCGTTCGTCGATGAGCGCGAAGAGTTCCTCGTCGCTCGCGGCGTCGAGATCCGCCCCGACCGTGCCCGCCTCCGTGCCGCCGGCCGGCGTCCCCGTGCCGTCGGCCAGCCGCAGGAGCTCCCGCAGCCGCTCCGCGACCCGGCCGCGCGCCGTGTCGTCCGCGGCGAGCGACGCGAGCGCGGACTCGGCGCGGTCCAGGTCCGCGAGGACCGGACCGGCCGTCGCGGCCGGCGCCCCGCCGGTCGGGACCTGCTCGGCGAGGTGGCGGGCGAGCGCGGCCGGGTTCGGGTAGTCGAAGGCGAGGGTGGTGGGCAGGCGCAGGCCCGTCGCCGCGTTGAGCTTGTTGCGCAGCTCGACGGCGGTGAGAGAGTCGAAGCCCAGCTCCTGGAAGGACCGGTCCGCGCCGACCGCCCCGTGCCCGTCGTGGCCGAGGACGTCGGCGACGTGGCCGCGTACGACCTCGGTCAGCGCCTCCTCCCGGCCCGCCCGGTCGAGTCCGGCCAGCAGCCGGGCCAGGCCCGACGCTCCCTCGCCGCCCGCGCCGGCGGCTGCCGCCTTGCGGCGACGGGCGGCGGGGGCGAGGGTGCGCAGCAGCGGGTGCGCCTCCTCGCCCTGGCGGCGCAGTACGGCGGTGTCGATCCGGGTCGCCGCGAACAACGCGTCCTCGCTCGCCACGGCCGTGTCGAAGAGGGCCATCGCCTCGTCCGACGGCAGCGGCGAGAGACCGAGCCGCGCCAGACGCCGCAGGTCCGTGTCCGTGAGCCCGCCGCTGATCGCGCTCGACTCCGACCACAGGCCCCAGGCCAGTGAGGTGGCGGCCAGGCCCCGGGCCCGGCGGTGCGCCGCCAGCGCGTCCAGGAAGGCGTTGCCAGCCGCGTAGTTCGCCTGCCCCGCGTTGCCGATCAGGCCCGCGATGGACGAGTACACGACGAACGCCGACAGGTTCATGTCCCGGGTCAGCTCGTGCAGGTTCCACGCCGCGTCGATCTTCGGGCGCAGCACCGCGTCCAGCCGCTCCGCCGTCAGCTCGGCCACCACCGTGTCGTCCAGCACCCCGGCCGTGTGCACCACGGCGCGCACCGGGGCGTCCGCGGGCACCGCCGCCAGCACGGCGGCCAGCGTCTCGCGGTCCGCCGCGTCGCACGCCGCGTACGAGACCGTGGCGCCCAGCTCCTCCAGTTCCGCCCGGAGTTCGCCGGCGCCCGGGGCCTGCTCGCCGCGTCGGCTCAGCAGCAGCAGCCGTCGCGCCCCGCGCTCCGCCACCAGGTGGCGTGCCAGCACGCGGCCCAGCGTGCCCGTGGCACCGGTGATCACCACCGTGCCCTCGGCCCAGCCGACGGGCCCGTCAGCGGCGGCGGCTCCCGCCCGCGCGAGGCGGGGCGCGAGGGCCCGGCCCGCGCGCAGCGCGATCTGGGGTTCGCCGGTGGCCAGGGCGGCGGGCACGAGCGGGGCGTGGGCGGTGTCGTCGAGGTCGACCAGGACGACGCGCCCGGGGTTCTCGGTCTGGGCGACCCGCAGCAGGCCCCAGGCGCCGGCATGGGCCAGATCCGGTACGTCCTCGCCGGGCCCGGTCGCCACGGCGCCGCGCGTCACGACCACGAGTCGCGACTCGGCCAGCCGCACGTCGCCCAGGAACGCCTGCACCCGTTCCAGCACCCGGCGGAGTCCGCCCCGCGCCAGGTCCGCGAGGGCCGCGCCCCGCGCGTCGGCGTGCTCCGGGTCCAGGAACCACAGCACGGTCTTCGCGCCGCTCGCGGCCACGGCGTCGAGGTCGGGCCGCGACTCGACCGAGCCGTCGGGCCAGGCCCCGAGGGCGACCCGGTCCGAGGGGGCGGGCGCCCCGTCCGGCAGCGGGACCTCGGACCAGACCACCGGGAACAGCCCGTCACGGCCGGCGCCGGCGGCGGCCCGGAGCGCGTCCCGCGACAGCGGCCGCAGCGACAGCGCGCCCACCGAGGCGACCGGCGCGCCGGAGCCGTCGGTCACGGTCAGCGACACGACGTCCGAGCCGGGCGCCGCGTACGTGATCCGTACGCGCAGGGCGGACGCGCCCACCGCGTGGATCCGTACGTCCGACCAGGCGAACGGCAGCAGTTCCTCACCGCTCCCGGCCACGACCCCCGGGAGCAGCGGATGCAGTGCCGCGTCCAGGAGCGCCGGGTGCAGCAGGAACCGTCCCGCCTGGTCCGCGATCGGGCCCGGGAGGACGACCTCGGCGAACACCTCGTCCTCGCCGCGCCAGACGCGCCGCAGGCCCTGGAAGGCCGGGCCGTAGGCGTAGTCCCGCCCGGCCAGGCGCCCGTACGCGCCGTCGAGGTCGATCTCGGCGGCGCCCTGCGGCGGCCAGGCCGTGAGGCCGGTGCCGGTGTCGCCGCTCTCGCCCGGGGCGAGGGAGCCGTGGGCGTTGAGGACCCAGTCGCCGTCGCCGGTCCTCGAGTGGATGTCGACGGTACGGAATCCGGCGGCGTCCTGCGCCCCCACGACCACCTGCACCTGCGCGCCGCCGTCGGCGGGCAGCACCAGCGGCGCCGCGAGGGTCAGCTCCTCGACCGCTTCCGCGCCGAGCTGTTCGCCGGCGCAGAGGGCGAGTTCCAGCATTCCGGTCGCGGGCAGGAGCACGGTGCCGGCGACGGCGTGCTCCGCGAGCCAGGGGTGCGTACGCAGCGAGAGCCGGCCGGTGAACACGGTGTCGTCGCGGCCCGCCACGCTCACGGCGGCCCCGAGGAGCGGGTGTTCCACCGTGCCGAGACCGAGTCCGCCGGTGTCCGCGGCGACGGCCGGCGCGTCGAGCCAGTAGCGCCGGTGCTGAAAGGCGTACGTGGGCAGCGGCACGCGGCGTGCGGCGGGCAGCGCGGCCTTCCAGTCGGGCTCGGCTCCGGCGAGGCGCAGCAGGGCGAGCGCGCCCGTGGTCGTCTCCGCTTCCGGGCGGCCCCTGCGCAGGGCCGGGGCGAGGACGTCGGCCTCGTCGGCGAGGGCGTTCTGGACCAGGGCGGTCAGGACGCCGTCGGGTCCGAGTTCGACGAAGCGGGTGACGCCCGCGGCCTCCAGGTACCGGACGCCGTCGTGGAAGCGGACGGCCTGGCGGATGTGCCGGGCCCAGTAGTCGGGCGAGGTCAGCTCCTCGTCGGTGGCGAGGGTGCCCGACACGTTCGACACGATCGGGATGACGGGCGGGTGGAAGGTCAGGCCGCCGGCGATCTCGCGGAACTCCTCCACCACCTCGTCCATGTGGGCCGAGTGGAAGGCGTGGCTGACGGTCAGGCGCTTCGTCCGCGAGCCCTTCCCGCGCCACAGGGCCGTGAACGCGTCGACGGCCTCGGCGTCACCGGACACCACGACCGACCGGGGGCCGTTGACGCCCGCGATGTCGATGCCTCGGGTCGTGCCGAGCGCGGCACGCACCTCGTCCTCGGACGCCTCGATCGCCGCCATCGCGCCGCCTTCGGGCGCGGCCTGCATCAGCCGGCCGCGCTCGGCGACGAGCACGGCGGCGTCCTCCAGGGACAGCACACCGGCCACATGGGCGGCGGTGACCTCACCGATGGAGTGACCGAGCAGGAAGTCCGGTCGCAGCCCGTGGTGCTCGAACCAGCGGAAGAGCGCGACCTCGACGGCGAAGAGCGCCGCCTGGGTGAAGACGGTCTGGTCGAGCAGTGCGGCGTCCGCGCTGTTCTCTGGGGCGAAGAGCACCTGCTTGAGCGGGCGCATCAGCTCGGTGTCGAGCCGGGCCGCGACCGCGTCGAAGGCGCGGGCGAAGACCGGCGACGAGGCGAGCAGCTCGCGTCCCATGCCCAGTCGCTGGCTGCCCTGGCCGGTGAAGAGGAAGGCCGTCCCGCCGGCGCCGGTCGAACGCCCGCGCAGGATGTGCGCGGCCGAGCCGCCTTCGGCGAGGGTGTCGAGGCCGGCGAGGAGCGTGGCGCGGTCGGCGCCGACGACGGCCGCGCCGAGGTCCATGACGGACCGCGCCTCGGCGAGCGACAGGGCGATGTCGGCGGGGTCGAGCCCGGGGTTCCGGGAGACGTGGGCGTGCAGCCGCCGGGCCTGGGCGCGCAGGGCGTCCTCGCTGCGCGCGGTGACGATCCACGGCACCACGGCGCCGGAGCCGGGCGCCGGAGCGCCGGGCCCGGACGTGGTGCCGGTCCCGGACGTGGCGTCCGGCGCGGGCGCGCGCTCGGCGGGCGGCGCGGGCGGCGTCGGCGGCTCCTCGATGATGACGTGGGCGTTGGTGCCGCTGATGCCGAAGGACGAGACGCCGGCGCGCCGCGGGCGGCCGGACGCCGGCCACGCGCGGGCCTCGGTCAGCAGCTCGACCTCGCCGGACTCCCAGTCGATGTGCCCGGACGGCTCGTCGACGTGCAGGGTGCGGGGCAGGACGCCGTGCCGCATCGCCTGGATCATCTTGATGATGCCGCCGACGCCCGCGGCGGCCTGGGCGTGGCCGATGTTGGACTTCAGCGAGCCGAGCCACAGCGGGCCGCCGTCCTCCGGACGGTCCTGCCCGTAGGTGTTGAGCAGCGCCTGCGCCTCAATGGGGTCGCCGAGCGTCGTCCCCGTGCCGTGCGCCTCCACCGCGTCCACGTCGGCCGCGTTCAGCCGGGCGTTCGCCAGGGCCTGGCGGATCACCCGCTCCTGCGAGGGGCCGTTCGGGGCGGTGAGCCCGTTGCTCGCGCCGTCCTGGTTGACGGCCGAACCCCGCACCACGGCAAGGACGTGGTGGCCCCTGCGGCGGGCGTCGGACAGGCGCTCCACGAGCAGCAGGCCGACGCCCTCCGACCAGCCGGTGCCGTCGGCCGACGCCGCGAACGCCTTGCAGCGGCCGTCGGCGGAGAGGCCGCGCTGGCGCGAGAACTCCACGAACGTGGTGGGCTGCGCCATCAGCGTCACACCGCCGGCCAGCGCGAGGTCGCACTCGCCCGACCGCAGGGCGTTGGCCGCCAGGTGCAGGGCCACCAGGGACGACGAGCACGCCGTGTCCACCGTCACCGCCGGGCCTTCCAGACCGTAGGTGTAGGCGACGCGGCCCGAGAGGACGCTGGAGAGGTTGCCCGCGAGCAGGAAGCCCTCGAACTCGCCCGGCGCCGCGTTGGCGCGGACCGGGTAGTCGTCGTACATGGCGCCGGTGAAGACGCCGGTGGCGCTGCCGCGTAGGGCCGCCGGGTCGATGCCGGCGTTCTCGAAGGTCTCCCAGGCGGTCTCCAGGAGGAGGCGCTGCTGCGGGTCGGTGGCGGTCGCCTCGCGCGGCGACATGCCGAAGAACTCCGCGTCGAAGAGGTCGGCGTCGTGCAGGAAGCCGCCGTTGCGGGTGTAGCTGGTGCCGGCGCGCTCGGGATCGGGGTCGTACAGCCCCTCCAGGTCCCAGCCGCGGTTCGACGGGAACTCGCTCACCGCGTCCACGCCGTCCGCGACCAGGCGCCACAGGTCGTCCGGTGAGGACACTCCGCCGGGATAGCGGCACGCCATGCCGACGATCGCGATCGGCTCGTCGGCCGTCGTCGTGCGGCGGGCCGCCGGGGCGGCCGGGGTCTTCTCCTCGACGATCCGGCTGAGCAGGTAGCCGGCGACGGCGCTGGGCGCGGGGTGGTCGAAGACGAGGGTGGTGGGCAGGCGCAGGCCGGTGGCGGCGTTGAGCCGGTTGCGCAGTTCGACGGCGGCCATCGAGTCGAAGCCGATGTCGTTGAAGGCGCGGTCCGGGGCGACGGACGCGGCCCCGGAGTGGCCGAGCACGCCGGCGACCTTGCCGCGGACGAGGTCGAGTACGGCTTCCTTCCGCTTGTCGGCGGGCAGGGCCGTGATCTGCCGGGCCCAGGCGGAGCCCTGTACGGCGCCCTTGGCGGCGCTCTGCGCGGAGCGCCGGCTGCGGGCGGGCACGAGGTCGCGGAAGAGCGGGTGGGGTTCCCCGTTCGCGAGGCGTTCGGGCTTGAGCAGCACGGGGGCGAGGAGCGGGGTGGTGCGGGTCAGGGCCGCGTCGAAGAGGGCGAGGCCCTGTTCGGGGGTGAGCGGCGGCATGCCGGCCCGTTCCCAGCGGGCGAGCTCGGCGGGGGTGAGGGTCGCGCCCATGCCGTGCGTGGCGTCCCACAGGCCCCAGGCGAGCGAGGTGCCGGCGAGGCCGCGGGCCCTGCGGTGCTGCGCGAGGGCGTCGAGGGAGGCGTTGGCGGCGGCGTAGTTGGCCTGTCCGCTGGTGCCGACGAGCCCGGAGACCGAGGAGAAGAGGACGAACGCCCGCAGGTCCAGGTGCTCGGTGAGCTCGTGCAGGTGGCGGGCCGCGTCGGCCTTCGGGCGCAGGACGCCGTCGAGGCGCTCGGGGGTCAGCGAGAGCGCGGTCGCGTCGTCGAGGACACCGGCCGTGTGGATCACGGCGGTCAGCGGGTGCGCCGCGGGGATGGTGGCGAGGAGCGCGGCGACGGCGTCGCGGTCGCCGGCGTCGGCGGCCTCGATGCGCACGTCCGCGCCCGACTCGGCGAGTTCGGCGGCCAGTTCGGCCGCTCCGGGTGCGTCGGCGCCCCGGCGGCTGGTGAGCAGCAGCCGGCGTACGCCGTGGGTGGTGACGAGGTGGCGGGCGAAGAGGGCGCCGAGTCCTCCGGTGCCGCCGGTGACGAGGACGGTGCCGTCCGGGTCGGGGGCGAAGGCGGTGTCGTCGTCCGCCGGGGCCGCGTGGGCGAGGCGGGCGGCCCGCCACCGGCCGTCCCGGAAGGCCAGCTGGGGCTCGTCGGTGGCGAGCGCGGCGGCCGGGTCCGCGCCGGTGTCGGTGTCGTCGATCAGGGTGATGCGGTCGGGGTGTTCGGACTGCACCGAGCGGATCAGGCCCCACACCGGTGCGCTGTCGAGGTCGGTGACGTCCTCGCCGGGCAGGACGGCGATCGCGCCCGAGGTGACCACGGCCATCCGGGAGTCGGCGAACCGCTCGTCGGACAGGAACTCCTGGACCAGCCGCAGCACGCGCAGGGTCGCCGCGTGCCGTCCCTCGCCGGCGGCGGCCGAGGCGCGGACGACGAGGACGTCGGCCGGTTCGACGCCGGTGAGCGTGGTCCCGACCTCGGCCAGGGTGAGGTCCGTGGCCGGCTCGGGGGTGGCGACCGTCGGCCAGCGCAGCTCGTACAGCGCGTCGGCGCCGCGCGGGGCGCCGGCCGGCTTGTCCCCGGCCACGGGGCGCAGGGTGAGCGACGCCACGTCGGCCACGGGCGCGCCGGTGCCGTCGGCCAGGGTCAGCGCGTACGAGTCGGAGCCGGCCGCGTGCGGGCTGATCCGGACGCGGAGTTCCGCCGCCCCGCCGGCGTGCAGGGTGACGCCGGCAAGGGCGAACGGCAGCCGGATGGCGTCGGGCGGGCCGTCGCCCGCCGCGGCGAGGACGAGCGGGTGGAGGGCGGCGTCGAACAGGGCCGGGTGCAGGGCGAAGCGAGACGCCGACTCGGCGGCCTCGGCGGCCTCGGCGGGCAGGCGTATCTCCGCGTACAGGTCGCCGCCCGCGGTCCACAGCGCGGTCAGGCCCTGGAAGGCGGGGCCGTAGGCGTAGCCGAGCGCGGTCAGACGCTCGTACGCGTCCCCGGTCGGCTGCGGCACGGCGTCTGCCGGCGGCCACTCGGTCAGGGGGGTGCCGGCGTCGGCGGGGGCCTGCGGGGCGAGGGTGCCGGAGGCGTGCCGGGTCCACCGGCGGGTGCGGTCGCCCTCGGTGTCGGGGCCCGCGTGGACGGTGAAGGGACGGGCGCCGGCGGCGTCGGGAGCGCCGACCGTCACCTGGACGCGTACGGCCTCGTCGGCGGTGAGCGCCAGCGGCGCCTCCAGGGTGAGGTCCTCCACGTGCGGCAGGCCGAGGTGGTCGCCGGCGGCGACGGCGAGTTCGAGGAACGCGGTGGCGGGCAGCAGGACGGTGCCGCCGATGGTGTGGTCGGCGAGCCACGGGTGTCCCGCGAGCGAGACGCGTCCCGCCAGGACGGCGGTGTCCTCGTGCTCGGCGAGGTCGAAGGCGGTGGCGAGCAGCGGGTGGCCGGCGGGGTCGAGGCCGAGGCCGCGTACGTCGGCCGGTGCCTGCGGGGCCAGCCAGTAGTGCTCGCGGTCGAAGGCGTAGGTGGGCAGGTCGACGGGGGTGGCGCCGGGGAAGAACGTCGTCGCGTCCAGCGGGGCGCCGGCGGTGTGGGCGCGGGCGAGGGCGGCGGAGAAGGTGTCGCCCTCGGGCTGCCCGTCCCGCAGCAGGGCCACGGCGGTGGTGTCGTCGAGGGCGCTGTGGGCCAGGGCGGTGAGGACGGCGTCGGGGCCGACCTCGACGAGGACCGTGGCTCCCTGTCGTCCCAGTTCGCGGGCGGCGTCCAGGAAGCGGACGGTGGCGCGGATCTGGCCGGTCCAGTAGTCGGGCGAGGTGAGTTCGTCGCCACCGGCGAGCTTGCCGGTCACGGTCGACACGATCGGGATCACCGGCGGCCGGTAGGTGATGCCGGCGGCGACGGCGCGGAACTCGTCGAGGATGCCGTCCATGTGCGGCGAGTGGAAGGCGTGGCTCACGGTGAGCCGGGTCGCCTTGCGGCCGCGCGCCTTCCAGGCGGCGGCGAGCTCGTCGGCGGTGTCGGCGTCGCCCGACACCACCACCGACCGGGGGCCGTTGACGGCGGCGATGCCGACTGCCTTCTCGTGGCCGGCGAGGGAGGCCAGCACCTCGTCCTCGTCCGCCTGTACGGCGATCATGGCGCCGCCCGGGGTGGCCGACTGCATGAGGCGGGCGCGCGCGGCGACCAGGGTGGTGGCGTCGTCGAGCGAGAACACGCCGGCCACGTGGGCGGCGGCGAGTTCGCCGATGGAGTGACCCGCGAGGAGGTCCGGCGTCGTGCCGTGGTGGGCGAGGAGCCGGAAGAGGGCGACCTCGACGGCGAACAGGGCGGGCTGGGTGTACGCGGTCAGGTGCAGCAGCCCGGCGTCGGGTCCCTCCGGGTCGGCGAACACGACCTCGCGCAGCGGCCGCTCCAGCTTGCCGTCGAAGGCCGCGAACACCTCGTCGAGGGCGGCGGCGAACACCGGGTGGGCGGCGTACAGCTCCCGCCCCATGTGGGGGCGCTGGGCCCCCTGGCCGGTGAACAGGAAGGCGGTGCGGCCCGCGCCGGCGGCACTGCCGGTGATCACCCGGGGGTGTTCGTCGCCCGCGGCGAGGGCGTCGAGTGCGGCGATGCGGTCCTCGACGCTTCCGCCGAGGACGGCGGCGCGTTCCTCGAACGTGGTGCGGGTGCCGGCGAGGGACCGTCCGACGCGGGCGATGTCCGTGTCGTCGGCCGCGTCGGCGAGGTGCGCGCGCAGCCGGGCCGCCTGGGCGCGCAGGGCGCGCTCGGTGCGGCCGGAGACGATCCAGGGCGCGGGGACGTCCGCGGGGCTCGCGGGGGCGGCGCTCGTGGGGCCGGTGCCGGCGGGGCCGGTGGCCGCGGGAGTCCGGTCGGCGCCGGGGTCGTACTCGACGACGACGTGCGCGTTGGTGCCGCTGATGCCGAACGAGGAGACGGCGGCGCGGCGCGGCCGGTCGGCGCCGGGCCACGGCCTGGTCTCGGTGAGGAGTTCGACGGCGCCCCCCGACCAGTCCACGTGCGGGCTCGGCTCGTCGACGTGGAGGGTCTTGGGCAGCACGCCGTGCCGCATCGCCTCGATCATCTTGATGACACCGCCGACGCCGGCGGCGGCCTGGGCGTGGCCGATGTTGGACTTCAGCGAGCCGAGGTACACCGGGTCGCGGTCCGCGCGTCCGGTGCCGTACGTCGCCATGAGCGCCTCGGCCTCGATGGGGTCGCCGAGCCGGGTCCCGGTGCCGTGGGCCTCGACCGCGTCGACGTCGGCCGGGGTCAGCCCGGCGTCGGCCAGGGCGTCCCGGATGACGCGCTGCTGGGCGAGGCCGCTGGGCGCGGTCAGCCCGTTGCTGGCACCGTCCTGGTTGACGGCGGAGCCCCGCAGGACGGCGAGGACGGTGTGGCCGTTGCGGCGGGCGTCCGAGAGTCGCTCCAGGAGCAGCAGGCCCACGCCCTCGGACCAGCCGGTGCCGTCGGCGCCGGCGGCGAAGGACTTGCAGCGGCCGTCGGGGGCGAGGCCGCGCTGGCGGGAGAACTCCACGAACATGCCGGGCGACGACATGATGGTGGCGCCGCCTGCGAAGGCGAGGTTCGTCTCGCCGCAGCGGAGTGAGCGGATCGCCAGGTGCAGGGCGACGAGCGACGAGGAGCAGGCCGTGTCGGCGGTCACCGCCGGTCCGAGCAGTCCGAGCTGGTAGGCGATGCGCCCGGACATGACACTGGTGGTGGAGCCGGTGAGTACGTTGCCCTGCACGGACTGCGGCGCGTCCTGCATGCGCGGCCCGTACTCCAGCGCGGTGGCACCGACGAAGACGCCGGTACGGGTGCCGCGCAACGCCTCGGGAAGCAGGCCCGCGCGCTCGACGGCCTCCCAGGACGTCTCCAGGAGCAGCCGCTGCTGCGGGTCCATGGCGAGGGCCTCGCGCGGGGAGATCCCGAAGAAACCGGCGTCGAACCCGCCCGCGGTGTGCAGGAATCCGCCGTGCCGCACCGCGCTCTTGCCGGCCTGCTCGGGGTCCGGGTCGTACAGGTCGTCGGGCCAGCCGCGGTTCGTCGGGAACGCGGTGATCGCGTCACCGCCCTCGGCCACCAGACGCCACAGGTCCTCGGGCGAGGCGACGCCGCCCGGGTAGCGGCAGGCCATGGCGATGACGGCGATGGGGTCGCCGTCGTCGACGCGCGCGGCCGCGTCGTCGCTCGCCGCGCCGGCGCCGAGCAGTTCGCTCTCCACGAAGCGCGCGAGCGCCTCCGGGGTGGGGTGGTCGAAGAGCAGCCCGGTGGGCAGGCGGAGACCGGTCGCGGTGGCGAGTGCCGCCCGCAGTTCGGTGGCCATGAGGGAGCTGAAGCCGAGCTTCTGGAACGGCGTGTGCCGCTCGACGCGGTCGCCGCTCCCGTAGTCCAGGACGGCTGCGATGTGCGCGTCGACCAGTTCGGTGACGGCCTGCCCGCGGGCGGCGTCGGGCAGCCGTGCCAGACGCGCACCGAGTTCGCCCCGCGGGTCGAGCACGGGCTCGTCGGCGGGGGCGTCGGCGGCGACCGGCGCCGTGCCGCGCAGCGGCTTGGGGGCGCGCGCGGTGCCGTCGAACCAGTGGTGCCTGCGCTGGAAGGCGTAGGTGGGGAGGTCGGTGCGGTGGGGTTGGAGGCCGTTGTAGGCGGT
>NZ_JBHYPS010000074.1:0-16686 GCF_042746075.1 Streptomyces sp. NPDC058758 | reverse complement strand
AGGGCCTACGTCGAGCAGGACCTCCACGAGATCTACCAGGGCGAGGTCCGCTACGCCCGCGACGCCTTCGAGGGCCTGCGCCTCATGGACGCGCTCGTCGCCGTCAAGCGCGGCGTCCCCGGAGCCGTGCTCCCCGAACTGAAGCAGCGCCGGGTCGCCAAGAGCACCGCCGCCCTCCAGGTCGACGAGCCCGAGCCCGGCGGCCGCTCCGACGTCGCCACCGACAACCCCGTCCCCACCCCGCCGTTCTGGGGCACCCGCGTCGTCAAGGGCATCCCGCTCAAGGACTACGCCTCCTGGCTCGACGAGGGCGCCCTCTTCAAGGGCCAGTGGGGCCTCAAGCAGAACCGGACCGGCGACGGACCGACCTACGAGGAGCTGGTGGAGACCGAGGGCCGGCCGCGGCTGCGCGGCCTGCTGGACCGGCTGCAGACCGACAACCTGCTCGAAGCCGCCGTCGTCCACGGCTACTTCCCGTGCGTCTCCAAGGGCGACGACCTGATCATCCTCGACGAGGCGGGCAACGAGCGGACCCGCTTCAGCTTCCCCCGCCAGCGCCGCGGCCGCCGCCTCTGCCTCGCGGACTTCTTCCGCCCCGAGGAGTCCGGCGAGACCGACGTGGTCGGCCTCCAGGTCGTCACCGTCGGCTCCCGCATCGGCGAGGCCACCGCCGAGCTCTTCGCCTCCGACTCCTACCGCGACTACCTGGAGCTGCACGGCCTCTCCGTGCAGCTGGCCGAGGCCCTCGCCGAGTACTGGCACGCGCGCGTGCGGGCCGAGCTCGGCTTCGGCGGCGAGGACCCGGACAAGGTCGAGGACATGTTCGACCTCAAGTACCGCGGCGCCCGCTTCTCCCTCGGCTACGGAGCCTGCCCCGACCTGGAGGACCGCGCCAAGATCGCCGAACTGCTCCGGCCGGAGCGGATCGGGGTGCACCTCTCCGAGGAGTTCCAGCTCCACCCCGAGCAGTCCACCGACGCCATCGTCCTCCACCACCCCGAGGCGAAGTACTTCAACGCCCGGTGAGCGTCCGCGAGCGCCGGGTGAGCACCGGCTGAGCACCGGCCGGGCCCCCGTGAGCGGCCGGTGACCCTCCGCTGACCCCGGCCCGCAAATGGCCGCGCCGGCGGTGATCGGGACGTACACTTGTCGGTCCAGTGCAGGCCGGTCCTCCTCCCCGTACCGGGAGTGGGGGCCGGCCTTTCCGTCCCTCCATGGAGGTGTGCCGGATGACCAGTACGGTCCCCGCGTCCCTGTTCCGCGCCAACGGAAGCTCCGCCCTGCAGGCGGTCTTCCTCGACATGGACGGGACCCTCGTCGACACCGAGGGCTTCTGGTGGGACGCCGAGGTCGAGGTCTTCGCCGACCTCGGGCACCGGCTGGACGAGGAGTGGAGGGACATCGTGGTCGGCGGGCCGATGACCCGCAGCGCCGGCTACCTGATCGAGTCCACCGGCGCCGACATCACCCTCGACGAGCTGACCGTGCTGCTCAACGAGAAGTTCGAACAGCGCATCGCCCGCGGCGTCCCCCTGATGCCCGGTGCCGAGCGGCTCCTCGCCGAACTGGCCCGGCACGCCATCCCTACCGCCCTGGTCTCCGCCTCCCACCGGCGGATCATCGACCGCGTCCTGGAGTCCGTCGGCCGGGACCGCTTCCACCTCACGGTCGCCGGGGACGAGGTCACCCGCACCAAGCCGCACCCGGAGCCCTATCTGACCGCCGCGCGCGGCGTAGGCGCCGACCCCGCCCTGTGCGCGGTCATCGAGGACACCGCGACCGGCGTCGCCGCCGCCGAGGCGGCCGGCTGCCGGGTGGTCGCCGTGCCCTCCGTCGCCCCGATCCCCGCACTGCCCGGCCGGGTCGTTGTCCGCTCCCTCGAAGAGGTCGACGTGCCGTTCCTGAGGACCCTCGTCTCCGGAATCCGAGCGGAATCCGAGCGGAACGTGAGCGGGATTTGAGGGGGATGTGAGCGGGATTTGAGCTTTCTCTGAGCATTACCCCGGGTATTCGGCGAGGTCACCCTCCGGCACCTTCCCCCGCCCTCCGGCACACGCCTTCCGTGCAATTGGTTCAGGCCATCCCTCGAATTGCGACCGCGTGACCTTGGTCACCCAGCGTGCTCGCCGAGGGGTGGCCTGACCTCGTCCCGTGCCCGGAATGCGGACGCCCGCCGCCCCCTTGTGTCCCGATTCGCTCGGGACCGTCCGCCTCGCACGCCGCATGACTATCGAGACGGCCGCATTCATGATCACCCTGCGATTACCCCACACCGGCCACCCCGTCCGGCAATAGCGGCGCCGCCCACTAATCTTTCGCGAGTACTTCGCCGCTATCACCGCGTGCACCGGCGCACACCCAAGCCGCCGAGAACACAGGACCGATCGCAACTTCCCGGCCCGATCGCTCCCGCCCCGACCGGGCGGCCGGCGGCGGAGTGTCGTCATGACCGCTGTACCCCAGGCCGGCTGAGGAGAACGTCCCGTGATGAACCGCAAGACCTTGGTGCTGCCGGCCGTGGCCGGACTGCTCGCCCCCCTGCTCGCCGCCTGCGGCGCGGGAGAGGACGGCAGAGCCATCGTCGTCGGAACCACCGACCAGTTCGTCGCCACCGAGGAGGCCCCCGCCCCCCTCGACCCGGCCTACGCCTACGACACCGGCGCGTGGAACATCCTCCGCCAGACCGTGCAGACCCTGGTCCACGTCCCCCGCGGCGGCGGCGACCCCGTGCCCGAGGCCGCCGAGAGCTGCGCCTTCACCGACACCGCCAGCGAGAGCTACCGCTGCGTCCTGCGCTCCGGCCTCACCTTCGCCGACGGCACCCCCGTCACCGCCGAGGACGTCAAGTACTCCATCGACCGGGTCCGGAAGATCAAGTCCGACAACGGCGCCGCCGCCCTCCTGTCGACCGTCGACACCGTCGAGACCAAGGGCGACCGCGAGGTCGTCTTCCACCTCAACGCCCCCGACGCCACCTTCCCGTACAAGCTCTCCACCCCCGTCGCCGGCATCCTCAGCAAGGACAAGTACGCCGCCGACAAGCTCCGCGAGGGCTTCCAGGTCGACGGCTCCGGCCCCTACACCCTCAGGACCGAGCGCGACGGCGACGCGGCCACCCGCTTCGTCTTCTCCCGCAACCCCCGCTACAAGGGCGACATCACGCCCCGCAACGAGCAGGTCGAACTCCGCGCCTACGCCGACGCCGGCGCCATGGGCAAGGCCCTGGAGAGCAAGGACATCGACATGATGGCCCGCTCCCTCTCCCAGGAGCAGATCCGCGACCTCACCGAGACGCCCACCGACGGCATCCGCGTCTCCGAGGTCCCCGGCCTGGAGATCCGCTACCTCGGCTTCAACACCAAGGCCCCCGCCGTCGAGGAGAAGGCCGTCCGCCAGGCCATGGCCGCCGTCATCGACCGCGGCGCCCTCGTCAACCGCGTGTACGGCCCCACCGCCGAGCCGCTCTACTCGCTCATCCCCTCCAGCATCAGCGGCCACGCCACCCCCTTCTACGAGGAGTACGGCGAGGGCGACCCCGCCCGTGCCGCCGGCATCCTCCGCAAGGCCGGCGTGAAGACCCCGGTCAGGATCACCCTCAACTACACCACCGACCACTACGGTGCCGAGACCGCCCAGGAGTTCGCGACGCTGAAGAACCAGCTCATCGCGAGCGAACTCTTCGACGTCACCGTCAAGGGCACCGCCTGGTCCGAGTTCCGCCCCGCCCAGCGCCGCGGCGACTACGCCGTCTACGGCCTCGGCTGGTTCCCCGACTACCCGGACCCCGACAACTACGTCGCGCCCTTCCTCGACAGCGACAACTTCCTCGGCACCCCGTACGTCAACAAGACCGTCCGCGACCAGCTCATCCCGCGGTCCCGCCGCCAGGCCGACCGCACCGCCGCGACCCCCGTCTACCACCAGATCCAGAAGATCGTCGCCCAGGACGTGCCCGTCCTGCCGCTCTGGCAGGGCAAGCAGTACGTCGCCGCCCGCGACGACATCAACGGTGTCGAGTACGCCCTCAACACCTCTTCGGACCTGCTGCTCTGGGAGCTGAGCCGCGGCACCACCGCCTGACCCCTTCGTTGTACCGGCCGCGCAGCCACGCGCGGCCGGCCTGGCAAGAGATCACGAGGCAAGTTCTGTGAAGACGCACCACAAGTGGCTGACCACCCCGCTCGCCGCGGGCCTCTCCGCCGCCCTCCTCGGCGGCTGCGGCACCGAGCAGGGCGCGGGCTCCGACACCGCCGGCGCCGTCCGCGTCGGCATGTCCGACGAGATCCTGGCGACCGACCCCGCGGCCGGCTACGACCCCGGCTCCTGGCTGCTGTTCAACAACGTCTTCCAGTCCCTCCTCGCCTTCCCCCGGGGCGGCTCCCTGCCCGAGCCCGAGGCCGCCGACAAGTGCGGCTTCGACGACGGCAGCACCGTCTACACCTGCACGCTCCGCCCCGGCCTGACGTTCTCCAACGGCAACCCGCTCACCTCCGAGGACGTCAAGTTCTCCTTCGAACGCGCCCTGAAGATCGCCGACCCCTCCGGCCCCGCCCCGCTGCTCTCCACCATCGACGCCATCGAGACCCCCGACGAGCGGACCGTCGTCTTCCGCCTCAAGGTCCCGGACGCCACCTTCCCCAGCAAGATCGCCTCCGGCGCCGGCTCCATCGTCGACCACCGCGAGTACCCCGCCGACGCGCTCCGCACCGACGGCAAGGCCGTCGGCTCCGGCCCGTACAAGCTGGACTCCTTCGGCGAGGGCGAGGCCGTCTTCTCCGCCAACACCGCCTACCGGGGCACCGCGGAGCGCCGCAACGACAAGATCGCCCTCAAGCTCTTCAAGGGCGACCGCTCCGCCCTCGCCAAGGCCTTCACCGACGGCGACGTCGACGTCGCCTACCGAGGCCTCTCCGCCGCCGACATCACCGCCCTGGAGACCTCCAGCGAGCACCGCGACGTCCAGGTCGTCCAGGGCGGCAGCGCCGAGGTCCAGCACCTCGTCTTCAACATGAAGGACCCGGTCGCCGGCAAGCTCGCCGTCCGCAGGGCGATAGCCCACCTCGTCGACCGCGACGCCCTCGTCGAGGACGTCTACCAGTCGACCGCCACCCCGCTCTACTCGATCGTCCCGGCCGGCATCAACGGCCACAACACCGCCTTCTTCGACACCTACGGCGCCCCCGACAAGGCCAAGGCGAAGCGGGCGCTGCGGGCCGGCGGCATCAAGGACAAGGTCGCCCTCACCCTCTGGTCCACCCCCAGCCGCTACGGCCCCTCCACCGACGCCGAGCTCAAGGCCATCGCCGCCCAGCTCAACGCCAGCGGCCTCTTCGCCGCCGACGTGAAGTCCGTCCCCTTCGAGCAGTACGAGAAGGACATCGCCGCCGGCAAGTACGGCGTCTACGTCAAGGGCTGGGTCCCCGACTACCCCGACGCCGACAACTTCACCGCCCCGTTCTTCGGCGAGGGCAACGTCCTCGCGAACCACTACGAGAACAAGGCGATCACCGGCACCCTCCTGCCGCGCACCGCCGCCACCGCCGACCGCTCCGCCACCGACGAGGAGTTCGGCGCCATCCAGGACGCCGTCGCCGAGGAACTCCCCCTCCTCCCGCTCTGGCAGGGCAAGCAGTACGCCGTCACCCGCGACGGCGTCACCGGCCTCGAATGGACCCTCGACGCCTCGACGGTCTTCCGCTTCTGGGAGATCCGCAAGAGCTGACCCCCGTCCCCCGGGTACGCGGAGGGGCCCGGCGCGCATCCCGCGCGCCGGGCCCCTCCGCGTACCGCTCCGCCCTACTGGCCGTTGCCCCCCGGGCGCACCAGACCGCTCTCGTACGCGTACACCGCCGCCTGCACCCGGTCGCGCAGGCCCAGCTTCGTCAGCACGTGACCCACGTGCGTCTTCACCGTCGTCTCGCTCACGAACAGGTCCGCCGCGATCTCCGCGTTCGACAGGCCGCGGGCCACCAGCTTCAGCACCTCCACCTCGCGGTCGGTCAGCGTGCCCAGCGTGTCCGGCACCTGCTCCTCGCCCGTCGGCAGGTGCGCCGAGTACTTGTCGAGCAGCCGCCGCGTGATCGACGGGGCCAGCATCGCCTCGCCCGCCGCCACCACCCGGATCGCCTGCACCAGCTCGGTCGCCGGGGCGTCCTTCAGCAGGAAGCCGCTGGCCCCCGCGCGCAGCGCCTCCACCACGTACTCGTCCAGGTCGAAGGTGGTCAGCACCAGCACCTTCGCCGGACCGTCCCGGCCGGGCCCGGTGATCTGCCGGGTCGCCTCCACCCCGTCCATCCGCGGCATCCGGATGTCCATCAGGACGACGTCGGGCTGGAGCGCCCGCACCTGGTCGAGGGCCTGCAGACCGTCACCGGCCTCGCCCACCACCGCCAGGTCCTGCTCCGCCTCCAGGATCATCCGGAAGCCGGTGCGCAGCAGCGGCTGGTCGTCGACCAGGAGGACGCGAATCGTCACAGGGGCTCCTTCACGAGGCGGGCCGGTCGCCGCCCATTCTGCCCTGCCCCGATTCGCCCGACTCCGCCGGGCGCGCGGAAACGATCTCCAGCGGATAGGCCGGGGGAGTCCCGCCGAACTCCGGACACACCGCCTGGTGGTCGCACCAGCCGCACAGCTTCGTCGGCCGCGGCCGCCAGTCGCCCGTCTCCGTCGCCAGCCGGATCGCGTCCCACAGCGCGAGCAGCTTCCGCTCCACCCGCCGCAGGTCCGCCTCCACCGGGTCGTACGTCAGCACGTCCCCGCTGCCCAGGTAGACCAGCTGGAGCCGGCGCGGGATCACGCCCCGCAGCCGCCACACCACCAGCGCGTAGAAGGTCATCTGGAACAGCGCGCCCTCGCTGTACTCCGGCCGCGGCGCCTTCCCCGTCTTGTAGTCGACGATCCGCACCTCGCCCGTCGGCGCGACGTCCACCCGGTCGATCACCCCGCGCAGCCGCAGCCCCGAGTCCAGCTCCGTCTCCACGAACAGCTCGCGCTCGGCCGGCTCGAGCCGCACCGGGTCCTCCAGCGTGAACCAGCGCTCCACCAGCGCCTCGGCCTCCGCCAGCCACTGCCCGAGCCGCTCGCCCGACGGATCGTCCGCGAACAGCTCGCCCAGCTCCGGCCGCGACTCCAGCAACCGCTCCCACTGCCCCGGCACCATCGCCTTCGCCCGCGGCACCGTCCGCTCCGCCGCCGGGTCGTCGAAGAGCCGCTCCAGCACCGCGTGCACCAGCGTCCCCCGCGTCGCCGCCGCACTCGGCTTCTCCGGCAGCCGGTCGATCACCCGGAACCGGTACAACAGGGGACACTGCATGAAGTCGCTCGCCCGCGACGGCGACAACGACATGGGCGCCCGGGGCCCCTCCGGGAGCCGCTCGCTCGTACTCATGACACCGACCCTACGACCCCCCACCGACAGCGAGCCGCATACCATCGACGCATGACCCGTCGCGCTGCATGATCGACCCGTGACGCACCGGCGCGGCCACCCCGGCGACGAGAGGAACCCGTGAACCAGGACGAGCCCAAGCCGCAGCGGACCGAGGAGCCCGGCGGCGGGATCCTCATGGGACGGCCCTTCGGCGTGCCCGTCTACGTCGCCCCCAGCTGGTTCCTGGTCGCCGCCCTCATCACCTGGGTCTTCGGCGACCAGATCGAGCGGGTCCTGCCCGAACTCGGCGCCGCCCGCTACCTGGTCTCCCTCTTCTTCGCCGTCGCCTTCTACGCCTCCGTCCTGGTCCACGAACTCGCCCACACCATCGCCGCGCTCCGCTTCAAGCTCCCCGTGCGGCGCATCCAGCTCCAGTTCTTCGGCGGCGTCTCCGAGATCGAGAAGGAGTCCGAGACCCCCGGCCGCGAATTCGTCCTCGCCTTCGTCGGCCCGCTCCTCTCCCTCGTCCTCGCCGGCCTCTTCTACCTCGCCATGCACGCCGTCGAGCCCGGCACCGTGCCCGGCGTCCTGCTCGCCGGCCTGATGATCTCCAACCTCATCGTCGCGATCTTCAACCTCCTCCCCGGCCTCCCCCTCGACGGCGGCCGGATGCTCCGCGCGATCGTCTGGAAGATCACCGGCAAGCCCATGAGCGGCACCGTCGCCGCCGCCTGGGTCGGCCGCGCGCTCGCCGTCACCGTCCTCATCGGCCTCCCCCTCCTCACCCGCACCGGCTGGCTCGGCAACTCCACCGCCGACATCGACGGCTTCACCACCGTCACCGACGCCCTCCTCGCCGCCATCCTGGCCGCCATCATCTGGACCGGCGCCGGCAACAGCCTCCGCATGGCCCGCCTCCGCGAGCACCTCCCCGACCTCCGCGCCCGCGCCCTCACCCGCCGCGCCATCCCCGTCGAACCCGCCACCCCCCTCTCCGAGGCGCTCCGCCGCGCCAACGAGGCCGGCGCCCGCGCCCTCGTCGTCGTCGACGGCACCGGCGACCCCACCGGCATCGTCCGCGAGGCCGCCATCGCCGCCGTCCCCCAGCACCGCCGCCCCTGGGTCGCCGTCAGCACCCTCGCCCAGGACCTCAGCCCCGGCATGCGCGTCCCCGCCGAACTCACCGGCCAGCCGCTCCTCGACCACCTCCGCGCCACCCCCGCCACCGAGTACCTCGTCGTCGAGGAGACCGGTGAGATCTACGGCGTCCTCGCCGCCACCGACGTCGAGCGCGCCTTCGTGAAGGCCATGGCACGACCGTCCCAGTAACACCGGTACTCTGTTCCCATGTCCGAACCGACCGGTGCCGCCCGCCGACGCGGGCCCTTCAAGGTCGGGGACCAGGTTCAGCTGACCGACCCCAAGGGCCGCCACTACACGTTCACGCTCGAAGAGGGAAAGAACTTCCACACCCACAAGGGTTCCTTCCCGCACGACGAGCTGATCGGCGCACCCGAGGGCAGCGTTGTCCGCACCACCGGAAACGTCGCCTACCTCGCGCTGCGCCCCCTGCTCCCCGATTACGTCCTGTCCATGCCCCGCGGCGCCGCCGTGGTCTACCCGAAGGACGCGGGACAGATCCTCGCCTTCGCCGACATCTTCCCCGGCGCGCGCGTCGTGGAGGCCGGCGTGGGCTCCGGCTCACTCAGCAGCTTCCTGCTCCGCGCCATCGGCGACAGCGGCATGCTGCACTCCTACGAGCGCCGCGAGGACTTCGCCGAGATCGCGAAGGGCAACGTCGAGCGCTACTTCGGCGGCCCCCACCCGGCCTGGCAGCTCACCGTCGGCGACCTCCAGGACAACCTGACCGACACCGACGTCGATCGCGTCATCCTCGACATGCTCGCCCCCTGGGAGTGCCTGGAGGCCGTCTCCAAGAGCCTCGTCCCCGGCGGCATCCTCTGCTGCTACGTGGCCACCACCACCCAGCTCGCCCGCACCGTGGAGTCCATCCGCGAGATCGGCTGCTACGCCGAGCCGCAGCCCTGGGAATCCATGATCCGCAACTGGCACGTCGAGGGCCTGGCCGTCCGCCCCGACCACCGCATGATCGGCCACACCGGCTTCCTCGTCACCGCCCGCCGCCTCGCGGACGGCGTCGAGCCCCCGATGCGCCGCCGCCGCCCCGCCAAGGGCGCCTACGGCGAGGACTACGACGGCCCCAACAAGGGCTGACACCCCGACAGGATCCCGGCGACGCCGCCGTCCGCCCCTCCCGCACCGCGGGAACCGGACGGCGGCGTCGCCGCGTTCGCCGCCGCCGTACGGCACCCTGTTCGACACCCCCCGGCTGTTCCGCGGCCCTGTGACGTGTGGCACGATGCCCGCAACCCCTCGCCACGACCCTCACAGGAGACGTCTCGCGTGCAGCCCTCCGCCGCCCCGGACCCCGTGGACCTCGCACACACCCACGCCCGGCCGCTGCACTGGCTGGCCACCGCCACCGCGACCGCCGCGGTCGTCGCCCTCGCCGGCGCCCTGGCCCCCCGCGCCGCCGAAGCGGGCCCCGCCACGGCTTCCGCTTCCGCCGCCGCGGCCCCCGGCCCGGCCGCCGCGCCCGACGCCGACACGGCGGACTACCCCCTCCGGTGCGGGGGAGCGCCCCACCGGATCGCCCACCGCGTCACCGGCGACCTGGACGGCGACGGGAACCCCGAGACCGTTGCGGTCGTACACTGCGAAGCCGGATCCGGAACCCCGCCCGCCGGCCTCTACGTCCTCACCCGCGGCCGCGGCGGCGACGCCCCCGCGCGCGTGGTGGCCACCCTCGTCGACCCCCGCGAGCAGCGCAGCGTCACCGGCCTCGCGATCCGCGACGGAGCCGTCCGCGCCACCCTGCTCGGCTACTCGTCCCCCGACGTCCCCAGCTGCTGCCCCGACGAGAAGGAGCAGGTCGCCTGGGACTGGACCGGCGGCGCCTTCGTCCGCTCCGCGGGCGCGGAGGCGCGCGGCGTCTGACCGTCAGTCCGCGTCGGGGCCGTACACCTCGACGCGGTCCCGGACCCGCCGCACGTGGATGCAGTCGCCCGGGCACTCCTTCGCGGAGTCCACCACGTCCTGCAGCAGCGGCAGCGGCACCGGGGTCGTCGCCCCCGCCTCCTGCAGCAGCTCGTCGTCGGCGCTCTTCACATACGCGAGCCCGTCGATGTCCAGTTCGAAGACCTCGGGAGCGTACTGCGCGCAGATCCCGTCCCCGGTGCACAGGTCCTGGTCGATCCAGACCTCCAGGGCCTCCTCGGCCCCGTCGGCCGGCGACTCGTGCTGCACGCTCATCTCTTCTGCCGTTTCTGCTCGGCGCGGACAATTGAGGCCGCGACCCGCGGGTGTTGAACCCTCACGACGATACAACTGCCCGCTTTCAGAGCGTGAAGGGTGGGTATTCCCCTGGCGAGAGGGGAAGCGCAAGGGTGAAGATCGGACACGCCCCGGAGTCTTTTTGATCTAGGGGTTTCAATCATCACCCACGCAGGTAGGGTCAGGATGCGTCCAGCTCCCCTTGGAGGAGGTGAGGACCGTGGCAGCCCACGACGACGACATCAACCGCGGCATCCGGCCGGGGCGGGGGTCTGAAGACCCCGCCGGCCAGGTTGCCTATCTCGAGCAGGAAATCGCCGTCCTGCGCCGCAAGCTCGCCGACTCTCCGCGACACACGAGGATTCTCGAAGAGCGGATCGTCGAGCTGCAGACGAACCTGGCCGGCGTGTCCGCGCAGAACGAAAGGCTGGCGAACACGCTCCGTGAGGCCCGCGACCAGATCGTGGCCCTCAAGGAGGAGGTCGACCGGCTCGCACAGCCGCCGGCCGGCTTCGGTGTCTTCCTGCAGGCCAACGAGGACGGCACGTGCGACATCTTCACCGGGGGCCGCAAGCTCCGGGTGAACGTGAGTCCCAGCGTCGAGCTCGACGAGCTCCGGCGCGGCCAGGAAGTCATGCTCAACGAGGCGCTCAACGTGGTCGAGGCCATGGAGTTCGAGCGCGCCGGGGACATCGTCACCCTCAAGGAGATCCTCGAGGACGGCGAGCGCGCCCTGGTGGTGGGGCACACCGACGAGGAGCGGGTGGTGAGGCTCGCCGAGCCTCTGCTGGACGTCACCATCCGCGCCGGCGACGCCCTGCTCTTCGACTCCAGGTCCGGCTACGTCTACGAGGTCGTGCCCAAGAGCGAGGTCGAGGAGCTCGTCCTCGAAGAGGTCCCGGACGTCGACTACGAGAAGATCGGCGGCCTGGGCAACCAGATCGAGCTGATCCGCGACGCGGTCGAGCTCCCGTACCTCTACCCCGACCTGTTCAAGGAGCACGAACTGCGGCCGCCCAAGGGCATCCTGCTCTACGGGCCGCCCGGCTGCGGCAAGACCCTCATCGCCAAGGCCGTCGCCAACTCCCTGGCCAAGAAGGTCGCCGAGGTCACCGGTCAGCCCGCGGGGAAGTCCTACTTCCTCAACATCAAGGGCCCCGAGCTCCTCAACAAGTACGTCGGCGAGACCGAGCGGCACATCCGCCTGGTCTTCCAGCGGGCCCGCGAGAAGGCCAGCGAAGGCACCCCCGTCATCGTCTTCTTCGACGAGATGGAGTCGCTCTTCCGCACCCGCGGATCCGGCGTCAGCTCGGACGTGGAGAACACCATCGTCCCCCAGCTGCTCGCCGAGATCGACGGCGTCGAGGGCCTGGAGAACGTCATCGTGATCGGCGCCTCCAACCGCGAGGACATGATCGACCCCGCGATCCTGAGGCCCGGCCGGCTCGACGTCAAGATCAAGATCGAGCGCCCGGACGCCGAGGCGGCGAAGGACATCTTCGCGAAGTACCTCACCGCCAACCTCCCGCTCCACGCGGACGACATCTCCGAGCACAGCGGCTCCAAGGCCGCCGCCGCCCACGGAATGATCCAGTCCGTCGTCGAGCAGATGTACGCCGAATCCGAGGAGAACCGCTTCCTCGAAGTCACGTACGCCAACGGTGACAAGGAAGTCCTGTACTTCAAGGACTTCAACTCCGGCGCGATGATCCAGAACATCGTCGACCGGGCCAAGAAGATGGCCATCAAGGCCTTCCTCGACCACAACCAGAAGGGCATCCGCATCTCCCACCTCCTCCAGGCGTGCGTGGACGAGTTCAAGGAGAACGAGGACCTGCCCAACACCACCAACCCCGACGACTGGGCCCGCATCTCCGGAAAGAAGGGCGAGCGGATCGTCTTCATCCGCACCCTCGTCACCGGAAAGCAGGGCGCGGACACCGGGCGCTCCATCGACACGGTGGCCAACACCGGTCAGTACCTGTAAAGGCGCACACCGGCTGCGGATGTCCGGAAACCGGGCATCCGCAGCCGTCGCATTCACAGAGGAAGAAATTCCGGCCACGCCGGGAAAAACCGCAAACGATCTCCCCACCAGCGCGGAGCCGCTCTAGGCTCTTCGGTACCGCCGAGTCGCGCACTGAGCGCCGCCGGGCAAGGAGGGCCGCATGACCGTACGGCGAGTAATGGGCATCGAGACGGAGTACGGGATCTCCGTCCCGGGACACCCGAACGCCAATGCCATGCTCACCTCGTCCCAGATCGTCAACGCCTACGCCGCGGCGATGCACCGGGCGCGCCGCGCCCGCTGGGACTTCGAGGAGGAGAACCCGCTGCGGGACGCCCGCGGCTTCGACCTCGCCCGCGAGGTCGCCGACTCCAGCCAGCTCACCGACGAGGACATCGGCCTCGCCAACGTGATCCTCACCAACGGCGCCCGGCTCTACGTGGACCACGCCCACCCCGAGTACAGCGCCCCCGAGGTCACCAACCCGCGCGACGCCGTCCTCTGGGACAAGGCCGGCGAGCGGATCATGGCCGAGGCGGCCGAGCGCGCCGCCCAGCTCCCCGGCGCCCAGCCGATCCACCTCTACAAGAACAACACCGACAACAAGGGCGCCTCCTACGGCACGCACGAGAACTACCTGATGAAGCGGGAGACCCCCTTCTCGGACATCGTGCGCCACCTGACGCCCTTCTTCGTCTCCCGGCAGGTCGTCACCGGCGCCGGACGCGTCGGCATCGGCCAGGACGGGCGCGAGAACGGCTTCCAGATCAGCCAGCGCGCCGACTACTTCGAGGTCGAGGTCGGGCTGGAGACCACCCTCAAGCGCCCCATCATCAACACCCGCGACGAGCCGCACGCCGACGCCGAGAAGTACCGCCGGCTGCACGTGATCATCGGGGACGCCAACCTCTCCGAGATCTCCACCTACCTCAAGCTCGGCACCACGGCGCTGGTCCTCTCCATGATCGAGGACGGCTTCATCACCGTCGACCTCGCCGTCGACCAGCCCGTCCGCACCCTCCACCACGTCTCCCACGACCCGTCCCTCCAGTACCTCGTCACGCTGCGCAGCGGCCGGACACTCACCGCCGTCCAGCTCCAGATGGAGTACTTCGAGCTGGCCAGGAAGTACGTGGACGAGCGGTACGGCTCCGACGCCGACGAGCAGACCAAGGACGTCCTCACCCGGTGGGAGGACACCCTCAACCGCCTCGAGAACGACCCGATGAGCCTCGCCGGCGAGCTGGACTGGATCGCCAAGCGGGAGCTCATGGAGGGCTACCGGCGCCGCGACGGCCTGGAGTGGGACGCGCCCCGGCTGCACCTGGTGGACCTCCAGTACGCGGACGTGCGGCCCGACAAGGGCCTGTACAACCGTCTGGCGGCCCGCGGCCGCATGAAGCGGCTCCTGGACGAGGCCGAGGTGGAACGGGCCGAGACGGCGCCCCCCGAGGACACCAGGGCCTACTTCCGGGGCCGCTGCCTGGAGCAGTACGCCGACGACGTCGCCGCCGCGTCCTGGGACTCGGTCATCTTCGACCTGCCGGGCCGCGACTCGCTCCAGCGCGTACCGACCCTGGAGCCGCTGCGCGGCACCAAGGCCCATGTGGCGGCCCTCCTGGACCGCTGCCGCACGGCGGAGGAACTCGTCAGGGTCCTCTCCGGCAACTGATTCGAGACCTGAACGGGGCCTGAAATGCCCGGGCCCTGGGAATCATGGAAGCAGTGCCCGGACGTTGCGGAAATGCGGGAGCCGATGTCAGCCCCGACTTGTAGGGTCTGATCTTGCAGGACCAGCAGCACCAGTCCGGGCATTCCGATTCGAGCGGGGTGAGGAAATGGCGACCAAGGACACCGGCGGCGGACAGCAGAAGGCGACGCGTTCCACGGAGGAGGTCGAGGAGACCACCACGGAGGCGAACTCCGACCTCAAGGAGCGCCAGGAGAAGCTGAGCGAGGACGTGGACTCGGTCCTCGACGAGATCGACGACGTGCTCGAGGAGAATGCCGAGGAGTTCGTGCGGTCCTTCGTGCAGAAGGGCGGCGAGTAGCCGCCTCCCCCTGTCGTTCCCCGTCCCCGGAGCCCCGGAAGAAGCCGTGGGCCCGGGGACGGATGACAGGCCCTCGCACGGGTAAGGTCCGTACACAGCAATCAAGATCGGCCCGCGCGTGTCAGGGGCGGGCCCTTCTCACCCACCCGGAAGGAATCGCGTGGAAGCCAACCCTCGTAGCATCGGGCGTCTGCCGGCGGCCTTCCTGACGCCGGGCTCCTCCTCGTTCATGGACTTCCTCGCCGACCACTCGCCGGAGCTGCTCCCGGGCAACCGGAAGCTGCCGGACGGGATCGTCGAGGCACCGCACGGCACGACCATCGTGGCGGCCACGTTCCCCGGGGGCGTCGTGCTCGCCGGTGACCGGCGCGCCACCATGGGCAACATGATCGCGCAGCGGGACATCGAGAAGGTGTTCCCGGCGGACGAGTACTCCGCGGTCGGCATCGCCGGCACCGCCGGCCTCGCCGTCGAGATGGTCAAGCTCTTCCAGCTGGAGCTGGAGCACTTCGAGAAGGTGGAAGGCGCCACGCTCTCCCTGGAGGGCAAGGCGAACCGTCTCTCCACCATGATCCGCGGCAACCTCGGCATGGCCATGCAGGGCCTCGCCGTCGTGCCGCTCTTCGCGGGCTGGGACGAGGGCCGGGAGAAGGGCCGGATCTTCTCCTACGACGTGACCGGCGGCCGTTCCGAGGAGCACGGGTACGCCGCCACCGGCTCGGGCTCGATCTTCGCCCGCGGCTCCATGAAGAAGCTGTACCGCGAGGACCTCACCGAGCAGCAGGCGACCACCCTGGTCGTGCAGGCGCTGTACGACGCGGCGGACGACGACTCCGCGACCGGTGGCCCGGACCTGGCCCGCCGGATCTTCCCGATCGTCACCGTCATCACCGACGAGGGCTTCCGCAGGCTCACCGACGCGGAGTCCTCCGAGCTGGCCCGCTCCGTCACCGAGCGGCGTCTGGAACAGCCGGACGGACCGCGCGCCGCCCTGCTCTGACCCGTACGTCGCCCCCTCACAGCCCAGAAGAAAGGGACGAGCGCCGGTGTCGACACCGTTCTACGTCTCCCCCCAGCAGGCCATGGCCGACCGCGCGGAGTACGCCCGCAAGGGCATCGCGCGCGGCCGCAGCCTCGTGGTCCTCCAGTACGCCGACGGCATCGTCTTCGTCGGCGAGAACCCGTCCCGCGCCCTGCACAAGTTCAGCGAGATCTACGACCGGATCGGCTTCGCCGCCGCCGGCAAGTACAACGAGTACGAGAACCTGCGCATCGGCGGCGTCCGCTACGCCGACCTGCGCGGCTACACCTACGACCGGGACGACGTGACCGCGCGCGGCCTGGCCAACGTCTACGCGCAGACGCTGGGCACCATCTTCTCCAGCGCCGGCGAGAAGCCGTACGAGGTGGAGCTGGTCGTCGCGGAGGTCGGCACCGAGCCGGCCGGGGACCAGATCTACCGGCTGCCGCACGACGGCTCCATCGTGGACGAGCACGGCTCGGTCGCGGTGGGCGGCAACGCGGAGCAGATCAGCTCCTTCCTCGACCAGCGGCACCGGGACGGGATGTCCCTCGCGGAGGCCCTGAAGCTGGCCGTGCAGGCGCTCTCGCGCGACACCAACGGCACCGAGCGGGAGATCCCCGCGGAGCGCCTGGAGGTGGCGGTCCTGGACCGGACGCGTCCGCAGCAGCGGAAGTTCAAGCGGATCGTCGGCCGCCAGCTGGTCCGCCTCCTGGAGGCGGACAACGCGGCCCTGGCGAAGACCGACGAGCCCTCCGACGAGGCCTCCGAGGAGTAGACGAGCCGGAACGCGCGGAGGGGCCCGGTCCCCGGGGGGGGGGGCGCCGCCCCCCCGAGGCGGGGGCCGGGGGGGGGGGGGGCGCCCGGGGGGAGCCCCCCGGCC
>NZ_JBHYPS010000073.1:0-19224 GCF_042746075.1 Streptomyces sp. NPDC058758 | reverse complement strand
CCAGGAACGGGACGACGTCGTCCGGGCCTTCGGGGCCGCCGAAGGAGAGCAGCAGCAGGGCGTCGTACGGGGCGGGATCGTGCTGATCGGACATGAGGGCGTCTCCGGAGGTACACGTGTCTGGCCCCTGTGATTCCGGAGGGAGCGCCCTTCGGATGCGGCCCGTTCAGGGCGCCGGAAAACCGAAGGGCGAGGAGCGCGACGACGATGCGCCGGGGTCCGCTCCTTCAGTGCGTCGGCTGCCCCGGAAGGCGGCCGGCGCCCCCCGCTCCCGCCTCCGTCCGCATCCGGACGGTGTCAACGGACGCCCCCCGGCAACGGAGAAGAACGCCCCGACGCCCTCCAGGCCTCCCCTGAGCCCGTACGGTCGGGCAGCCCCGTCCGCCGCACGCCCGGCTGTCGCCCGTACGGATGACGGCGCCGACCACCGCATCCGAGAGCGCGCCGCGCGGCGAATGCCCCTCGTCCGACCCCAGTGAAGGAGTATCCGGCAATGCGTCGTTCTCTGCGCGTCCTGAGGCACACCGCCGTTTCCGCCGCTTTCGTCACGGCGGCACTCTCTCCGCTCGTCCTCGCGCCCGCGGTCATGGCCGAGCCCGCCCGCAGCGCCCCCTCCACCGAGACCGTGGACCTCGACCGTTACGCGGGGACGTGGTTGCAGCTGGCCGCGGTACCGCGGCTGTTCGAGATCCAGTGCGCGAAGAACGTCAGCGCCGTCTACGGGACCACCGCACGGGGCACGGTCTCCGTGCGCAACAGCTGCACCACGTGGCTCGGTACCCGCAGCGGCCTCGACGGCGAGGCCCTGCCCCTCGACGCCGGGGGCGCTCGCTTCAACGTCTCCTTCCTGCGGAGCGGAGACGGTTACCGGCACGGCGCCGAGGCCAACTACGTCGTCGTCGGCCTCGGCGCCGCCTACGAGTGGGCGGTGGTGACCGACGAAGACCGGCGGTCCGGCTTCCTCCTCTCCCGCGGCCCGCGACTCGACGCGACCCGGACGGCCCAGGCCGTGGACGCGATCCGGCGAGCGGGCCTTGACCCGCGCGACTTCCACGTCACCCGCCAGGACGGAGGCGACCCGACCTGGCGGCTCGTCCCCTGAGAGGCCGTTCTCGTCCGGTGCCCCCTCCGGGAGGCTCCTCCGCAACCCTCTCCGGGTCCGCCAGGAAGCGGTGTTCCCCCTGGTGAAGCGGGGGTGGCGCACGAGCCGGCCGCAGGACCGCCGGACTGCCCGCCGTCGGGGGAACGGAGCGCGGCCTCTGTTCCCCCGAAGGGCGGGTGACGATCTCCACGTGGATACGGAGGGCCCCGCCCTGCTCCAGGGCGTGTGCTCGGCACCGTGTTCTTGCCGTACCGGCGCCGGTCGGCGATTCTGGGCCGATGCCAGGACAGGGGAAGCGGAAGCGGCGGCACGAGGCCGGGAGGCGGCGGCTGGCTGCTCGCACCGCGCCGGACGCAGGGCAGTGGGAAGTAGTCCTCGAAACAAGGGACCAGACGGAGCTGCGCGCGCACCTGCGCCGCCTTCGGGAGGCGCGCATCGACGAATCGCTCATCCGGATCGACACGCTGTGCCGACGCCCAGTGGAACAGAGCACCTATCGGCTGAGCCGGTTCGTGGCGGACACGGTGCGCGAACCGGACCGCGAGCCCTCTGACCATTGATCCTGGGGCGGGTCGAGAGGAGTTGACGGACGCGGAGTGGGAGGGGATGAAGCCCTTCGCCGGCGGCCGTCGGATCGGCATTCCCGCCCTCTTTTTCCCGCGCAATCTGCCGGAATGGACGGAACGGACCATCGAGTCGGCCGAGCACGCCCTCGTCGGCTGCTTCCGGCAGGCGTCGCCCACCCTGGCGCGCCCGCGGAAGAACGAAACGTTCTTGAGGCGCGGAGCGCTGTTCGGGCTGTCCAGGGCCACAGCCCTTCAGGACGAGAACAGCTCCGTAGCACCCCCCTCCGCCTCGCCTCGGCTCGGCTCGGCTCGGCTCGGCTCGCGAGGATGGGGTACGAAGCGCTCATGACCGGGGCGTCGCCGGAGGGACACGGGCGTCTGCCTTTTCGACGCAACAGCAATGCGACTTTTCAGACCGCGTCGATTCAGGCACCTTTGAATCACAACATATTTCTCGAAGAGGTCAAAATCTCCACACCTGGACGGGAGGTAGCATGCCGACCCCGCGCCGACGGGCCGCAGCACAGCATGCCCCCCACCCAAACCGGCTCACCTCCTCCGGGCCTCTCCGTCGGCCTTCGTCCGGCGAAAGGGAGCGCGTCTCGTTCCGGCAGGTCTGGAGTGACCTGCTTTTCCTCCACTGGGAAGTGCGTCCCGACGCGGTGGCCGGTCTCTTTCCGCCCGGGACGCGTCCCGACGTGATCGACGGCCGGACCTTCGTGGGGTTGGTTTTCTTCGAGATGCGGGACCTGTCGTTCTCCAGGGGGCCCGCCCTCCCCGTCATCGGCCGGTTCCCGGAAATCAACGTGCGGCTCTACAGCGTCGACGACTCGGGCCGCCGAGGGGTGGTGTTCCTGAGCCTGGACTGCGCCCGGCTCCTGCCCACCCTGGCGGCGCGAACGGCGTACGGCCTGCCGTATCGATGGTCCTCAGCCCGACGGCTGCGGTTCGGCGACCGCCTGCTGTACACGGCACGGCGCAGAGGCCCGTCCGGGGCGCACTCCCGCGTGTGGGCCGCCGTGAAGGGAGAAGAGCGGCACCCCGGCCCCCTGGACGACTTCCTCACCGCCCGATGGGGCCTCCACGCCCACGCCTGGGGACGGACGTACTACTGGCCCCTCCACCACGACCCGTGGCAGCTCCGGGAGGTCGACCTGCTCGCGTGGGAGGACGGATTCGTCAGCGCCGCCACCGGCCTGGCGGTCACGGACGGCCCGCCCGCGAGCGCGCTGTACTCGCCCGGCCTGCCCGTGCGCTTCGGCATCCCGTTCCGCGTCGGGCCGGCGGACACCCGGGCCCGGCCCATATCCGCAAGCCGCCGGCCCTGACGAGCGGCCCGCTCACGGCCGCCCTGTACGCGCACGCCCTCCCTCGACCAGGCACCCGCGCGCCGGCACCGTTGACGGCGGTCAACAACGTGGGCATCGGAGCGGGTGCCGCCCTCGGATCGGCCGTCCTCGCCCTCGACACCGACGTGGCCTACCGGAGCGCGATCCTCCTGAGCGCCGCCTTCCTCCTCGCACTGATCCCCCTGCGCGCGATTCCCTCGCCGTCCCGCCCGTCGGCCGCCCGACCGCCCGCGCCGGACCGGCCTGCGGAGCCCCGGCGAGACGCCTCCGCACCCGGCCCGGGGCGCCAGGCGCCCCACCCGCTTCGCGACGTGCCGGCCTCCTCGTCGCCGCCTGCCTGGCCATCGCATGCGCGGCCGACCGCGCGCCGGTCACCGCCGCGATCGTCCTCTCGGCCGCCGTCGTTCTGCTGACCTTCGGCGAGGCCACCTCCCTGGCGGGCGGCTGGGCCCTCTCCTGCGACCTGACCCCCGAACACGCACAGGGCACCTATCAGGACATCTACCAGCCCCGGATCTCCGTCAGCCGGACACTGGGACCTGGTCTGCTCGCCCTTTGACAGACGATCTTGACCGTCGGCCCGAAAGTGCCCACTCGCAGGCGCTGCTGCGGGATCGTGCTCAGCAGTACGTCTCGATGAAGAGGAGAACGCGGCCGTCGTCCGCCGTGAACTCGTACGCCTCATGAGCCGGTGGGTAGGCGGCGCCGAGCCCGGCCCGCGCTTCGAGCCAGGCGGCCGTCCGCTCGGCCTCCGCCAGGAAGCGGGGAAGCCACCGTCCGACCTCGTCGTCGTAGTAGATCCCCATGGACATCAGGTCGGCATCTGTTGCGAGCCGTTTGGCCCGGCGGGGGTCCAACGGCCCGCGGGTGAGCCGCCAGTAGGTGCCCTCGGCGCCGGTGAAGCCGCGGGCTGCCACGGGGGGATCGACGTACGAGCGGCATGGGCCCTCCGTCGCTGATGGCGGCAGGGCCGCAACCATCTCGGCGAGGGTCGCCGCGCGCTTCTGCTTCTTCGGCATCTCCACAGGATGCCAGGCGTACTTCTGTCGACCCGCGGTCAAGATCACTTGGCAGACGGTCAAGACCGTCTGCCAAAGGACACTGCTGACCGCGCTCGTCCTCCCCGACGGCACGGCTGGCCGGGTCGGCCTGGCCACGTGCTTCGCAGGCGCGGCACTGGCCCTGCCCGCCGCCGCGCTGGGCGGAACGAGAACGCCGCCAGTTCCGGTGAACCGGCACCGGCGCCGAACCCACCCGGGCGGCGCCGGCCGGGGGAGTGGGCGTTCGACGTGGACACGCGCAGGCTGGATGGGCGTCGTGCCCGACGCACCCGCGCACGGCGCGAAGTCGCCCCGGACCGCGCCGCGGCCGGTGACGTCCGTCGGCGAGAAGGTCCCGGACAGGCACGCCCGCTCGGTGCGCGCCCGCCCGCCTCCAGCATCACGCAACCATCACCTGCAGCGGCCGCCGTGACCGGCCCCCTGCCGAGCGGACGATCCGCTCCGGCCGCACTCGGGTGCGGCTTTCCGGGGTGGCTCACCGGGCGCCTTGCCGGACTCGGCGCCGGCCCGCGGACGACCTGGAGGAAGAAGGCGGTGGAGACCAGGGCGAAAGAGCGGCCTGGTCTCCTGCTCACGACAGGAGTACGAGGTAGCCCGGCTGGACCCCGTCGATGGTTGTGATGGCCGTTCCGGAGGTGACCCAGACGCTGGTGGGTTTTTCTCCGGCGGGGATCTGGAAAACCCCGTGCACCGGCCCCTTGCTGCCGGGGTTGAGGCCGAAGACCGGAGCTGTCCGGCCTTTGCTGTTCTCGTACTGGTCGTAGTCCGAGCTGTACTCGGAGTCCTTCTGCGACATGGTGTAACGCGTATCCGCGACGTTGAGGCTCATCCGGTCGTCGGCGTCCCAGGACGCCTCGCTCTTTCCGACGTTGACCGCGTCCATGGTCACCACACAGAACTGCTTGTCGGCTTCGGGGGACGGCGTGGGGGTGGGAGCGCCGACCGAGTCCGCGGCGTAGGCCATCACCGCCGGATCGAGCGGTTTGCCGCAGACCACCTCGCGCACGGTGAACTGCCATCGGTGAGGGTCGTCGGCGGTGTCCGAGGCGAGGACCGTGACGGTGAACGCCTGCCCGAGGCGTGCCGTCCCGAGCACCTCGGCACCCGGGGGAGCACCCGCAGGCGCGCTGTCGCGGGACGAGGGCACCGGGTTCGGGGGGCCACTGTTCCCGGAGCCGCCCGCACAGGCGGTCAAGACCCCGAGAAGCGAAGCCGCCACCATTACGCGACACGAGTTCTGGGACGCGCTCATGCACCCATCTTGATGGGCTGCACCCCGCCTCGCACGCGGACCCCACGGGGCGGCGGTCGCCGGCGGCTGCGACCGTCGCCTCCGCATGAGCGGCGGCCGTGTCGTCGAGGACTCGCCCGTCGCCGGGCTCGCCTTGGCCGACGACCAGCGCGGCCCTGTCTCTGTCCGGCGAGGGCCGGGCGGAACCCCGGGGCCGGGCGCCCGGCCCCGGCGGCTCAGCCGGTGGCGGCGGCCGGCACCGTGGCCAGGCAGCGCGGCGCGCGCCACACGTCCAGCCGCCACTCCACCCCCCTGGTCAGGCCGCACGCGCCTCACGCCGGTAGCCGCCGGGGGCCTGCCCGTACTCGCGCTTGAAGGCCTTGGCGAAGGCGTACTCGGAGCCGTAACCGGTGCGCGCGGCGACCGCGGACAGAGGGACCTCGGACTCCCGGAGAAGCCGCGCGGCGGTCGTCATGCGCCAGCGGGTCAGATACGCCATGGGAGGCTCGCCGACCAGGTCGTTGAAGCGGCGGGCGAAGGCCGCGCGGGACAGGCCCGCGTGGGCGGCCAGCGACTCCACCGTCCACGGGAAGCCGGGCTTCTCGTGGATCGCCGCCAGGGCCGGCGCGACGGCCGCGTCCCTGAGCGCGGCGGCCCAGCCCTTGTTCCGCACGGCCGGTCGTTCCTCCAGCCAGGCGCGCAGGATGTACAGGAGCAGCGAGTCGATCAGCGCGGGCACGATGCCGGCGGAGCCCGGCCGCGGCTGTTCCAGTTCCGCGCGCAGCAGCTGGACGGCCGAAGCCAGCTCGGGATGCCGGAGGGGATGGCCGGGCAGGTGGATGATCTCCGGCAACTGCTGCACGAGGGGGTGGGGGCGGGCCTGGTCGAGGTGGTAGTTCCCGCACAGCAGGTCGGTGAGGGCGCCGTCCCCGCCGACGGTGACCGTGCCGAGCGGTGAGCCCGGGCTGAACTGCGAGGCCCGCTCGACCTCGGAGGGGGTGTCGGGGTGGTCGGCCAGGACGTGACCGCGCCCGTCCCGCAGGAAGACCACGTCACCCGGGCCGAGGGGGAGGGGCGGCTGAGGGGCCGTGCCCTCCAGCGGGACGAGCCAGCACGTCCCCGACAGCACCACGTGGAAACCCGCCCCGGCCACGGGGGGCAGCCTCAGGCCGAAGGGCACGCGTCCGGTGGTGCGGACGGAGACCGGCCGGCCGGTACGCATCGAGGCCAGCACCTCGGTGAGGATGTCCAACTCCGCCTCTCCCCGCAGATCTCCCGGTCTTCCCGCGCGCACTCTAACCCGCCCTGTTCAGACGACGGTCAGGACGACCTTGCCGCGGGTGCGGCCCGAGCCGACCAGTTCGTGGGCCTTCGCCGCCTGTTCGAGCGGGAGCGACGCGGAGACGTGCGGACGGACGCGCCCGGCGTCGATCAGGGCCGCGATCGCCTCCAGGGAGGCGTAGTCCGGTTCGACCGATACTCCGGCGAAACGGCGGCCCTCGTTCTCGACGCGGGCGGCGAGCTCGGTGTTCCAGTGCTCCATGATGCTGACCAAGGTGCCACCGGGCTTCAGGACGCTCAGCGCACGCTCGCCCTCGGAGCTCGAGTCGAAGACGACGTCCATGTCCTCGGCCGCTTCGGCGTAGTCGGTCGTGCGGTAGTCGATGATGCGGTCCGCCCCGAGTTCGCGTACGAAGTCGTGGTGGGCGGCGCTCGTCAGGGCCGTGACGTGGGCGCCGCGCGCCTTGGCGATCTGCACCGCGAAGTGGCCGACGCCGCCGGCCGCCCGGTGGATCAGCACCCGCTGCCCCTCGGCGAGACGGGCCGCGTCGACCAGGCCCTGCCACGCCGTGAGGGCGGCCAGCGGCACGGAGGCGGCCTGCGCGTGGTCGAGGGTCGCGGGCTTGCGGGCCACCTGGCGGGAGGGGACCGCCACGTAGTCGGCGTAGCCGGTGGCGGCACGCGGGAAGAACGGCATGCCGAACACCTCGTCCCCCGCCTTGAAACGGGCACCGGCTCCGGCTTCCTCGACGACGCCGGAAACGTCCCAGCCGACACCGAACGGGGGCTCGCCCAGGAGCGGATAGGCACCGGAGCGCACCGCCACGTCGACCGGGTTGACGCCGCTCGCGTGAACGCGGACCAGGACCTCGCCGCCGAGCGGAGCCGGCTTGTCCCTCTCGACGAGCTCGAGGACTTCGGGCCCGCCGAACGACTTCTGGATGACAGCACGCATGATGAACTCCCTTTTGCCGTAGTGACCTTGGGGGGTGATCGCCCCTCGTCTGCCTTCACATTAGGAAGATCGAACGAGCCGCTGAATATCCTCCAGTCTCAGAAAGATGTCCCAGCGTCCACAGAGCCAGGGAGAAGAGCCAGCCTGACGGCAGCGCTCGCCGCGCGCGACGGAGCCTCGGCGGCGTGCGTCGGTCTTCAGCCGGGCCGAGGACGCCGGCACGCGAGGCGCTCGACGGGGACGACCCGGCCGAGCGCCCGCCCCCGACCCGAACGGCCTCGGGTCTCCGGGGCGTCTCCTGGACAGCGGAGCGACCCGGCCGGAAGTCCGGAAGTCCGGAAGTCCGGAAGTGCTGCGCCGCGGGCCTCTGCTTCCTGCCCGCCCGCGAGGGCCGGCCAGGTCGTTCCTTCCGGCTCGTGCCGGGCGTCGCGGACCCTGCAGGATCCGGAGGGGACGGCCTGGACCGGAGGGCGGGGTGGGGATAACCCCACCCATGATCCACCTGCGGCCGTCATGGCCCCTGACCTGCCCCGATCCGTACGTTCGACAGGACGAACCCGAACGTACGGAGGAACCCATGGCACGGGAAGCCGCCCCCTCGACGGCAGCCGTCGAACTCGCCGGAGTACGGCGCCGGTACGGCAAGGGAGACCGCGCCGTGCACGCCCTGCGCGGCATCGACCTGAGCCTTCCGCACGGCAGCTTCACCGCCGTCATGGGACCGTCCGGATCCGGCAAGTCGACCTTCCTGCAGTGCGCCGCCGGACTCGACCGCCCCACCGCCGGCTCGGTCCGGCTCGGCGGCACCGAGATCACCCGCCTCGGCGAGAACAAGCTCACCGAGCTGCGCCGCAGCCGCCTCGGCTTCGTCTTCCAGGCCTTCAACCTGCTGCCTTCGCTCACCGTCGAACAGAACGTGCTGCTCCCGCTGCGGCTCGCCGGCCGCCGCCCCGACCGGCACCGCGCCGCGGAGGTCCTCGGACAGGTCGGCCTCGCCGACAAGGGCGACCGGCGGCCCTCCGAGCTCTCCGGCGGCCAGCAGCAGCGGGTCGCCATCGCCCGGGCCCTCGTCACCCGGCCGGACGTGATCTTCGGCGACGAGCCCACCGGCGCCCTCGACACCACCACCGCCGCCGAGATCCTCACCCTGCTCCGCGACGCCGTGGACCGGCTCGGCGCGACCGTCGTCATGGTCACCCACGACCCGGTCGCCGCCGCCTACGCCGACCACGTCCTCTTCCTCGCGGACGGCGCCCTCGTCGACCGCCTCCCCCGCTCCACCCCGGCCCGGATCGCCGCCCTGATGGCGGACCTCACCTCCACGGCGAGGGCCGCGGCCACGTCCCCCGCCCGGCTCGGAGCGGTCGCCTGATGCCGCTGCGACCCAACGGCCTCGCCCGGGCCGCCATCCGCTTCAAGCCCTCCTCCTTCGTCGGCACCTTCGTCGCGCTGCTGCTCACCGCCGCCGTCGTCTCCGGGTGCGGACTGCTGCTCCAGACCGGCCTCACCGCGTCCGCGCCGCCCGGCCGTTACGCCGGTGCGCCCGTCGTCGCCGCGGCCGACCAGCAGGTGCACACCACCGTCGGCCGGGGCCCGGAACGCGAGACGTTCTCCGCCGCCCTGCCCGACCGCGCCCGCCTCGACGCCTCCCTCGTCCACGCCGCCGCCCGCGCCCCGGGCGCCGCCCGTGCCGTCGGCGACGTCAGCTACCCCGTACGCGACGCCGCAGGCACCCCGCTCACCGCCTCCGGCTGGGGCTCCACCGCCTTCACCGGCACCCGGCTCGCCTCCGGCACCGCCCCGGGACCCGACCGGGTCGTGCTCGGCGGCGTCCCCGCGCGCGTGGGGGAGCGCGTCACCCTCGACACCCCGCTCGGCCGACGGACCTTCACCGTCTCCGGAACCACCCCCGCGCCCGGCGTCTGGTTCACCGACGCCCAGGCCCTCGCCCTCTCCGGCCACCCCCGCACCGTCGACGCCATCGCCGTCCTGCCCGCTCCCGGCACCGACACCGCCACGCTCGCCGCCGAGGTCGACCGCGCCCTGCGCGGCACGGCCGAGGTGCGCACCGGCGACGACCGCAGCCTCGCCGAGGGCGCCGCCCTGCCGGCCGCCAGGGAACTCCTGGTCGCGCTCGGCGGCTCCTTCGGCGGCACCGCCACCCTGGTCGCCGTGTTCACCGCAGCCGGTACCGTCGCGCTCTCCGTGGGCCAGCGCTCCCGCGAGTTCGCCCTGCTGCGGGCCGTCGGCGCCACCCCGCGCCAGCTGCGCCGCTCCATCGCGACCGAGGCCCTGCTGCTCGCCCCGCTCGCCGGCGCCCTCGGCTGCCTGCCCGGACTCGCCCTCGCAGACTGGTGGTTCGGACAGCTCCGGGACAAGGGCGCGGTCCCGCAGGGCGTACGACTCGACACCGGGCCCCTGCCGTACGTCGCCGCCGTCCTCCTCGTCGCCCTGGCGGCCCTGGGCGCAGGGCTCGCCGCCGCCCGCCGCCCCTCCCGCGTCGCGCCCGGCGCCGCTCTCGCCGAGTCGCAGACCGAACGGCGCGCGACCGGCCGGGTCCGCACCGTCCTCGGCGTGGCCGCCGCCGCGGGCGGCGCAACGCTCGCCGGGGTCGCCGCCGCCGGCTCCGGCGAGGACGCCGCCCACGCCGCCCTCGGCGTCGTCATGCTCTTCATGCTGGCCGTGGCGCTCCTGGGCCCGCTTCTCGCCCGGCTCAGCGCCACCGCCCTCGGCCTGCCGCTCCACGCCGCCGGGGCCTCGGGACACCTCGCCGCCGCCAACTCCCGCGCCAACGCCCGCCGGCTCGCCTCCGCCCTCACGCCCATCGTCCTCGCGACGGCCTTCACCTCCACCCTCGTCCTGCTGCACGCCAGCACCGACCGCGCCGCCGAGCACCAGCAGCGGGCCGGCGTCGTCGCCGACCACGTCGTCACCGCCCCGGCCGGGCTGCCCGTCGACGCCGCCGCCCGCGCCGCCCGCCTCCCGGGCGTCACCGCCGCCGTGGCCGTCCAGCACACCGGCGTCCTGCTCCCCGACCGCGACACGGGCTTCCGCAGCGCCACCGCCCTGGCCGTCTCCGCCGACCCCCGCCCCGTGCTCGACCTCGACGTGCGCACCGGCTCCCTCGCCGGCCTGCGCCCCGGCACGATCGCCGTCGACGCCAACCTCGCCGACGCCGTGGGAGTCCGCCCCGGAGAGCGCCTCCACCTGCGGCTGCCCGACGGCCGCGCCGCCTCGCCCCGCGTCGTCGCCACCTACGGGCGCGGCCTCGGCCTGGCCGAGGTCACCCTGCCCGCCGCCGACCTGGCCGGGCACCGCAGCGACCCGTACGCGGACGAACTGCTGGTCCGCGGCGGCACCCCGAACCCCCTCGCGGCGCTCGGCACGGTCACCGACGCCGCGGGCCGGGCCGCCGCGCAGAGCCGCGACCGCGAGATCAACGCCTGGGCCAACACCACCATGGCCGCCGTCCTGGGCGGCTTCGCCGCCGTCGCCGCCGCCAACACCCTGGTGATGACCGTCCTCGACCGCCGCCGAGAGCTGCGCACCCTCCGGCTCGTCGGCACGACCCGCCGCCAGGTCCTGCGCATGATCCACTGGGAAGGCATGGTGGTCGGCGTCGCCGGCACCGCCCTGGGTGGAACGATCGCCCTGGCCACCCTCGTGCCCATGACGCACGGCCTCACCGGCGAGGGCCCCTACCTCCCGCCGCTCCTCACCGCCTCCTTCGCGGCCGCCGCCCTGCTCCTCGCCCTGATCTCGACCTCCCTCCCGGCCCGCGCGCTACTGCGATGAGTCGGCACGCCGAGACCGACAGCCGCGGTCCGCCGAACCCGGCGAACCGCGCCGGGCCCCCCGCGACCACGCGTGGACGTCCTCCTGCCGCTGCCGCACAGGGCAGTCCGGCCCCGCTGGGCCTCCTACCCCGCTGCCCGGGAAGCTTCGTGCTGCCCCGGTGAGGGAAGGGAGGCGATCACGGCCGGCCGCGTCGTCGCACCTCGCGGTAGCCTCTCGCCATGGGGAACGGGGAGGACCAGGACGTGCTGGTCCTGGAGGCGCGGGAGATGCTCGCCGCAGGCCGAAGCGACGAGGAGGTCTTCGCCGAGCTGGCCACGAGGACCGGCAACCGGGGCGTCTGTGTGGTGGCGGTGTGCTTGGCCCTGGGCGTGCCCCGGACCGACGCCGAGGCCCGGCTCCGCGAGGCCGAACCGCTCTTCCCGGACTTCGCGATCGGCGAGGAGGAGGACCTCGCCTTCGTTCTCGGGTCCGGGAACGTCTTCACCGTGGACCGAGTACTGGAGGAGCACGAGGAACGCATCCGCGACTTCCTGGGAACCGCCGCCGGCGCCCGCGGAGGCTCTCCCGGCAGCCTGTTCACGTGGTTTCGCACCGGAGAGCTCACGAAGGTCTTCCTCTACTTCGCCGAAACCCGGTTCCGGGACGGACGCGGCTCACCACCCGACTTCTGGGCCGCCATGACCGCGGCCGGCGAACTCCTGGCCGGCCAGGACGGCCCGGACCGCGCGAAGGTGACCGCAGGGCTGGAACGATGTCGCACGCAGGCCGCGGCCGTCAGCGCGAAGCAGCATCGTCGTCATCGACGGACGTCCTCCGCTGGGTAGGCGGCCCTGAAGGCTCTCCACGGCCCACCGGCTCGGCGCCGGCCCTTGAACCCCGTAGCGACGTTGCTGCGACAAGACCGAAACGATCACGTACCGGAGCCTCACGATCCAGCGGTCTGCGAGCTCTCCGAGTTCGGCGGGACTCGCTTTGTCGAGCGCTCGGGTGTTCATCGATGCGCCCTCCACCATGAGGAGTTGCACCGAACGATTTGCAGTCCCCCACACGAGTTCCGCGCTGACCAGGGCCGCCGGATGCGCTGCATCGAGGACCACTGCCGACCGCGCCACGTGCCGCAGCCCGGTGACGGAAAGCTGCCCACCACGAAAAGGCCCGGTGCTGCCGGCGGGTCCGCTTCCGTCCGGAGCTGTTCCGGAGGCCCTGCCGTCACCTCCCCCCGGCGTTCTGTTCGCCGGGGTTCTCGTCGAGGGCCGCCAGGCCGTCCCTCCAGCGGGCCCGGCGCTCCGTGTCGTTCTGGTCCCACCAGGGTGTGCCGCGTTCTCCGAGGGCGACTTTGGCGGCGTGCACGCGGCTCCGGGCGATGCGTTCGGCCCGAGGATCTCGGGCCCGCTTGGCCGCGGCCACGGCGCGTCGGGCGGCCATCAGGTGTGAGCGCAGCCGAGCCGCGACGTCCTGGGGCACTTCGGGGTCCGTGGCCCGCCAGCGTCTGTGGTGGACGATCACGTACCGTCCGTCGGGGGTGCGGGCGGGCTGCCGTGCGTCGGATGTCACCGTGCCAAGCTTTCAGACAGGGCCGCGAGCCGGAAGCCGACCGGCCGAGCTGCGGGGATCCGCACCCCGTCCGGTCTCGCGCTGTCACCGCAGTAGCGTTCGCCCGTTTCCGGCAGGGGAGACCTTCCGAAGGCCCGTTTCCTGCGCGCGAGGATGAACCCGCCGACACCACCCTCCACACCCGCGCCCCGCTCCGCCTCCCCGCACGGGGACCAGCGGAAAGAATCGGGCACGTGAGCCAAGGGTGACAGGCACCCGTTCGGCCGGTCGGGTCGCTTCCGCACCGTAAGAATCCCCGGCGGGGGCGCTTCTGCGGGGGCGCATCGAGGGGGTGGTGTGGGTGGGCGCATCCGAACGCGGCAGGACCGACCGTGCCGATCCGGGCGGGGCGGGTTCAGGCAGGGAGGGCGACGGTGACCGGCGCGTGGGGGTGACGCCGAGGCGCGGGCCTGCCGGACGCGAGGACAGCGCCGAAGAACGGCGATCGGACGGGGCAGTACGGGCGGTGCCGCGGCACGTGGCCTGCGTGATGGACGGCAACGGCCGCTGGGCTCTGCGACGTTCGCTCCCGAGGACGGCGGGTCACCGCGCCGCGGAGACCACCGTCATCGACATCATCGAGGCCGCCCGAGGAGCCGGCGTCGAATGGCTCAGCCTGTACGCCTTCTCCACCGAGAACTGGAACAGGCCCGCGTCCGAGGTCGACTACCTGATGCGCCTGGTGCGCCGGGTCGTGCGCAAGCATGCGCCACTGCTGCTGGCCCGGGGCATCCGCTGCCGCTTCCTCGGGGTCGCGGACCCGCGCCTCCCGAGGGAACTGACCCGGGATTTCGAGGACCTGGCCACGCTGACCGCCGAGAATCGGGGGATGACGCTGACCATCGCCTTCGACCACGGCGGGCGCAGGGACATCGTGGAAGCCGCCAGGTCGCTGATCCGCAGCGGGACGCCCGCCGAGGAGGTGACCGAACGGCTCTTCGCGGACCACCTGCCGTTTCCCGACACTCCTGACGTGGACCTCGTCATCCGCACCTCCGGCGAGCAGCGCATCTCCAACTTCATGCTCTGGCAGGTCGCCTACGCCGAGTGGGTCTTCCCTCCGGCGCTGTGGCCGGATTTCCGGGCCCCCGACTTCCTGGCCTGCCTCCACACCTATCAGCGCCGCGACCGCCGCTTCGGCGGTGTGCCGCCCCAGACGAACGGAGACCCGTGATGACCACTGGAACCACCTCGACGGCCGGCGAGCCGCCGTTGTTCGGGCCGCAGGGGCAGTTCGGAGCCTTCTTCGACGACCCCCGATGGGCGCTTGCCCTGATCCGCGCCACCGTGCTGGAGGCCGCCCACCCGCAGGTCGGTGCCGCTCTCGCCGACAACTCCGTTTTCGTCACCCACCCCTGGCGCCGGCTCCGCAACACCCTCCTCAGCCTGCGGCGCATGTTCGACGCCGATCCGGCGGTGCGCGAACGGGAGGCGGCCCGCCTCAACCGGCTGCACGCGCGCATGAACGGCTCCGACTCGCGGGAGCGTCCCTACGACGCCATGGACCGCTCGACCCGCGCCTGGGTGGTCGCCACGCTCTTCGAAGCCACCGTCACCATGTGCCGATGGGGCGGTCAACCCCTGGACCAGGACACCATGGAGCGCATGTACGCCGAGTACCGCGGCTTCCTCGCGGCGCTCGACGGCGACGCCGGGGCACTCCCCGAGGACCTGAACGAGTTCTGGCGGTACTTCGACCGGGTCGTCGAGGAGGAACTCGAAAACACCGAAGCAGCCCGCATCATCCTGTACCGGCTTTTCGACCACCTGCCCGCCCCCGCGCTGCTCGCCTCCGCACCGACGTTGTGGGCGGCCGGCCGGGCCGTCGTCGGTCCCCTCCTCGGCGCGATCACCGTCGCCTCGCTCCCCGAGGCCTACCGGCGCAAGGCCGGCCTGCCCGAGATGCCGGGTGCCTCCACCCTCATGCAGGGCGCCTATTTCGCAGCCGGTCTCGCCCGTTTCCTGCCCGAGGGCTGGATCAACGCCGAAACCATCATCGACACCCTTTCCCTCTCACCCGACAGCGACGACCCCCGCGCCCGGACGGTCGCCGCGCTGGCGGCCCGCGTGAAGCGCGCATCGGCCCTGCTCCGCCTGCTCGCACCGATCAGCGAGGACCCCGCCCCCGCCACGCCCACGGGGAAGAACCGCCGCACGGCGGAGGAGTTCTTCCGTCACGTGCTGGACCAGACCGGCGACGGCCACCTCGACTGGCCCGACCTCGCCGCCATGGCGCGCGAACTGGCCACCCGCCTCGACCTCGACGAACCCGAGGAGACCCGGCTCTACGACGCCTTCGCCGCCTGGTGGCGCGAACTCCAGACCGCCCTCGACACGGACGGCGACGGCCGCATCAGCGCCGGCGAGTACGCCGCCGCCGTCCCCTCGCTCGCCGGCCCCGCCCTCATCCGTGTCGCCGAGGTCCTCTTCGACGCCACCGACAAGGACGGCAACGGCGTCATCGACGCCACCGAACACCGCGCCCTCTTCCGAACAGCCTTCCACCGCGACCTCACCACAACCGACGCCACCTACAGCCGCAGCGCCTTCGTCGGCGACTTCCTCTCCTTCATGGCCGGCAACCGAACGAACACCCCGTACGACCCCCTCTTCAGCGACGCCTGAACCCTTGCTCGTCGCCCCGCAGGGCCCCTTCCAGCAAGCACACCGGCGAAAGGCGTCATACGGGTCGCGGTGACGTTCCCGCCAGGCGTCCCAGGACGGCCCCCGCGTACTTCGCACGGCGCGGGGGACCGCCATCCGCCGCGAGGCCACCGACTCCCGCCCTCCGGCGGCGGGGCCGCGCGGATCTGCTGACCACGCGCCGCGCGGTCACCGTCGAGACCGCGGCCGGTGGTGCTGGTCAGGACGTCTGCTTCCCGCCCGCGAGGAGAAGGCTCTTCTCCCTGCCGCAGCTTCAGCGCTCACGACCTGTGCCCAGGCCCCAACCAGCCAGGCGCTTAACACGGTTGGCTTCCTCGCCGTAGGGTCTGCTGCCGAGGGGGAACCCCTCGTCCGGCGGGGGAAGGGGGAGCTATGGAGATCTACGCCCACTGGCTTGACGGTGAGCATCTGCGCGTGTCGGGGTGGGGCCCGCAGGACACCTCCTTGGCCGTCATGCTGAAGATCCAGGCCCTGTTAGGCCACACGGTGGTGCTGAGTGACATGCAGCTCATCGACAGCCAAGCGGTACAGGCGCTGTTCGAGACGGAGGACTTCCGGTCTTTTGTGCGCGGCTGCCCGTCGTTCCTGCGCTGCACCACCGCCGCTCCGGTCGGCAGCTCCCCCTTCGCCCTGGTCACCACCGGCCTGCACCGCGCCCTGGAGCCCGGCTGGCTCTCGTCTTCGTTCGACACCGCGGAACCCCTGGTCAGGCTGTCCGAAGCCGTTCTGGAGCGCGGGGAGGCGAATCCAGGCCTGCTGTTCGCGCGGGGCACCGCGCTGGGCGCACGGTACGAGGAGGGCGGGGCGATCCGGCGCAGGCTGGAGGCCGTGGCGTGGACCCTCCACCACTTCTCCCGCGAAGCGGGAGTGCCGCTGGGCACGAGCGCCGTGACGCGCCCCTGCTCGTACCGCGACGTGCTGGAGGAGGTGGCGGAGCTGCCGGGGCTCCCCGGCCACGACTACGCCCCGGTGGAACGCACCCTGGCCTATCTCGACGAGCACGTGGAGCCGTCGAGCCACCATCGCAGGGCCGTGCTCTTCGCCCGGCTCGACGCGACGGACCCGCCCCACAAGGCGGCGATGTGGAACACCGCGACGCAGGCCTGGAACGCGGCGGTGCAGCGCACCCTGGGCACCGACGGCGCGTCCCCGCGGTCGCTCCCGGAAGCGGCCGACATCGGGCTCTACCTCGGGCGTCCGACGGACGCGCTCTTCGAACCCGCCGGCCCCGGGGCCGCAGCCCCCGCGGAACACACGATGGCCCCGGCCCACCTGGCGGCGGTCGCCGAACTGGGCTGGCAGGACATCGCGAAAATCCACCAGGACGAGGTCGTGACCCGTCGGCGCGACGCCTTCCAGGCGGCGCTGCGCGCCGGGGACGCGGCGGCGGCCGACGACGCGCTCCCCGCACTGCTCCGGGCCGTCCGGCGGAAGCTGCCGGCCTCCGGGGAGCGGCCCGGGCGGCTCGCCTGGGCCGCGGCCGAGACGGGCCTCGGGCTCGCCGGGGCGGGGCTGGCGCTCGGTACCGGCGAGGCCCTCGGCCTCGTGGGGCCTGCGCTCGCGTTCGGCCTGGCGGCCGAGCGGCTGCTTCGGGGCGGCCGCAACCGGTCGTACATCGTCAACACGCTGATGACGGCAGGGGAAAGAGGGACCTGGCTCCGGCGTGGCGGAGCCTGACAGGGCGCTGAACGCCGGGCGGTCGAACGGCCGGCGTCCCTGCTTCTCGTGCACGGAGTGACCCCTTGGGGGCGTTGGGGACAGCGGGCGTGGTGAGCGGGGGGGGGGGGGGGGGAGGCGGCCACGGTGGTCGTTCACCACCGAACTCGCCGTGCTTGGGGTTGCTCACCACGCGGCCGGGGGCGTGCCGATCCGGCGGCTCAGGTGCTGGTGGAGCGACTCCCGGAGCCGAGGCCGCTGCGGCCGGCCACTTGGCCGACGGTGAGGTGGGCGGTCTCCAGCCGCTCGCGGGCCCGCAGCACTCCCTGGAGCAGCCATCGATTCGTCAGCGCCGCCACCGGCCTGGCGGTCACGGACGGCCCGCCCGCGAGCGCGCTGTACTCGCCCGGCCTGCCCGTGCGCTTCGGCATCCCGTTCCGCGTCGGACCGGCGGCCACCCGGGCCCGGCCCGTATCCGCAAGCCGCCGGCCCTGACGAGCGGCCCGCTCACGGCCACCCGCCGTCGGCCCGTCCACCACCAGGGCAGGTGGGGCGCGCGGGATCCGCGCAGAGGGGCGTCCGCGGGCCCGCGGACGCCCCGTTCGGCGGACCGCGGCGGTGTCGTTGTGGATCGCCCCGCCCCGAAGCCCGCCTGGAGAAACGAGCGCACCGAGGGGGCGCGGCGACAACGGACACCTCGGCCACCGCAGGGACTCTCGGAGCGCCCCGGGCAGGCCCGCCGATCGCTCCGGCGCGCCGGACCGCTCCAAGGTCCCCCGACAGAGTCGAGCTAGGCGAACGTCGCTCCCCACGTGGCAGGCCCGACGACGCCGTCCACCGTCAGGCCCCTGCTCGACTGGAAGCTGCGACAGGCCGCGTCGGAGCCGGGGCCGTACTGGCCGTCCACGGTGAGCGCGTAACCGTGCGCGCTGTTCATGCGGTACTGCCAGGTCGCCACGCTCGCGTGCACGGTGGCCGGGGACTGCCGGAAGGCGACACCCGGATAGGGCAGGGGGCCTCCGCCCGGGTTCACCTCGCCGCTGAGGACCCGGGAGTACAGGTTTCCCGGACAGCCGGTCGCATGGTGGTCGCGGTGGCCGGTGATGGCCCGTGCTGCCCCGCCGGACACCCGCAGCCGGTTGATCCCGTAGCGGATGGCGTCGATCAGCCCGGTGGTGACGACGTCGTAGTCACCGGCGGTGCCGCCGGTCAGGGCACAGATCGCGTACCAGTCGTCGTTGCCCTGCGTGGTGCCCTGGGCGGCGGTGCGGACGTTCTCGCCGCGCCCCTGGAAGAGGTAGCCGTGCACGCAGGCCAGATGGCTGTAGGCGATGTCCGACCAGCCGTTGCCGTCCATGTGGTAGTTCTGGATGCCCCGCACCTGTGCGGCGCAGTCGGCGTGGTCCGCCTCGGCCACCTTGACGGCGTCGACGTGGTGGACGACGACGCCTCCCTGGGCCGGGGTGATGTCGCCGCTGACGCTCTTCGGGGCTCGGGCGCCCCACTGGGCACGGGTGACGAACGTGGCCATCAGCTCCGGCCTCCGCGTCCCGTGGCGCAGCCGACGGTGGCGTTCAGCGGTTCCGCGTGAGCGGTCCGGGCGGCGTCGGAGGCGTAGAGCGCGCCGGTCTCGCGGGGGTTCGTCACGAACGGCTTTTCGCCGGCCGCCGCCGGACGGGGCGCCGCCTGCGCGGCTCCGGTGGGCAGGGCGGACAGGGCGACTGCGCCGCCGACGGCCGTCAGCAGCGCGGCGCGACGGGAGACTTCGGGGGTCAACTTTCCTCCATGTGCGGTCGAGTACTCGCGGTGTCGGGCGCGGTGGCGCCGTGGCCCGGTGGGCCGGACGAGGGCCCACCGGGCGGACGGAAGTCGGTCAGCAGCCGCCGCAGTTGTAGAAGGTCACGTCCCAGTGGTTGCCCTCGTCGGCGTAGACGTTTCCGGCGCCGGACTTCCACTGCGGGGCGCCGT
>NZ_JBHYPS010000072.1:0-20595 GCF_042746075.1 Streptomyces sp. NPDC058758 | reverse complement strand
GGGACCCTGTGGGAGAGTAGGACACCGCCGAACAATCATTGTGGGAAAGCCCCGCACCCTTGTGGTGCGGGGCTTTCCTGCGTTCCAGGGCAATTTTTCACGGAAAGGGCCGGCGGACCCGGTGCCCGGAGGGGACTGGGGCGGGAGGTAAGGTCAGGGGTCAACGTCAGTACCGCTCCCAGCAGGAGGCCCCCGGGTGGAGGTCCAGGAGACCGAGGTCCAGACGGACCGGGTCCTCACCATCCCCAACATTCTCAGCATGGCACGCCTCCTCGGCGTGCCGCTGTTCCTGTGGCTCATCCTCCGGCCGGAGTTCGGCGGGCCCAACAGCGACGTCTGGGCACTGGTCGTCCTGATGCTCAGCGGCATCAGCGACTACCTCGACGGCAAGCTCGCCCGGAAGTGGAACCAGATCAGCAGCCTCGGCCGGCTGCTGGATCCGGCCGCCGACCGCCTGTACATCCTGTCCACGCTCGTCGGACTCACCTGGCGCGAGATCCTGCCGCTGTGGCTGACCGCCGTTCTCCTGGCACGTGAAGTCATGCTGCTGGTCATGGTGGGAATCCTGCGCCGGCACGGCTACCCGCCGCCGCAGGTGAACTTCCTCGGGAAAGCTGCGACTTTCAACCTGATGTACGCCTTCCCCTTGCTGCTTCTCAGTGACGGAACCGGATGGCTGGCGTCACTCGCTGAAGTTTTCGGATGGGCTTTCGCCGGATGGGGTACAACTCTGTATTGGTGGGCAGGGATCCTCTACGTGGTCCAGGTCCGCCGACTCGTGAAGGCGGATACCGAGGCCGATTGAGCCCTTCCGTCCCGCGCCGCGCAGCGCCGCCGGCAGGAACGAGAATGTCCCAGGGCCAGTGAGCGGACAGGGCCGGTCGGCAGGACCGTCGTCTCTTCAAGGAGGACGCTTCCGACATGAAGGCCGTCGTGATGGCCGGTGGCGAAGGAACCCGACTTCGCCCCATGACCTCGAGCATGCCCAAGCCTCTGCTGCCGGTGGTGAACCGGCCGATCATGGAGCACGTCCTACGACTGCTCAAGAGGCACGGTCTCAACGAGACCGTAGTCACCGTCCAGTTTCTCGCGTCGCTCGTCAGGAACTATTTCGGCGACGGCGAGGAGCTCGGTATGGAGCTCACGTACGCCAATGAGGAGAAGCCTCTCGGCACAGCGGGCAGTGTGAAGAACGCCGAGGAAGCGTTGAAGGACGACGCCTTTCTCGTGATCTCGGGGGATGCCCTCACCGATTTCGACCTCACCGACCTGATCCGATTCCACAAGGAGAAGGGCGCCCTCGTCACGGTCTGTCTGACGCGCGTGCCGAATCCGCTGGAATTCGGCATCACCATCGTGGACGAGGAGGGGCAGGTCGAGCGTTTCCTGGAGAAGCCGACCTGGGGACAGGTCTTCTCCGACACCGTGAACACCGGCATCTACGTCATGGAACCCGAGGTGTTCGACTACGTCGAAGCCGATGTTCCGGTCGACTGGTCCGGTGACGTCTTCCCGCAGCTGATGAAGGAGGGCAAGCCGATCTACGGCTATGTCGCCGAGGGCTACTGGGAGGACGTGGGCACCCACGAGAGCTACGTGAAGGCACAGGCCGACGTGCTCGACGGCAAGGTCCAGGTCGACATCGACGGGTTCGAGATCTCGCCCGGCGTCTGGGTCGCCGAAGGGGCCGAGGTGCACCCCGACGCGGTGCTGCGCGGGCCGCTCTACATCGGTGACTACGCCAAGGTCGAGGCCGGCGCCGAGATCCGCGAGCACACCGTCGTCGGCTCCAACGTGGTGGTCAAGACCGGGGCCTTCCTGCACAAGGCGGTCGTCCACGACAACGTCTACATCGGGCAGCAGAGCAATCTCCGCGGCTGCGTGATCGGCAAGAACACCGACGTCATGCGGGCGGCCCGGATCGAGGACGGGGCCGTCATCGGCGACGAGTGCATGATCGGCGAGGAGTCGATCGTGCAGGGCAACGTCCGGGTCTACCCCTTCAAGACCATCGAGGCCGGCGCCTTCGTCAACACCTCGGTGATCTGGGAGTCCCGCGGGCAGGCTCACCTCTTCGGAGCGCGCGGAGTGACCGGGATCCTCAACGTCGAGATCACGCCCGAGCTGGCCGTGCGGCTCGCCGGCGCGTACGCGACGACCCTGAAGAAGGGCGCCACCGTCACCACCGCGCGTGACCACTCGCGGGGCGCGCGGGCGCTCAAGCGGGCCGTGATCTCCGCGCTCCAGGCCAGCGCCATCGACGTGCGCGACCTGGAGAACGTCCCGCTGCCGGTGGCCCGGCAGCAGACCGCGCGGGGGAGCGCCGGCGGCATCATGGTCCGCACCTCCCCCGGAGTGCCGGACTCGGTCGACATCATGTTCTTCGACGAGCGGGGCGCCGACCTCTCGCAGGCCCGGCAGCGGAAACTGGACCGGGTGTACGCGCGGCAGGAGTACCGGCGGGCCTTCCCCGGGGAGATCGGCGACCTGTCCTTCCCGGCGAGCGTCTTCGACTCGTACACCGGCTCCCTGCTGCGGAACGTCGACACGAGCGGGATCGCGGAGGCCGGGCTCAAGGTCGTCGTCGACGCCTCCAACGGGAGCGCCGGTCTCGTCCTGCCCAGTCTGCTCGGGCGGCTCCAGGTGGACTCGCTGACGATCAACCCGGGACTCGACGAGTCGCGGCCGACCGAGTCCGTCGAGCGCAGGAGGGCCGGGCTCGTCCGGCTCGGGGAGATCGTGGCGTCGGCGCGGGCCGCGTTCGGCGTGCGGTTCGACCCGGTGGGCGAGCGGCTGTCGCTCGTCGACGAGCGGGGCCGGATCATCGAGGACGACCGGGCGCTGCTGGTGATGCTCGACCTGGTGGCGGCCGAGCGCCGGTCCGGTCGGGTCGCGCTGCCGGTCACCACGACCCGGATCGCCGAGCAGGTGGCCGCGTACCACGGCACGCAGGTCGAGTGGACGACCACCTCGCCCGACGACCTCACCCGGGTCGGCCGGCAGGAGTCGACCATCTTCGGCGGCGACGGGCGCGGCGGGTTCATCGTGCCCGAGTTCAGCAGCGTCTTCGACGGGGCCGCGGCCTTCGTGCGGCTGATCGGTCTGGTGGCGCGGACGCAGCTCACGCTGAGCCAGATCGACGCCCGGATCCCGCGGGCGCACGTGATCAAGCGGGACCTCGCGACGCCGTGGGCGGTGAAGGGTCTCGTGATGCGGCGGGTGGTCGAGGCGGCCGGCAGCAGGTCGGTGGACACCACCGACGGAGTGCGGGTCGTGGAGGCCGACGGACGGTGGGTGATGGTGCTGCCGGACCCCGCCGAGGCCGTCACCCATCTGTGGGCCGAGGGGCCCGACGACACCTCGGCGCAGGCACTCCTCGACGAGTGGGCGCAGGTGGTCGAGAGCGCAGGTCGCTGACGGGACGGCGGGCCCGGGCCGGGCGGTGGCGCGGTGGCGCCGCCCGGCCCTTCCGAGGGGCCATTCGGCGGTAGGGCGCGCGACGTGCGACGATGTGCGGCATGTCGCAGCAGCCCCCCGTTCGGAGCACCGGTTCTCCGCCCCCGCGCCCGGACGCGTCGATGTCGCTGCTGAACAACGTCATCGACCACGCGCTGGACGACGGGTACGCGGAGGCGACCGCTCGGCGCAGGGCCGAGGGCGGTGCGCTGCCCAGGCCCCTGAGGGCCAAACTGGGGCTGGCGGCCGGTCTCGTGCTGGCCGCCGCCGTGGTGACGGTGGGCGCGGCCGAGGCCCGGGTCTCGGCCCCCGTCGTCGCCAAGGAGCGGCAGGAGCTCATCGACCGTATCGAGGGCGAGAACGCGAACGCCGACGACCTGGAGCGGGACGTCGAGCGGATCCGTACCGAGGTGGGCGAGCGGCAGCGGGTCGCGCTCGAACAGCACGGCGGCGACCAGACGGAACTGGTCGCGCTGCTGTCGGGGGCCACCCCCGTGCGCGGTCCCGGCGTGAAGCTCGTGGTCGACGACGCCAAGGACTCCGACAGCGGGGGCGGCGGGCCCCGCGAGAGCGCCGGCTTCTCCGACACCGGGCGGGTGCGCGACCGCGACATGCAGCGGGTGGTCAACGGGCTGTGGGAGTCGGGCGCGGAGGCCGTGTCGATCAACGGCCAGCGGCTGACGTCGCTCTCCGCGATCCGGGCCGCGGGCGACGCCATACTCGTCGACAACCGGCCGCTCGTGCCGCCGTACACCGTGCTGGCCGTCGGGGACGGGCAGCGGTTGAGCACCGCCTTCCAGGACAGCGCCGACGGGCAGTACCTGCACGCGCTGGTGGAGAACTTCGGGATCCGCAGCGGCATCTCGGTCGAGGGCGAGCTGAGCCTGCCGGCCGCGCCGAGCCTGATCGTACGTATAGCTGAGCCGAGGGGGGCCGGGGCGGCGACGCCGTCGGGCCGGGCCACGGCCGACAAGGGGAAGGCAACATCGTGATCGCCGTACTGGGCCTGATCGTCGGAGTCGTGGCGGGACTGCTGGTCCGGCCCGAGATCCCGGCGGTCGTCGAGCCCTATCTCCCGATCGCCGTGGTCGCCGCCCTCGACGCGGTCTTCGGCGGCCTGCGGGCCATGCTCGACGGGATCTTCGTCGACAAGGTCTTCGTCGTCTCCTTCCTGTCGAACGTCGTCGTGGCCGCGCTGATCGTCTTCCTCGGCGACAAGCTCGGCGTGGGCGCGCAGCTGTCCACCGGTGTCGTCGTCGTGCTCGGCATCCGGATCTTCTCCAACGCGGCCGCGATCCGCCGCCATGTCTTCCGGGCGTGAGGCCGATGAGTGTGAACCCGAACGAGAAGCCCGAGCCGGGCGGCCAGCGGCCGGAGCCGGCGGAGCGGCCGGAGAAGCCGGAGCAGCCGGGGCGCGGGGAGAAGCCCGAGGCGGTCGACGCCGGGCCGGCCGACCGTACGGAGCCGGAGGACCGTCCCGCGGAGGGCGCTGAGAGCGCTCCCGTGGGTCCTGTGCCGTCCCCGGAGGCGGGCACGGGCGCCCGGACCGCGCCGGACGGGCGGCGGCGCCTCGCGGACGCCCTGTGGCCGCCTCGGGTGACGCGGGCACAGCTCGTCGTGGCGCTGCTGCTGGCCTGTCTGGGCTTCGGCCTCGCCATCCAGGTCTCCTCGACGAGCGAGGGCAGCGCGCTGCGCGGGGCCCGGCAGGAGGACCTCGTACGGATCCTCGACGAGCTCGACGACCGGACCCAGCGGCTGGAGGACGAGAAGACGCGGCTGGAGAAGCAGCGGTCGGAGCTGGAGTCCAGCTCCGACCAGGCCGAGGAGGCCCGTCGGCAGACGGCGGAGAAGGAGCGGCAGCTCGGGATCCTGGCCGGCACGGTGGCCGCGGAGGGGCCGGGCATCACGCTGACCGTGACCGACCCGGTCGGCGCGGTCGAGTCCGACATGCTCCTCGACGCCATCCAGGAGCTGCGGGCGGCCGGTGCCGAGGCGATCCAGGTCGACGGGGTGCGGGTGGTCGCGAACAGTTATTTCACCGGTGGCGGTGACGACATGCGGATCGATGGAACGCAGGTGACCGCTCCGTACGTCTTCAAGGTCATCGGCAAGCCCGAGGATCTCGAGCCCGCGCTCAACATCCCCGGCGGAGTCGTCCAGACCCTGGAGAAGGAGCAGGCCACGGCCACGGTGGAGCGGTCGGCGAAGATCGTCGTCGATGCCTTGCGACCCGTGAAGCGGCCTGACTACGCTCGGTCGTCCTCCCAGTGAGAGAGGGGGCGGGGGGTCCCGCGACATGGGCTGGAGCGTTGCGGGGGGTCGGCGCACCACAACGGTGGTGCGTGGTGGAAACTGTCCGGAGGATACGGACGTTGTGAAGGTGTCCGGGTCGGCAGGTGTGATGGATCTCGGTTCGTCCTGCCCCACGGGCGGGTCTGTTTCGGTCAAGGGGAATCGCCCGTGAAGTTGTTTGCGAAGTTGTTCGGCAAGAGCGCACGCGAGGACGGCGGCAACGCCAGGCACCGCGCGCCGCGCCATGACCAGAGCGAGGAGCAGGGCGGCGAGCGTCCGCTCTTCCGTGACGAGGTCGGCGGCCGGGGTGGTGACATTCCGGGCGGACAGGGCGCGTCGTCTGTTGACCCCGCCGGTGCCGCGCGCATAGGTTTCGGTGAACCATCAACCTCAGGTACGGGTGGAGGGTTTACCCCCGATCCGTACGCGACCCAGACCTCCGCGGGGCAGCCGCGGCAGGAGGACGCGTCCATGCCGGTGTGCACGAGGTGCGGTCACCGCAATACGCCGGACAGCCGGTTCTGTTCCCACTGCGGCACGCCGCTGCGGGGCGGGGCCGCCGCCGAGCGTCCCTCCGAGACGACGTCGACGATCTCGATCTCGGGCCTGGAGGCGTACGACGCGGAGACCACCGGCCAGATCGCGATGCCGGCGCTGTCCCCCGAGGCCCTCGCGGCCGTCGAGGCGCTGCCGCCGGGTTCCGCGCTCCTGGTGGTGCGCCGGGGTCCGAACTCGGGCAGCCGCTTCCTCCTGGACGGTGAGCTGACGACGGCCGGCCGGCATCCGCAGAGCGACATCTTCCTGGACGACTTCACGGTCTCCCGGAGGCACGTCGAGTTCCGCCGGCGTCAGGACGGCAGCTTCACGGTCGCCGACGTCGGCAGCCTCAACGGCACCTACCTCAACCGTGAGCCGATCGAGTCCGACATCGTGCTCAACAACGGCGACGAGGTGCAGATCGGCAAGTACCGGCTGGTCTTCTACGCGAGCCAGCGAGGCGTCTGATACGCCTGGCGGAGATCCTTCAGGAAAGGTCCATGGTGCGAACACCGACGGGCGGTGCCGGATCCGGCACCGCCACCGCGGGCGACCGGCTGGTGAGTATCGGCACCGTGCTGAACCAGCTGCGGGACGAGTTTCCCGAAGTGACGATCTCCAAGATCCGCTTCCTGGAGGCCGAGGGGCTCGTCGAGCCCCGGCGCACGGCCTCCGGGTACCGGAAGTTCAGCCCGGAGGACGTGGAGCGGCTCGCCGCCGTCCTGCGGATGCAGCGGGACCACTATCTTCCGCTGAAGGTCATCCGGGAGCACCTCGACGCCCTCGCCCGCGGCGAGCAGGTGAAGCTCCCGGCGCCCGGCCGGCGGCGTGACCTGCTGGACGGGCTGCTCGACGGGCCCGCGGACGACGAGGGCGACGAGCGGCCGACCGCCGCGCGGCTGGGCCGCGCCGAACTGGTCGCCGCGGCCGGGGTCACCGAGGCCGAGCTGGCGGAATGGGAGTCGTACGGCCTGATCGCCGAGAACGAGGGCGGCGGCTACGACGCGGAGACCGTCAACGTGGCGCGGATCGTGGCCGATCTCGGGCGGTTCGGGCTCGGGCCCCGGCACCTGCGGGCGGTGAAGGCCTCGGCGGACCGGGAGGCCGGGCTGATCGAGCAGGTCGTCGCGCCGCTGCGGCGGCACCGCAACCCGCAGACCCGGGCCCATGCCGAGGAGACGGCCGCCGACCTGGCGCAGCTGTCGGTGCGGCTGCACGCGGCGCTGGTGCAGACGGCGCTGGGCGTGCGGCTTCCGTGACCGGGGCGGCCGGCGACCGGTGTCCGGCGCTCCGCGGACGGTGTTCCGTGACCGGTGCGGGCGGCTTCCGGGCGGGGTTCCGGCGGCGCTGAGCGGGGGCCCGACTATCCAAACAGGTCGGGCACGTCCTAGGGTTGCTGTGTGAACGAGCTCGACGTTGTGGGTGTCCGGGTGGAAATGCCCTCCAACCAGCCGATCGTGCTCCTGCGCGAAGTGGGGGGCGACCGGTACCTTCCCATCTGGATCGGACCCGGCGAGGCGACCGCGATCGCCTTCGCCCAGCAGGGCATGGCGCCGCCCAGGCCGCTGACGCACGACCTGTTCAAGGACGTGCTGGAGGCGGTGGGGCAGGAGCTGACCCAGGTGCGCATCACCGACCTGAGGGACGGGGTCTTCTACGCCGAGCTGGTCTTCGCCAGCGGCGTGGAGGTGAGCGCGCGGCCGTCCGACGCGATAGCCCTGGCGCTGCGGACCGGTTCGCCGATCTTCGGCAGCGACGGCGTCCTCGACGACGCCGGGATCGCGATTCCCGACGAGCAGGAGGACGAGGTGGAGAAGTTCCGCGAGTTCCTCGACCAGATCTCGCCGGAGGACTTCGGGAGCCAGTGACGCGACGGCTCCCGTGCGCCGCTCGGGCGGGACGCGTGGGGGGCGGCCGAGGAGCGCTGTCGGCGCATTCGAGTAGCCTTTCCCCGGAGTGGGACACGTGAAACCACTCTCTGGGTGATTATCACTCGGCGTGCCGAGTGTGGCGATCGTTGACGCACCCCTAGTGACTGCCTACCTTCGAGTGGGCAGGTCAAGGACGGAGGGTCGGCGTGATGAGCAGCGCGGACGGTACGGCAGGGAGCTCGCTCGGACGCGTGTCCGGGGAGAGCGCTCCGTATCCGCTTCACGGCAGTGTGGGCGACTTCGGCACGGAGCGGAGCGCCGGGGTGGCGGACGAGGCGATCGGATACCGCGGCCCCACGGCCTGCGCGGCCGCCGGCATCACCTACCGCCAACTGGACTACTGGGCGCGCACCGGGCTCGTCGAGCCGAGCGTGCGGCCCGCGTACGGCTCCGGGACGCAGCGGCTGTACAGCTTCCGGGACGTCGTCGTCCTGAAGATCGTGAAGCGTTTCCTGGACACGGGCGTCGCCCTCCAGAACATCCGGGCGGCGGTGCAGCACCTGCGGGCCCGCGGTTTCCGGGACCTGGAGCGGATGACGCTGATGAGCGACGGGGCGACCGTCTACGAGTGCTCCTCGCCGGACGAGGTCGTCTCGCTGCTCCAGGGCGGGCAGGGGGTCTTCGGCATCGCGGTGGGGGTCGTCTGGCAGGACGTCGAGGCGGCCCTGTCGCAGCTCCACGGGGAGCGCGTCGACACCGGCGAGACGCTGGTGGGGCACAACCCGCAGGACGAGCTGGCGCGGCGCCGGCGCGACCGGGCCGTCTGAGGTCCTTCCGCGAGCCGCCGTACTCTCCCGGTCCGGGTTCTTCCCGGTCCGGGGTCTTTCCGGTCCGGGGTCTTTCCGGTCCGGGGTCTTTCCGGTCCGGGTCTTTCCGCGAGCCGGTGGGGGCGGGGCCCGTACCGGCGGTTGTCAGTGGCGTGAGGCAGCATCGGAGACGTGAGAGCCGCCCCCACGATCCTGCATCTGGACATGGACGCCTTCTTCGCCGCCGCCGAGCAGGCGTCGAAGCCGAGCCTGCGCGGCAAGCCCGTGGTGGTGGGCGGTCTCGGGCCGCGCGGCGTGGTGGCCACGGCGTCGTACGAGGCGCGGCGCTTCGGGGTGCACTCGGCGATGCCGATGGGGCAGGCGCGGCGGCTCGCGCCCAACGCCGCGTACCTGGTGCCGCGCTTCGCCTTCTACCGGGCGATCAGCGGGCAGGTGATGGAGCTGCTGGGGCGGCTGTCACCGCTGGTGGAGCCGCTCAGCCTCGACGAGGCGTTCGTGGACCTGGAGGCCGGGGGGCTGGCGGGCGACAGCGCGGGCGCGCGGGCGGTGGGGGAGCGGCTGCGGGCGGAGATCCTGGCGACGACCGGGCTGACCGGGTCGGTGGGGCTCGCGGGGTCCAAGATGCTCGCGAAGATCGCGTCGGAGGAGGCGAAGCCGAACGGTCTGGTGCTCTTCGAGCCGGGGAGCGAGCGGGCGCTGCTGGCGCCCCGGTCGGTGCGGATCATCCCGGGGGTGGGGCCGGCCACCGGTGACCATCTGCGGCGGGCGGGGATCACGACGGTCGCCGACGTCGTGGAGGCGGGCGAGGACGAGCTCGTACGGATCCTGGGGCGGTCGCACGGGGCCTCGCTGTACCGGATGGCGCTCGGGCACGACGACCGGCCCGTGGTGGCCGAGCGGGACGCGAAGTCGGTCTCCGTGGAGGACACCTTCGACGTCGACCTGCACGACCGGCTGCGGATCCGGCTGGAGGTGGAGCGGCTCGCCGAGCGGTGCGTGGCGCGGCTGCGGGGGGCGGGACACTCGGGGCGGACGATCGTCCTGAAGGTGCGGCGGTACGACTTCTCGACGCTGACCCGGTCGGAGACGCTGCGGGGGCCGACGGACGACCCGCTGGTGGTGCGGGAGGCCGCGGAGCGGCTGCTGGAGCTGGTGGACACGACGGGCGGGGTGCGGCTGCTGGGCGTCGGGGTGAGCGGGCTGGCCGACTACACGCAGGAGGACCTGTTCGCCCAGGCCGGGGCGGAGGCCGGGGCCTGGGCCGGGGGCGGCGGCGGGGCGGGGGCGGGGGGCGCGGAAGCGGGGACCGGGACGTCGGGTGCCGCTGCGGGCATGGGCGTGGGCATGGGTGTGGGCGTCGGGGAGGGCGGGGCTGCGGGGGGCGCCGGGGGCGCGGCCGACGCGCCGCCGACGGCCACCGAGACCGCGACGCGGCGGTGGGCCCCGGGGCACGACGTGCGGCACGCGGTCCTCGGGGCGGGCTGGGTGCAGGGCAGTGGGCTCGGGCGGGTCACCGTCCGCTTCGAGGAGCCCGGGAGCACGGTGCCGGGGCGGGTGCGGACCTTCGTGGTGGACGATCCGGAGCTGGAGCCGGCGGATCCGCTGCCGCTGGTGCCCGGCGGGGTGACGGGGGCGGAGAGGGCCGCCCCGGTCGCTCCGGCCGCCCCGGTCGTCCGCGCGGGTGAGTGAGCCCTCCCGGGGTGGCCGGGCGGGCTCGGTACGGCGTGGTCCGGGGCGGTCCCGTCCTGGGCTGCGTTCTCCCGCGCCGCGTCCCGCTACGCCGCGTCGTCCTGGCCGGCGAGCCGCCCGAAGTCGGGGATCTGCGCCGGCGGGGGCGGCAGCGTCAGCTCGTAGTGGCGGTAGAGCTGGAGTTCCTGTTCGGGGGAGAGGTGGCGGCCCACGCCGAAGTCCGGCGCGTCCTTGATGAGCGAGCGCTCGAAGGGGATGTGGAGGCCGTCGTCGGCCAGCTCGCTGGGTTCCAGCGGGACGAAGGCGTCCCTGCCGAAAAGGCCGGTGCGGACGGCCGCCCACTCGGGGACGCCGGTCGCGTCGTCCAGGTACACCTCGTCCACGGTTCCGATCTTGTGTCCGTTCCGGTCGAACGCCTTGCGGCCGATCAGGCTGCGCGGATCGATGTCGGTCTGCACGGTCCCTCCAACTGGTCGCAACTGCTCTACACCCCTACCAAAGTGCACAACTGGGATGTCGGCCACTTGAGCGATGAGGGCGACAACCGCGCTGGTAGGCTGGCTGTGGCTGTCGACACCGTGCGGGAGAGTCCATCGGAGAGGGTTTCCGGTGGCGCCGAAGGAGCAAATCCTCCCCGGAATCTCTCAGGCACCCGGTACCGCGCGGGCGAGGTCACTCTGGAAAGCAGGGCGGGAGTCCGACGGCACCCGCCCTCACCGACGGTGAAAGCCGGCGTGCCCACGGGCGTGCCGGTGAAGCTCTCAGGTTGAGATGACAGAGGGGGAGGCCGTCCGGGCACCCGCGCCGTGGTGCCCCTCGCAGGTCGTGACGACCAGGAGGCCCCCGCATCATGACCGCCAACCGCACCCCGCTCTCCGAGCTCGAGCAGGGCATTCCCTTCGAGCAGCGGCACATCGGACCCGACGCCGAGGCGCGGGCCAAGATGCTCGCGCAGGTCGGATACGGCTCCCTCGACGAGCTGACGGCCGCCGCGGTGCCGGACGTCATCAAGAACGCCGAGGCGCTGGACCTCCCCGGTGCCCGCACCGAGGCCGAGGTCCTCGCCGAGCTGCGCTCCCTCGCCGGCCGCAACCAGGTCCTCGCCCCGATGATCGGCCTCGGCTACTACGGCACCTTCACGCCGCCGGTCATCCTCCGCAACGTCATGGAGAACCCCGCCTGGTACACGGCGTACACGCCCTACCAGCCGGAGATCTCGCAGGGCCGCCTGGAGGCGCTGCTCAACTTCCAGACGATGGTCGCCGACCTCACCGGTCTGCCGACCTCCGGCGCCTCCCTCCTCGACGAGGGCACCGCCGCCGCCGAGGCCATGTCGCTCTCGCGCCGCGTCGGCAAGGTGAAGAACGGCGTCTTCCTCGTCGACGCCGACGCCCTCCCGCAGACCATCGCCGTCATCGAGACCCGCGCCGAGCCGACCGGCGTCGAGGTGGTCGTCGCCGACCTCTCCGAGGGCATCCCGGCCGAGGTCGCCGAGCGCGGCGTCTTCGGCGTGCTCCTCCAGTACCCCGGCGCCTCCGGCGGCGTCCGCGACATCAAGCCGCTGATCGACGCCGCCCACGAACTCGGCGCGATCGTGACCGTCGCCGCCGACCTGCTCGCCCTCACCCTGCTCGTCTCGCCCGGCTCGCTCGGCGCGGACATCGCCGTCGGCACCACGCAGCGCTTCGGCGTCCCGATGGGCTTCGGCGGCCCGCACGCCGGTTACATGGCCGTCCAGGACAAGCACGCCCGCTCCCTTCCCGGCCGCCTCGTGGGCGTCTCCGTCGACGCCGACGGAAACAAGGCGTACCGCCTCGCGCTCCAGACCCGCGAGCAGCACATCCGCCGCGAGAAGGCCACCAGCAACATCTGCACCGCGCAGGTGCTCCTCGCCGTCATGGCCGGCATGTACGCCGTCTACCACGGTCCGGACGGTCTCAAGCAGATCGCCCTCCGCACGCACCGGTACGCGGCGATCCTGGCCGCCGGTCTGACCGCCGGGGGCGTCGAGCTGACCCAGGGCGCCTTCTTCGACACGCTGACCGCGCGCGTGCCGGGCCGTGCGGACGCCGTCGTCGCCGCCGCCCGCGAGGCCGGCGTCAACCTGTACCGCGTGGACGCCGACCACGTCTCGGTCTCCTGCGACGAGACCACCGGGCGCGAGCAGCTCGCCGCCGTCTGGGCCGCCTTCGGCGTGACCGGCGACGTCGAGGCGCTGGACGCCGCCACCGAGGACGCCCTCCCGGCCGGCCTGCTGCGCTCCGACGCGTACCTGACCCACCCGGTCTTCCACGCGCACCGCTCCGAGACCGCGATGCTGCGCTACCTGCGCCGCCTCTCGGACCGCGACTACGCGCTCGACCGCGGCATGATCCCGCTCGGCTCCTGCACCATGAAGCTGAACGCGACCACCGAGATGGAGCCGGTGACCTGGCCCGAGTTCGGCCAGATCCACCCCTTCGCGCCGATCGAGCAGGCCGAGGGCTACGTCACGCTCATCACCGAGCTTGAGGAGCGCCTGGCCGAGGTCACCGGATACGACAAGGTCTCCATCCAGCCGAACGCCGGTTCGCAGGGCGAGCTGGCCGGTCTCCTCGCGGTCCGCGCCTACCACCGCGCCAACGGCGACGAGCAGCGCACCGTCTGCCTCATCCCGTCCTCCGCGCACGGCACCAACGCCGCCTCCGCGGTGATGGCCGGCATGAAGGTCGTCGTCGTGAAGACCGCCGAGGACGGCGAGGTCGACGTCGAGGACCTGCGCGCCAAGATCGCGCAGTACCGCGACGAACTCTCCGTGCTGATGATCACCTACCCGTCGACGCACGGCGTCTTCGAGGAGCACGTCGCCGACATCTGCGCCGAGGTCCACGAGGCCGGCGGCCAGGTGTACGTCGACGGCGCCAACCTCAACGCCCTGGTCGGCCTCGCCAAGCCGGGCCACTTCGGCGGCGACGTCTCGCACCTCAACCTGCACAAGACCTTCTGCATCCCGCACGGCGGCGGCGGCCCCGGCGTCGGCCCGGTCGGCGTCCGCGCCCACCTCGCCCCGTACCTGCCGAACCACCCGCTCCAGCCCACCGCGGGCCCGGAGACCGGCGTCGGCCCGATCTCGGCCGCCCCGTGGGGCTCCGCCGGCATCCTGCCGATCTCCTGGACGTACGTCCGGCTGATGGGCGGCGAGGGCCTCAAGCGCGCCACCCAGGTCGCCGTCCTCGCGGCGAACTACATCGCCAAGCGCCTGGAGCCGCACTACCCGGTGCTCTACACCGGTCCGGCCGGGCTCGTCGCCCACGAGTGCATCGTCGACCTGCGGCCGCTGACCAAGGCGACCGGCGTCACCGTCGACGACATCGCCAAGCGTCTGATCGACTACGGCTTCCACGCCCCGACCATGTCCTTCCCGGTCGCCGGCACGCTGATGATCGAGCCGACCGAGTCCGAGGACCTGGCCGAGCTGGACCGCTTCTGCGACACGATGATCGCGATCCGCGCCGAGATCGAGAAGGTCGGCTCCGGCGAGTGGCCGGCCGAGGACAACCCGCTGCGCAACGCCCCGCACACCGCGGCCGCGCTCGGCGGCGAGTGGGCCCACGCCTACGACCGCGACGTGGCGGTCTTCCCCGCCGGCGTCTCGGCCGCCGACAAGTACTGGCCGCCGGTCCGCCGCATCGACGGCGCCTTCGGCGACCGCAACCTGGTCTGCTCCTGCCCGCCGCTGGACGAGTACGACCACTGACCGCGGGCATGACAGAGGGCCGGTCCGGAGTCTCCTCCGGGCCGGCCCTCGGCGCTGCCGCGCCGTGCCTCAGGCGGCCGTCGTCACCCGGCCCGTGGTGAGCGGCCGGTGCGGAGCGATGATCTGCCCGTCCGGCAGCAGTTCGCCGGTGTCCTCGAAGAGCAGGACACCGTTGCACAGCAGGCTCCACCCCTGCTCCGGGTGGCACGCCACAGGGGTGGCGGCCTCACGGTCGGCGGAGTCGGCGGTGGGACAGGCAGGCTGGTGCTGGCACATGGGTGGGTTCTTTCGCTGCGTCGTGGTGGATGTCCTGCGGCTGTTCGCGCTCATGGCCGCCCCCGTCGGTCGGTTCGGTTCCGGTCCCAGTCTTGCCGCACGGACGGCCTTCCGCAGGGATTTCGCGTCAGCTCGTCCTCTCCCGGGAAGACGCATCACCCGCAGGGGCGGTTCAGGTCAACACCCCCGCCCTTTCGGGTGGTTCGGGGTGGCCCGAGCGGGCTAGTCCGTCCGGGAGGGGTGTTCGGCGACGGTGTTCGGACGCCGTTTCCGGACAGCAGTGCGCCCCGTGACCCGGGCGGGTCACGGGGCGCGGACCGGTCAGGCGGACGCCGCGGATCCGAGGAGCGGCGGCGGCGCGAGCCGCGTACTGAGCACGGGCAGCAGATCGGCCGCCCGGTAGGGGCGGTTGGCGGCGATGCCGGGCGGGGCGGGGGCGAGCGGCACCAGCACGTCGGCGGACTGGGCGCCCGGCTCCGTACCGTCCGGGTCCTGCTCCGCGTGCAGCCACAGCGTCAGCATGTACAGCTCCGGCACCGAGAGCAGCCGTGGCTGGTACGTGCCCGGCAGCGCCTCGGCCTGGGCCAGCGCGCGCTCCGTGGCGGCGACGTACGGCCCCTCGAAGAAGTGCGAGAAGGACCAGCCGTCCGGTGTGAGCATGGTGTCCGCGGCGGCGACCGCCCGGTCCCCGCTCCGGATCAGGAACCGCCAGCCGACGAGCCGGGTGCCCGGCTCGTGCCCGGGGGCCCCGGAGATCCTCAGCACGTGGACGGGCAGCGGGAGTTCCGGACACAGCGGTCCGGAAGCGGCCCGCAGGGCCGGGGTGCGGGCCTCTCGGACGGCCGTGGGCGAGCCGAGTGCCGCGAGGACACTGCGGAGGGCCGGCGCGGGGGCCGGGGAGGGACGGAGCATCGTGTGGGTCGCCTCTCGCTCAGGAGACACGGGGATACGGGTACGGGTGCGGGTCCTGGTAAGGGCCTTGGTACGGGTCCTGGTAAGGGGTACGCGGCTGCGGGCCGGGTGCGACGGCGCTGTCGGTGGCGGGGGCGGAGCGGGGGGCCACGGGTCGTGGCCGGTCGCCGGCGCTCTGCCTCGTCCGCGGAGTTTATACGACACGTGTTCAGAGATTGTTTCCGCTAGACCCCGCCGATATTCCTGACAAGGCGTCATCGGGTCGTATTCGGTGGGTCGCGGGGCGGAATCGGGGCGAGGGCAGGATCTCCGCCCTCACATTCTCCGACAAGCCGGACGTAGGAATTCCGAAAGCTGCGCCGCCCGCAGCGGGGGGCGATATGACATTGGTATATGTCGACGGCCGTTCCGGAGACGGGGTTCCGCGCGCGCGGCGACAGGTTCGTACCAGACTATCCGCGCGGCGGCCTGAAATGCAGGCGTTGTCGATCAGTGGCGTGGGCATCATCGTCCGTACGCGCGGCCCCGCCCGGTGGCCGCCCACGCGGGAGGGACGCCTCGATGGGGGAGAAGGTCGTGACGGACGGGTTCGGCCCGGCCGACCGGCAGCGGTACCGGCGCAAGCTCCAGCAGTGTCTGGCGGGGCTCGCCCGGCTCCTCGCGGAGCAGCGGTTCGACCGCCCGCGGAACCTCATGGGCGTCGAGATCGAACTCAACCTCGCGGGCTCCGACGGGCTCCCCCGGATGCTGAACGACGCCGTCCTCGAAAAGATCGCCAGCACCGATTTCCAGACCGAACTGGGAATGTTCAACCTGGAAGTGAACATCGCCCCGCGACGGCTCGGCGGCCACGTTTTCGACCGGCTCGCGGAAGAGCTGAGAACCGGACTGGGATATGCCGACCGGCAGGCCGCCGAACTGGACGCCGGCATCCTCATGATCGGCATCCTGCCGACCCTCACCGAGCGTGATCTCGTCTTCGGGAACCTTTCCTCCGCGGACCGCTACGCCCTGCTCAACGACCAGATCCTCATCGCCCGCGGAGAAAGGATCACGCTCGACATCCAGGGCGTCGAAAGGCTCCGGCACACCTCGGAGTCGATCATCGCGGAGGCCGCCTGCACCTCCGTACAGCTCCACCTCCAGGTCACGCCGGCCCGCTTCCCGTCCGTCTGGAACGCCGCCCAGGCCGTCGCCGGCGTACAGATAGCCCTCGGCGCCAACTCGCCCTTCGTCTTCGGCCGCGAGGTGTGGCGCGAGTCCCGCCCGCCGCTCTTCACCCAGGCCACCGACACCCGCCCGCCCGAACTCCAGTCCCAGGGCGTGCGGCCGCGCACCTGGTTCGGCGAGCGGTGGGTGGACTCGGTGTACGACCTCTTCGAGGAGAACGTGCGCTACTTCCCCTCGCTGCTGCCGCTGTGCGACGAGGAGGACCCGCTGCGGGTGCTCGACGAGGGCGGGGTGCCGCAGCTCAAGGAACTCGTCCTGCACAACGGCACGGTGTACCGGTGGAACCGGCCGGTCTACGGCTGGGTCGACGGCGTCCCGCACCTCCGGGTGGAGAACCGCGTCCTGCCCGCCGGGCCCACGGTCACCGACGTCCTCGCCAACGCCGCCTTCTACTACGGGCTCGTCCGCTCGCTCGCCGACGACCAGCGCCCGCTGTGGAAGCGGATGGCCTTCGAGGACGCGGAGGCCAACTTCGACGCCGCCTGCCGGCACGGCATCGAGGCGGAGCTGCGCTGGCCCCGGGCGGGACGCGCGGGCGGCACGGCGACCCAACCCGCCGTGCGCCTCGTCCTCGACGAGCTGCTGCCGCTGGCCGCGGCGGGGCTCGACGCGTGGCACGTCGACCCGGCGGACCGCGACTTCTACCTGGGCGTCATCGAGCAGCGGTGCCGCCGCCGGGTCAACGGCGCGTCCTGGCAGGCCGACACCTTCCACCGGGCCCTGGACTCCGGCCTCGACCGGGAGGCGGCCCTGGCGGCGACCACCCGGCGGTACCGCGAGCTGATGCTGGAGGGGGAGCCGGTGCACACCTGGGAGGCGGGGGTCGCGGGGGCCTGAGCCGTCCGGTTCCCGGGGGCGCCGGCCCCGGGACCCCCAGGCCGCCGTCCCGCGGCACGAGGACGCCGTTCCGGAGCCCGGAGGGCGTTCCGGGGCCTGGATGGCGCTCCGGGGGTGCCGTCGCGCATGATCGTCGTGAGGGGGGCCGAGGCCGGTCCCCGCGGCGGTCGTGACGGGAACGGGAGACGGGTGTGGTGTCGGAACAACGGGTCGTGGACGCCGGCCCGCCCCCGGGCGGTCCGTCGAGGGGGGTGCTGCGCTCCGAGACCCTCATCGTGCTCGCGCTCTCGCTCGGCGCCAGCGCGGTCTCCTCGCTCATCAGCTTCGTCGGCTCGCTGACCCGACCCGGCGCGCTCAAGGAGCAGGCGGCCACCCTCAACGGCTCGTACGCCCCCGGGCGCCCCTGGCTCGACCTCACCTGGCAGCTCTTCGGCATCGCCACGGCCCTCGTCCCCGTCGTGCTCGTCGCCCACCTGCTGATGCGGGAGGGAGCCGGGATGCGGTCCATCGGCTTCGACCGGACCCGGCCGTGGCCCGACCTCGGGCGCGGGACGCTGGTGGCCGCCGGCATCGGCAGCGCCGGCCTCGCCTTCTACCTCGCGGCGCGCGCCTCCGGCTTCAACCTCACGGTGGTCCCCGAGTCGCTGCCCGACGTGTGGTGGAAGTACCCGGTCCTGATCCTCTCGGCGATCCAGAACTCCGTCCTGGAGGAGGTCATCGTCGTCGGCTATCTGCTGCGCCGGCTGGACCAGCTGGGGTGGACGCCGACGGGCGCCCTGGTCGCGAGCTCGGTGCTGCGCGGCTCGTACCACCTCTACCAGGGCATCGGCGGCTTCGTCGGCAACCTGGTGATGGGCGTCGTCTTCGTGCTGCTCTACCGCCGCTGGGGGCGGGTGGGGCCGCTGGTGGTCGCCCACGCGCTGCTCGACATCGTGGCCTTCGTCGGCTACGGGCTGCTGGCGGGGAAGGTGGGCTGGCTGCCCACCGTGTGAGCGCGGGACGCGCCGGAGGGGCGTACGGCATCGGAGCCGTACGCCCCTCCGGCGCGTCCGGGCCCCCTCAGGCGTGCAGTTCGCCGTCGATGACCGTCACGGCGCGGCCGGTGAGGAGGGTCCGGTCGCCGCGCAGGCGGGTGCGGACCAGGCCCGTGCGGGCGCCGCCCTGGAAGCCGGTGAGCCCGTCGCGGCCGAGGCGGGCCGACCAGTACGGCGCGAGCGCGGTGTGGGCGCTGCCGGTGACGGGGTCCTCGTCGATGCCGACGGAGGGGAAGAAGCCGCGCGAGACGAAGTCGTAGCCGTTCCGGGGATCGGCGGCGAGGGCGGTCGTGATCACGCCGCGCGACGAGTGGGCCTTGAGCGCCGCGTGGTCGGGGGCGAGGCCGCGGACGGCTGCCTCGTCGCGCAGCTCGACCAGGAGGTCGCCGACGTGCGCGGCCGTGCCGTGGACGGCGACGATCTCGGCCCCCAGCGCCTCCGCCAGGCCCTCCGGGACCGGCAGGGGGGTGAGCGAGGAGGTCGGGAAGTCCAGGGTGATGCCGCCCTCCGCCTCGACGGCGGCGCCCAGGACGCCCGAGCGGGTCGCGAAGCGGACCGGGCCGGACGCCGCGCCGGTGGTGTGCAGGACGTGGGCGGTGGCGAGGGTGGCGTGACCGCACATGTCGACCTCGGTGGTCGGGGTGAACCAGCGCAGCGCCCAGTCGGCCGCGCCGCCCGCGGGCAGCGGGTGCGCGAACGCGGTCTCGGAGAGGTTGACCTCGGCGGCCACCTTCTGGAGCCAGGAGTCGTCCGGGAAGGAGCCGGTGGAGCCGGCCGAGTCGGAACGGCCGGTGGAGCCGGAGGGGTCGAGGAGGACGACTCCGGCGGGGTTGCCGGAGAAGGGCCGGTCGGTGAAGGCGTCGACGATTCGGATGCGCATGCAGCGGACGGTACCGGGGGGCCGGAGGGGCGGGCCAAGGCCAATCCGGCGTGACTGGCCCGGGCGGGGGAGAGGCGCCGTTCGGCAGGCGTCCGGGGGGGAGGGCGCGGCGGCCCGGGGCCGAGGGAGGGGCCGGCTGAGGTACGGGCCGGTTGTTCGGTTGGTTGCTCGACGAGCGGTTCCGATATATCGTTGAAGCATCGCGACAGTTCGACGATGACTCTCACGGAAGGAGCGTTGCGATGCGTTCACACGGACACGACCACGGACACGAATTCGGTCACGGCCACGGTGCCGGGCGCGGGAACCGCGGGCCCGGACCGCGGGGTGACTTCGAGGGGCGGCGCGCCGCCTTCGGGCCCTTCGGGCCCGGTTTCGGCGGCCCCGGCTTCGGCGGCGGGCCCTTCGGGCGCGGCCGGGGCGGCGGCCGGGGGCGGGCGCGGCGCGGTGACGTGCGCGCCTCGATCCTGGCGCTGCTCAAGGACCGCCCGATGCACGGTTACGAGATGATCCAGGAGATCGGCGAGCGCAGCGGCGGGGCCTGGAAGCCCAGCCCCGGCTCGGTCTACCCGACCCTCCAGATGCTGGAGGACGAGGGGCTGATCGTCAGCGCGAGCGAGGGCGGCAAGAAGCTCTTCTCGCTCACCGACGCCGGGCGCGAGGAGGCTGAGGCCGCGCCGGACGCCCCCTGGGAGGAGGCCGGCCGCGGTGTCGACTGGGAGGCGATGAACGAGGTCCGCCAGGCTGGTTTCGGTCTGATGGAGGCGTTCGGGCAGGTCTGGAAGACCGGCAGCGCCGAGCAGCGGCAGAAGGCCGTCGGGGTCATCAACGAGGCCCGGAAGAAGCTGTACCTGATCCTCGCCGACGAGCACTGAGGCGGGGTCCGCACGGGGGAGGGGGCGCCCCCCCCCCGGCCCGGGGGGCCGCCCCCCCCCCCCCGGGGGGGGGGGGCCCCCCGGGGCGCGGCCCCCCCCCCCCCCCGGGGGTGGGATATTAAAAAAAAAAAAACCACCACCCC
>NZ_JBHYPS010000071.1:0-20960 GCF_042746075.1 Streptomyces sp. NPDC058758 | reverse complement strand
GTGGGGGTTGGCTGGGGGGGGCCGCCCGTGGTCGCTTTGGCGCGGGTGGTGGTTTGGTGCATGTCTCCGTGCCCCCCCCCCCCCCCGGCGGCGCCCCCCCCCCCCCCCGGGGGGGGGGGGGCCCCGCCCCACGGCGCAGCGGGGCAGGACGATCCCGGCAAGGGTCTCGCCGCGGACCTCAGACCGTGGAGAAGTAGTCGAACTCCACGCCCTGGCCGTCGAGGGCCGTGCGCAGCTCGGCCAGGGCCATGGTCACCGCGGCGCCCACCGCGGGCACCCGACAGTCGGCCGACAGCTCCTTCAGGGTCGTGTAGGCGCCGAGCAGCTGCGCCTCCTGCTCAGGGCTGAGAAACGAGTGCGCGTTCGTCACGGAGCCTCGCCGCCTTCCATTCCTGCCGGGGCAGAGTGCCCTCGGGGGCCAGCTCCACCTCGGGCCGTATCCCGATCTCCCGCTTGAACTCCTCGGCGATGCGCCGGGCCAGCGTGGTCACGTCGCCGCCCGGCACCTGTCGCGGCTCCACCCGGACGAAAACGGTGTCCAGGCCGCGCACCGAGCTGATGGACGTCGAGAACTCGCTGACCTCGTCGAAGCCGCGGACCACGTCCTCGATCATCACCGGAGTGACCGACACCCCGCGGATCTTGCGCATGTCGTCGACCCGCCGGATGATCCCGCCGTCGTAGAAGTCCCAGGTCCTGCCGCAGCCGCAGGCGGAGGCGGGCCGCTTGACGACCACGTCCTCGGTCCAGTGCCGGAACAGCTGCATGCCCTCGCGGGACAGCCCGGTGGTGACCCGCACCCCCTCCTCGCCGTAGCCGACCGGCAGCTTGGTCTCGGGGTGCAGCACCTCCTCGATCGTCGAGGGCTCGATGATGTGGCAGGCGCCCCGGCGCGAGGGGCACTCGAACATGAAGACGCCGCCGAACTCGGTGGTGCCCGCGGCGTTGAAGACGCGAGCCCCGAAAGCCTCCTCGATGGTGCGCGTGGTGAACTTCGACCGGGGCTCGGCGCCCGCCAGAATGATCTTGACGTTCGCCTCCTTCGCCAGGTCGATGCCCATCTCGCGGGCCGTCTCGATCAGGCGCATCGCATAGCTCGGGGTGAGCCCGACGACCTCGATGCCGTAGTCCACGAGGAGCTTGATCCGCGTCCGCGAGTCCAGGCCGCCGGCGGGGACGACCGTGCAGCCCATCCGCTCCAGGCCGTAGTGCATCCCCCAGAAGCCCATGAACAGGCCGTATCCGAAGGCGACCATGCCCTTGTGATGCGGGCGCACGCCCATCGCGTACAGCGCCGTGCAGAAGGTGTCCGTCGACCAGGTCCAGTCGCCCGCCGTGTCGATGGTGCGTACCGGCGGATTGCCGCTGGTGCCGCTGGTCTGGTGGTGACGGATGCCGCGTGCGGGGTCGATCGACGGCCAGGTGCCGTACGGCGGCGCCTGCTGCTCGGCGGCGAGCAGGTCCCCCTTGTGCAGCAGGGGTACGCGCCGGGCGTAGTCCTCCATCGAGGTGATGTCGCCGGGCAGCCGGTCACGCCAGAAGGGCGAGTGGGCGCGGGCGTGGTGGAGCGCCCGTTGTAGCCTGCGCCACTGCCATGCCTCGAGCTCGTGGCGCGGCATGGTCTCTGCCTTGGGGTTCCAGTACTCCACTTCGCCTCCGTCGCCGGTGTGGTCCCCCCGGATCCTCGTCGGCGCGCACCCGCCGCCGCATCTCCTGGCGTGCTCACCGGGGGCGGCCGGGCGGGTCGGCGGTGATCACCACCTTGCCGATGTGGCCGGCGGCCTCGAGGTACCGGAACGCGGCCCCGGCCTCCGAGAAGGGGAACCCCCGGTCGATCACCGGCCGGATGCGCTGTTGTTCCAGGGCGCGGTTCATGGACCGGAACATCTCCGCGCTGCCGACCTGGACGCCCTGCACGCGCAGCACCTTGCGCAGCAGGGGAACAGGGCTGATCCCGGACCCGCCGCCGAGCACGCCGATGACGCTGATCCGGCCGCCGACCCGGGCCGCCGTGATCGACTGGCGCATGGTGCCCGCCCCGCCGACCTCGACGACGTGGTCGACGCCGCCGTCGCACAGTCCGGCCGCGCGCAGGCCCCATTCGGGCTCCCGGACGCGGTCGATCACCTCGGCCGCCCCCAGCTCGCGCAGCCGCTCCAGCTTGGCCGGGCTGCCGGAGGTCGAGATCACCCGCGCGCCGCCCGCCGCGGCGAACTGCAGCGCGAACACCGACACGCCGCCGCTGCCCAGGGTGAGCACCGTCTGGCCGGGGTGCAGCCCGCCGACCTCCACGACCGCCTGCCACGCGGTGAGCGCGGCGCACGGCAGGGTGGCGGCCTCGGCGAAGTCGAGATGGGCGGGGACGGCGACGACCGCCTCCTCGTCGAAGACCACGTACTCGGCGAGGACCCCGTCGACGGACCCGCCGAGCGCCCGGTCGACCCGGGGGCGCCCCGAGCGCCAGTCGGGCAGGAACAGTCCGGCGACCGCGTCCCCGGGCCGCCAGGCTGTGACCTCCGATCCCGTCTCGACGACCTCGCCCGCTCCGTCCGACAGCGGTACGAGGCCAGGCACGAGGTCACGGCTGTAGCGTCCGTACGCGATCAGCAGGTCACGGTGGTTGAGGGACCAGGCCCGCATGCGGACCAGCACCTCGCGCGGGCCGGGCCTGGGAACCTCGCACGTCTCTTCGCGCAGTGAGGCCGGGCCGTCGAAGCCGGTGAGCCGGTAGCGCCTCACGCGGCGACGCCGCGGTCCTGCCAGGACGGGAACGCCGCGGTCGCGCGCACAAAGTTGTGGATCATGCGCATGCCGCCCTCCGTCCGGATGGACTCCGGGTGGAACTGCACCGACTCCACCGGCAGCGTCCGGTGCCGGAGCCCCATGACGTACCCGTCGTCGACGGAGGTCGCACTCACCTCCAGGACCGGCGGAAGGGTGTCCTCGACCACCACGAGCGAGTGGTAGCGGGTGGCACGGAAACCCTCGGGCATGTCCTCGAAGAGGCCGCGGCCGTCGTGGTCGACCCGGCTGGTCTTGCCGTGCATCAGGTGCTCCGCAGGGATCACGGACGCCCCGTAGGCCCGCCCGATCGCCTGGTGGCCGAGACAGACGCCCAGGATGGGCAGCCGGCCCGCGAAGGCGCGCACCAGTTCCACGTGCCCGCTGATGTCCGGGTGGCCCGGACCCGGACCGAGCAGCAGCGCGTCGGGCCGAAGCTCCGCCACCTGCTGCTCGCTCATGGTGTGGGAGCGCACCATGACCGGATCGGCCCCGGCGGACATCAGGTACTGCCGCAGGATGTCGACGAAGCTGTCGAAGGCGTCCACGACGAGGACCCGGGGCCCGGGGCCCGGCCGCCCGACGCCGCTGTTCAGGGCGGTCACGCTCACAGCAGTCCCTTTCCGGTCACCGCCCAGTAGGCGGCGCTCATCTTCGCTAGCGTCTCGGTCCATTCGCGCTCCGGAACGGAGTCGGCGACCACCCCGGCGGAGGCCCGCGTGCGGTAGACGCCGTCCTCGTGGAACAGGGTGCGAATGCACAGGGCGAGGTTGGTGTAGCCGCCGATGTCGATCACGCCGATCGCTCCCGCGTACAGCCCCCGGCGGCTTCGCTCGATCTGCTCGATGATCTCCATGGCCCGGATCTTCGGCGTCCCGGTCATCGTGCCCGCCGGGAACAGCGCGGCGATGATGTCGTAGGTGTCCCGGTCCGGCTCGGCCTCGCCCACCACCGTCGAGACGAGGTGCAGCACATGGGAGTAGCGCTCGACGATCAGCTCGTCGGGCACCTCCAGGGTGTCCGCGCGGCAGATCCGGCCGATGTCGTTGCGGCACAGGTCCACCAGCATGATGTGTTCGGCGACCTCCTTCTCGTCCGCCAGCATCCGGGCACCCGCCGCCTCGTCGTCGCCGTCGCGGGGGACGGTGCCGGCGATCGGACGCATGGTGACGGTGCCGTCCTCGACCCGGACGAACAGCTCGGGGCTCGCGCCGAGCACGGTCTGCCCCCGGACGTGTGCCAGGTACATGTACGGAGAGGCGTTGTGCGTGCGCATCCGCTGGTAGACGTCGATCGGATCGACGGCGCTGCGGATGGTCAGCTCGTGGCCGAGTTGCACCTGGTAGATGTCGCCGACGGCGATGTGCTTCAGCGCCCGCTCGACGTCCCGGCGGTATGCGTCGGGATCGGTGTCGTCGGAGGTGGCCGAGGCCGGCACGGGGCCCGCGGGGGGCACCGGGTGGTCCTCCTCGGCCCGCGCGAGCAGCGTCGTCACCTCGGCCGGGTCGAAAGCCCGCCAGTGGTCGGACTCGTGCAGGAGGAGCTCCCCCTCGCCGCTGTCGAGGTCGATGACCACACAGCCCTGGTGCAGCACCAGGTGGACGTCGGGCAGCGGGGGACGCTCGTCGATGATGTACGGCAGGTCTTCGATGTAGCGGACGGTGTCGTAGCCGAAGTAGCCGAGGAAGCCGAAGCGGAACCGGTTCGGCGAGCCCTCCGCGTCGAACAGCGCGTGCAGTTCCCGCAGGACCCGCCACAGGTCGCGCCGGGCGCGCAGCCGCAGGCCGCCGTCCGTCTCGTCGAGCAGCGGCGCGATCCGCCGCAGCAGCGCCTCGCGCAGCGACGGTTCGCCGTCCACGCTGACGATGCTGTCCGTGACGGACAGCGAGAGCAGCTCGCCGAAGCCGACGAACTGGTACTTGCGGTCGCGGTCCGGTCCCGCGGCCGACTCGAGCAGGTAGACCTGCTCCTCGCCGAAGCGGTGGGCGAGCGCCTGGTGCACCGGGAGCGTCGGGTACGACGGCAGGACCTCACGGCGAGTGGTCACCCGGATCGCGGCGGGCTCCGGCCTGGGGTCGGGCATGGTGGGTCCTCTCCGCTCAGGTGGTGATTGCGTATCGGTGAGCGACCTGACGCGCCACCAGCACCGACGTGTCCAGCGGGCTCCGGCCGTCCAGCACGCGCGCCGCCTTCCAGCTGACGAAGGAGCCGGTGTGGGTCACCGGGTCCAGTTCGTCTTCCACGACGACCGTCGCGTCGAGCCCGGTCAGTGCGCGCAGCCGGGCGGCGACGCCGGCGGTGGTGCCGTCCCGGTCGGGGTGGCCGGGCAGCAGGTCGAGCCGTACGGTGACGCGGTCGCCGCCCGCCTCGTCACGGTCTATGACGACCTGGTAGCCGAGGCAGCCGGAGACCGTGTCCAGGACCGCGGTCTCGAGTTCGGCGGGCTGGAGCGCGGTGTGGCCGAGCCGGATGCGGTCGGCGGCCCGGCCGACGACCTCGACGACGTCGCCGGGCAGCGGGGCGCCGGGCGGCGCCTCTGTGATCCGGACCAGGTCGCCGGTGCGGTAGCGGATCAGCGGTTTGATGCCGTCGACCAGCATCGTCAGCACGAGCTCGCCCTCGCCCCGGGTGCCGAGGAACTCGCCGGTGTCCGGGTCGACCAGCTCGAAGAGGTAGTTGGGCTGCGACAGGTGGAGCTGACCGGTGTCGGCGCCGGTCGCGATGCACAGCGACTCCTGGGAGCCGTACAGCGTCGGCCGGACCTGGGCGTGCGGCCACACCGTGGCGACGTTGGCGGCGAACTCGGGGGTACAGATCTCGCCGAGCACGAGGAACAGCTTCACGGGCAGCCGGGCCAGGTCGTAGCCGTAGTGCAGGGCGGCCTTGGCGAGGCTCAGGCAGAGCGCGGGGGCACAGACGATCACCTCGACGCCGAGGTCCTCGATCAGGCGCAGCGCCTTCTGGAAGCCGACGCGCGGGGACTCCGGCCAGATCTTGACGTGACAGGCACCCAGGGCGGCGGTCACCGAGGTGAACACGTCTCCGAAGGCGTACAGCTCCGAGGGGCCCATCAGGCCGACGACGGGCATCCGGTCGCCGAAGTGCGCGCGCAGCACGCGCCGCCAGGACTCCTCCACGGCCGCGTTGCTGGTCGCGATGTCCCGGGCGCCGCGCGGGCAGGGCGTGGACGGCCCCGTGGTACCGGTCGTCTCGTAGAAGACGGCGGCATCGGTCGGACTGCCGGAGAGCACGTCGTACATCTCGCGGCGCAGGTCGTCCTTGGTCGTGAAGGGGAGTTCGGCGAGTGTCGCCGGGGTGACCCGGTCGATGTCCACGCCGGCGAGGTGACGGCGGTAGAACGGCGAGCGCGAGGTGACGTGCCGCAGGACGGCGGTCAGCCGCTCGGTCCGCCAGAGCTCCCTGTTCTCGTCGGTCAGGGTGCCGTCGTGGAAGGCGCGCAGCACCGGCTCGTACGTCTCCCAGAAAGCGGGCAGGCCCGGGTCACCGGCGGAGAGCGGGGCGGTGGCACTCATCCGGCGTCCACCAGCTCGTTCAGCGGCAGGCCGACCCGCTCGTTGCGGTCGCCGCCGGCCAGCGCGTCACGACCGGTCAGCTCGCGGTGCTCACGCAGCAGCCCGATCATGTCGGACATGCGCTCGACGAGGCGCTCGACGTTGCGCAGCCCCTCCTCGTCCTTCGCGGCGTCGCCGCGGTGCAGCGCGTGCACGGTGGCCGGGAAGCCGCTGCCGACCAGGATCATGCGGTTGAGCAGGGCGTTGACGGTCAGCTGGGCCCACACCTCGCCCGCGCTGTAGCGGCGGGCGACGGAGATGATGCCCGCGACCTTGTTGCTGAGCGGACGGTCGAAGCGCAGATAGCCGACGCCGGCCCGCTCGATGAAGGTCTGCATGAGGCTCGCCGTGCCGAAGCCGTGCACCGGGGCGGCGAAGACGATGCCGTCGGCCTCGATCATCCTGCGCACCACGGAGGGGATGTCGTCGCCCACGGCGCAGGCGATCGTGCGATCGTTGCAGTCGCCGCAGGGGCCGCACCGCTCCATCCGGATGTTCCGCAGGTCGACGACCTCGAACTCGACGCCGAGGGTGCGCGCGTGCGCCGCCGCGTGCCGGAGCACGTCCGCGGTGTTGCCGTCCCGCTCGGAGCCGTTGATGGCGAGGATCTTCGGTGCTGCGGTCATGGTGATGCCTCCTAGAATCGGGCGGCGGTGGCGGGGTGGGCAGCGCCGGACGCTGCCCGGCATCTCGGCGGCACGCGCGTCTTCGGTCGTGACGGGCGCACCGGACCGGTCGTCGGAATCGTCGCGGCTGGGGACAGACCGCGCATCTCCTTGCGTGCTTGTTTGGAACCGCGCCCACAAGGGAGTTGACGTACCGTCAGTGAGCATGCCGGAGGGGCGCGACGCACTCGGCGCCGCGCCCCTCGGGTGTCGTTCTCAGACCCCGGTGCGCTCCGCGGCGGCCTCGGCCGTGGTCTCCGCCTCTGCCGGCTCCGTCGTTCCGGGCCCCTCCGCGGGGCTCTTCTCCCGGAGCTTGAAGGCGACGGCGACCGCCACGGCGGCCACCGCGGCGGACGCGACCCAGCTGACCGTGTGCAGCGAGCTGGTGAAGGCGTCGCGGGACGCCGTCACCAGGTCCTGGGCGGCGCCGCCGGACAGCTCGCGGGCGGCGGCGGTGCCGCCGGCCACGGTCTCCTGGGCGGCCTCGGCCAGCGGGTCGGGCAGCGAGGCCGGAACCTGCCCGGCCATCCCGTCCCGGTAGAACGCGGCGCCGAGGGTGCCGAGGAAGGCGAGACCGAGCGTCGAGCCCAGCACATTGCTGCTCTCGGACAACGAAGCCGCGGCGCCCGCCTTCTCCACCGGAACGGCGCCCACCACGAGCCCGGTGCCGAGCGCGAACAACGGGCCGACGCCGAAGGCGACGAGCGCGATGCAGACGACGACCCCGACGACCGAGCCGTCGCCCCCGACCTGGGTGAGACCGAGCAGCGCGAGGAAGGAGACGCACAGCCCGCCCACCATCGCGGTCAGCGGCTTCATCCAGCGCATGAACAGGGGGGCGAGCAGCACACCCGCGGCGATGCCACCGCCCGTGGGGGCCTGCCAGAGCCCCGCCGCGGTCGGGCTCAGCTCCGCCACGGTCACGATGTACTGGCTGGTGAGGAACGACGTGCCGGCGAAGGCGCCGGAGGCCACGGCCATGCCCGCGAGCGCGAAGGAGAAGGCCGGCCTGCCGAACAGCCTCAGGTCCACGAGCGGGTCGGCGAGCGTGCGCTGGCGGCGCAGGAACACCGCACCCGCGCCGAGCCCGACGGCCAGCGACAGCAGTGCCGTCGGGGCCGAGCTGTGTGCGCCCCCAGCGGCGAGCTCCTTGACGCCGTAGATCACCGGGAGGATCGCGAACAGCGACAGCGCCACGCTGATCAGGTCGAGCGGGCCGCTCGACCTGCCCGTGCGGTACTCGGGGAGCAGCAGCGGTCCGGCCACCAGCAGCACCACCATCACGGGGACGCCGAGGAGGAAGACCGACCCCCACCAGAAGTGGTCCAGCATCAGCCCACCGACCAGCGGGCCGACGGCAGCGCCGCCGAACTGGCAGGTCGCCCAGAGCGAGATCGCGAGGCCGCGCTCCCGGTCGTTCCTGAACATGTTGCTGATCAGCGCGAGAGTGGAGGGGTTGAGCGTGGCGCCGGCGATGCCCAGCAGGGCACGGGCCGCGATCAGCATGCCGGGACTGCTCGCGTAGGCGGCGAGCAGGGACGCCACGCCGAACGAGGCGGCACCGATCAGCAGCAGCTTGCGCCGCCCGATCCGGTCACCCAGGTTTCCCATGGTGATGAGGAACCCTGCGAGCATGAACCCGTAGATGTCCGTGATCCACAGCTGCTCGGTGCCGCTGGTGCCCAGGTCATCGCTGAGCTGGGGCAGCGCGAGGAACAGGACGCCGATGTCGAGTGCGATCAGCAGGGTCGGCAGGGCCAGGACGCCGAGGCCGATCCACTCGCGGCGTCCCGCCTTCGCCCCGGCGACGGCCTGGGCTGCGTTCGTCATGACGGATACCTCTCTGTCGACGGGACCGTTCAGGCTCCGGCGACGGCCTGGGTGACGATCTCGCTGACGCGCTCGAAGGCGCTCGCCTCGGTCGGGTTGAAGCGGTTCTTGGTGAGGGCGAAGGTGACCTTGGTCCGGGTGTCGGCGTAGGCGCCGCTGCCGCCCATGCCCTGAGCGCCGAAGACGTTCAGGGACTGCTGCGGGTCGCCGCCCGGGCGGCCGAGGAAGTAGCCGAGGCCCTTCGGGGACGGCGCGAACACGACCTGGTCGAGGTCGGCAACGGCCACCGCGCTGATCTGCTCCAGGCGCTCCTGCGAGACGAGGCGGACCCCGTCCACCTCGCCCAGCAGAGCCGCGTACATCTTGGCGACACCGCGGGCGGTCATCGTGCCGCCGGCCGGAATGTCGGAGGCGAGGATGTCGGAGCGGTTGCCGTAGGAGGCACTGGGCATGATGGCCGGCGGCGCCGCCTTCAGCAGCGGGAAGTCCTCCGGCATGTCACCGAAGGCCGCGGGGTCGATCGGCGCGTCCTCCAGACGGGCCAGCAGGCCCTGCTCGTCCTGCGGGACACCGAGGTAGAGCTCCTTCGCGATGCCGAGCGGGGCGGAGACCTCCTCGAGCAGCACCTGCGAGATCGGCTTGCCGGTCGCCCGGCGGACGATCTCGCCGAGCAGGTAGCCGAAGGTGACCGCGTGGTAGCCGGTCTGCGTGCCCGGCTCCCACCAGGGCTCGGCGGACGCGACGATGGACGTCATCTTGTCCCAGTCGGTCAGGTCGTCCGGAGTGATGTCGCCCGGCAGACCCGGCACGCCCGCCGAGTGGGTCAGGGCGTGTCCGACCGTCGCGTTCTCCTTGCCGTGCACGCCGAACTCGGGCCACAGCTCGACGATGCGGGTGTCGTAGTCGAAGAGGCCCTTCTCGACCAGCGTGTGCACGACGGTGGCCGTGACGCCCTTGCCGGTGGAGGCGCTCCAGAACGGGGTGTCGGAGGTGACCGGACGGCCGGTCTCCGGGTCGGCGACACCGGAGACGGCGTCGACGACGAGCTCGCCGTCCACGTATACGGCCGCCTGCAGGCCGGTCTCGGAGCCCGACTCGGTCAGCTCGTCCAGCACGGTCTGCACGTGCTTCTGAAGGTCGCTCATGTCTCTCATTCCTCGTGTGCGTGGTGCGGGGTGGGGGGAAGGCCCGTCAGGGAAAGGCCGGACGTGCCGGTCATGGCGTCGGGCCGGAACAGCCCGTCCGGGTCGTACGCCAGCCGGACACGATCCACGGCGGCGATGTCCGCCTCGTCCAGATGCCCCTGCGGCTGGTCCGGGCTCTCCACGAACCCGGGTGCGGTGCGACCGGTGTCCCAGGGGGCGAGCGCGGCGCGCAGGCTCGCGCAGCGCTCCCGGATCGCCCGCGCCGGACGCAGGCCGGGGAGGCCCGCGGCCATCACCGCGTAGGCGGCCGGCAGATGGTCGAGGACGCCGCCGCGCGGATCCGGTTCGGCCAGCGCGCCTCCCAGCTGCCGCAGTTCGGCAGCGACCAGCGGAGAGGCCGAGTCGGGTCCGACGGCGTGGAGCAGGGCTTCGGCCCCTTTCCCGCGCAGGTCGCCGACGAGCAGGTGGTCGCCGAGCACCTCCACCGGACCCGGCGGGTCCTGGTGGGCCTGCGCGACCGCCGGGGTGGCACCCGGCGCCCAGCTGTCCTCCAGCGGGGCGGCGACGGCCCGCAGCGGCCCCAGCAGGTCGTCGGCCTGGCGTCCTGCGGTCGCCAGATCACCCTCGGTCGGGGCGAGCACCGCGCCGGCCACGCACACCACGGGCCCCGAGCGCAGTTCGACCGGGATCTCGGGCACCGGCGGCAGGTTCATGATCCGCAGCGAGGTGGACACCTCGCGCGGAGCGTCGGCGGCCCACTCGAGCCACCGTTCGAGCAGCCGCCCGGCGTGGCGGCCGGCCCAGAAGGCCGCTCCGGTGACCACACCGGCGGCCGGGAACAGTTCCAGCTCCACGCCGGTGACCACACCGAGTCCGCCACCGCCGCCGCGCAGCGCCCACAGCAGCTCCGGCTCGTGGTCGGCGTCGACCCTGCGTACCTCGCCGTCGGCGGTCACGACCTCGACGGCCGTCACCCCGTTGGCCGCGATGCCGGTCCTGCGGCCGTACAGGCTCACCCCACCGCGCAGCAGATAGCCGACGGCGCCGACGGTCGGCGACGTGCCGTGCGCGGCGGCCAGGCCGTGCCCGGCAGCCGCTGCCACCACGTCGGCCCAGCGGGTGCCGGCCGGGATCCAGGCGGTGCGGCGCGCGGGGTCGACCCTGACCCCGCCGCCGAGTTCGGTACGGATCAGCAGCTGGCCGTCCATCGGCCGGGCCGCCCCGGCGGAGTGGCCGGTGGTGTGCACCCGGACCGGCAGGCCGGCGGTGCGTCCGTACCGTACGGCCGCGCGTACCTCGGCGACCGTACGGGCGGTCAGTGCCGCCGCGGGGCGGGCCGGCGCGGCCTCGTTGAAGACGGCCGCGGCACGCGCGTACTCCGGCTCGCCGGGCAGCGCGGGCCGGATGCGCGTGTCGGCGGCGGCGGTCACGAGTGGGAGCCTTCGGCGACGCCGAAGCGGACCTTGGCGTACTCGCGGGTGGCGACGCTCTGCAGCAGAACACCGATCCCGGCGTGACTGTGCTGGGTCGACATGTCGCGCCAGATCCGTTCGATGCGTTCGCCGGAGCGCACCGCGCTCGACCCGGCGGTCGGGAACAGATGCCGCTCCACCGCGCCCCACGCGAGCTTCAGCACCTCACGGCAGATGGTGGCGAGCCGCAGGTCCTCCTCACGGGTGAAGTCCTCCGGCGGCCTGGCGCACAGCTCCTCCCACCGGCGCACGGCGTGCAGCAGCGCCGCCTCGGCGGTCGCGATCATGCCCGCGGCGTGTCCGTACCAGTACTGGTAGTCGGGGTCCTCGGCGCGCGAGGTGCCGGTGAAGATGGTGGTGCGCGAGCGCATCAGCTCCTCGTAGGCGTCCAGCGCGCCCTGCGCCATGCCCACCGCCACGGCGGCCGACTCCAGCAGCATGAAGCTCAGCGGGCCGCCGCCGTACTGCCCGTTGCCGTGCAGCGCCCGGCCGGGCGTGCCGGCGCTGACGTCGACCTCGCTCAGGTGGGTGGCCTCGATCGCGTAGTGCGCCGGGACCCGTCCGCCGTGGAAGGAGACGCTGTGCGAGCCACTGCCCTTCAGGCCGAGCTGGCGGCCCCAGTCGTCGAGCATCGTCCACTCGGAGCGCGGGGCGACGAACAGCAGCAGCTTCGGCTCCGCGCCCTCGCCGGACTCCTCGTCCTCGATGACGGTGTGCCCGATGAAGTGCGTGGCGTAGGGGGCACCGGAGCAGTAGGGGAAGGTGCCGTCGATGATCCAGCCGCCGTCGGGGGCACGCCGCGCGGTGCCGGCCGGGGTGATGGTCGCCGGACTGATGAAGTCTCCGTCGGCGAACAGCTCGGCCTGCGTGCGCTCCTCGAACAGCGAGGCGACGGCGAGGGAGTGTGCCGCGCCCAGGCAGTACATCCAGCCCGTCGACGGGCAGCCCCGGGACAGGGCCATCGTGACCTTGAGGAAGGTCTCGGCGCCGAACTCGTACCCGCCGTACCTGCGGGGCACCAGGATCCGGTAGAGACCGGCCCGCGCGAACTCTTCATGGGTGTCGGCCGCGTAGTAGGTGCGCTGCTCGGTCTCCGCCTGCCGGGCCACGAGGCCGGCCGCGAGCCGCTCGGCGCGGCGCACCACCTCCTCGGGGGTGAGGTCCGGCTCCGGCGGCGCGACGCCGACGCCCGCGACGTCCGTGGCGACAAGGGTGGTCATGGGGGTGTCCTTCCCGTGGTGAGGTCAGGCCCGGCCGCGCGGAGCGACGTTGGCGTTGCGGGAGAACACGTTCTCCGGGTCGTAGGCGTCCTTGACCGCCCGCAGCCGCTCGTACGTCTCCGGCGGGTAGACGGCGGCCAGGTCGTCGGCGTCCAGCTCGCTGAGGAAGCCGCTGTAGGCGCCCTCGGTGAACGGGGCGAGCGCCGACCAGAACGCGGACAGCTCCGGCAGGGCGGCCTCGTTGTCGGCGCGCGGGCCGAGCTTGGCCGTGTTCACCAGGACCTCCGCGTCGCGGTGGCCGAACGCGGTGGCGTCGGCCGGCACCCGGCCCAGCGCACCGCCGAGGCTGCGCAGTTCCACGAAGAGGTTGTCGAAGGCGGCCGCACCGGTGAGCAGGGTGTCGACCAGCTCGTCGGAGCACTCGCGCGCGAAGCGGTTGCGCACCATCGGCTCCCAGTCCGGCGGGAGCTCGCCCGCCTGGTCGAGCACCTCCGGGTAGGCGACCAGGTTGATGTCCTTGCTCTCCACCGTGCCCAGTTCGAGCAGCGGGGCGATGGCCGCGCCCGCGGCGGCGCCGTCGTCGCCCGCGTAGCAGACCAGGATGTTCACCGGCGCCGGGTCACCGCCGAACGACGGGAACAGCTGTACGTGCGAGGTCAGCTCCTCGGGCGCCTCGCGCAGCGCGCGGGCCCAGCCCTTCACCACCGAGGCCGCCTCGGCGGCGGGGTAGACGATGGACCCGAAGTGCACCTTCGGCAGCCGCTTGGCGGCCACCTCGAAGGAGGTCACCACACCGAAGTTGCCGCCGCCGCCGCGCAGCCCCCAGAACAGGTCGGCGTGCTCGTCGGCGGAGGCGCGCAGGACCCGGCCGTCCGCGGTGACGACCTCGGCCGCCACCAGGTTGTCGATCGCGAGACCGGTGGAACGCACCGTCCAGCCGATGCCGCCGCCGACCAGCAGGCCGCCCACGCCCACCTGGTCGGTGTCGCCGGAGGAGAAGGACAGGCCGTGCTCCGTCAGCACCCGCGCCACCTGACCCCACTGCGCGCCGGGGCCGATGCGGACCAGGCCGCGCTCGGCGTCGAGGACCTCCACGCCGTTCAGCGGCGAGACGTCGACGACCAGGCCGCCGACGTCGGTGCTCAGGCCCGCGTTGCTGTGGCCGCCGCTGCGCACCGAGACGCGCAGGCCCTGCTCGCGCGCGAACGCGAGGGCCAGGCGCACGTCCTCGGAGCCCTGACAGCGGACGACGACGTCCGGGCGTCCCTTGTGGACGAAGATGTCCTTCACGTCGTCGTAGGCCGCGTCGCCCGGCAGGACGACCTCGCCGGTGACGGACTCGGCCAGGGCGGTCGCCGCAGCGCTGTTCATGGGGTCTCCCGTGGTGGTTCGAGGTGGGCGTGGTCGCGTCCCGGCCGGGACGACCGGGTCAGTGGTGGAACTCGCCGCCGTTGACGTCCAGGCACTGTCCGGTGACGGCCCGGGACAGGTCGGACAGCAGGAACAGGACGCTGTCGGCGATCTCCTGCGGCTCGGGCAGCCTGCGCAGGTCGAGTCCGGCCGCGACCTCGTCGTACACCTGCTGCTCGGGGACCCCGCGCTCGCCGGCGAGGTGGGCGAAGTAGCCCTGGAGGGCCGGCGCCCAGATGTACCCGGGAGCGACCGTGTTGACGCGGACGCCCTGCGGGCCGAGTTCGCTCGACAGGCTCTGGGCGAGCGCCAGCAGGCTCGCCTTCGCCATCTTGTACGTGCCGAAGAGCGGCTTGGAGTGCCGGATCGCAACCGAGTTGATCATGACGACGGAGCCCTTGGCCTCGGCGAGCGCCGGGGCGAACAGCCGGGTCAGCCGCAGCGCCGCGTACACGTTGGTCTCGAAGCCGGAGCGGATGTCGTCGATCGCCACGTCGGCGAGCGGTGCCATCGGGGGCACCGCGAAGGCGTTGTTGACCAGCCCGTCCACCCGGCCGAAGGTGTCCGCGGCCGCCTTGACCAGCGCCTCGACGGCGGCCTCGTCGGTGATGTCGGTCGGTACGGCGAGAGCGCGGCGGCCGGTCTCCTCGACGGCCGCGGCGGCCTCCTCCAGCACGGAGGCGGTTCGCGCCGCGAGCACGACGTCGGCGCCCGCCCGCGCGGCACCCAGCGCCAGCGCCCGGCCGAGGCCGGGACCGACACCGGACACCACCACGACCTTGTTCTTCAGCAGTTCGCTCACTTCGATTCCTGTTCCTTCGGTCCCTCGGGTCGCCGGCGGGCGCTCAGACGATTTCCTTCAGCGGACGGTCGGCGGTGCGGTTCAGCCACCACTGGACGAGGAAGAGGTTGATGACCCAGCCGAGCCACGGCGCGGTGCCGGCGACCTGCCCCCAGATCGTCTGGTTCTGCACGCCGAGGCTCATCAGCAGGACGACGAAGACCCGACCCCACACGATGTTGATGGCGAAGGCGAAGCTGTAGAGCATCCACATCCGGTGCGCCTGGACGCGCCCCTGCACCGCGCGGGTGAAGCCCATGCCGGTGGTGAACAGCCACAGCACGCCGCCGAGGGTGGTGCCGACCGAGGGGCCCATCGACAGCGGGGTGATGAAGAAGGCGAGCAGCGCGGAGGGCAGGACGCCCGCGAACACGTAGGCCCGGCCTATCAGCCGGTGCGCGGCGGGGTGGCGGCGGCGCAGCCACGGCCACAGCTGCAGCACGACCGTCACCAGCGCGATCGTGCCGGTGGCGATGTGGGCGACCAGCATCGGATAGTGCTGCGGGGCGTCGGGCCGGATGGGGATGAGCGAGGCCTTCGGATCCAGGCCCAGGTACGGCGGCCACACGAAGCTGAGGAACGCGAACACCACGACGCCGAGCGGCAGCACCCACGGGCGCCGCCACCACACCGGGGCGGCGGACCGCCTGGTCGCGGGGCGCGGCTCCACCACGTCCGGAGCCGGTCTCGTACGGGGAGCCGTGTCCAGGTTCTGCGCCACTGTGTTTCCTCCAGAGAAAGGTCCTGTGCGGGCCGGGTTGATCAGCCGACCCGGAAGCGGTGCGGCCCGCGCTGCCCGGGCACCAGGCCGAGGCAGTGGGCGTTGTGGTCGTCGAGGAGGCGCTGAGCCTCGGACCTGGCGACGGCGAACCGCTCGGAGGGGTCGGCGCCCGCCGTGAGCACGTCGTGCATCGCCGCGGTCAGCGTGTCCTGGATCCCCACGAAGTCGCCGACCAGTGCGCCGTTCGCGGCGGTCGCCCGCTCGCCCGCGGCGAGCTGGTCGAGGGCGACCCGGTGGTGGGGGTTCGCCTCGAACCAGCCCTCCTCCTCCAGGAGGGCCCGGGCGGACTCGGTGACGGGGATGAAGCCGCTCGTCTTGTGGCGTTCGGCGGCGTTGCGCGGGGTCAGGAAGGTCAGGAGGAAGGCGAGCGCGGCGTCACGGGCGGCGGGTTCGAGCCCGGACGTGAGCCACAGCGAGTCGCCCCCGATGACGTTGCCCGCGTAGGGCGCCTCGGCGCTGTACGGCATGGGCGCCGCCACGACCTCGAAGCTCCCGTCACGGCCCGCCTGCACCATCCGGTCGGCCTCCACGGAGGTGCTGAGCACGAACGCGACCCGCTGCTCGGCGAACGCGCGGTAGTTGCGTTCCCACGCCGGGTAGGTGTCCTCGCCGGCCGACCTCAGGCCGGAGTAGAGGTAGTGGCCGTCCGCGTGCAGCCCCTGCCACCAGCGGGCGAAGCGCAGCACCGCGGGCGAGTCGGCCTCGACGGCGGTGGCGCGCCCGGTCCGCCCGTTGCCGGGAGTGGCGAGCAGGGCGCCCTGCTGGGCGACGGCCTGCTGGAACAACCAGCCGTGGTTGGGCCAGGTCACTCGGTGCGAGGGTCCGCCGTCCAGGCGCGCCACCGCCTCGCATGCGGCGGTCAGCTCCTCCCAGGTGCGGGGCACGGAGCGCACGCCGGCGGCTTCCAGCACGGTGGTGTTCGCGTACAGCAGGGTCGTCGACGTCAGCGGCGGGAGGGCGAAGAGCCCCTCGCCGTCGAAGGTGTAGTAGTCGCGTGCGGCCGGCACCAGGTCGTCGAGGCGCACCGGCACACCGAGGATCTTGTCGCGGCCGCCGATGGCCCGCTCCACGGAGGTGAACAGCGGCGAGCCGTCGGCCGCGAGCAGGTCGCGGGAGAGCTGCGTCGAGGTGTAGAAGCTCTGCACGATGGCCGGCGGACGCCCCTCGCGGGCGGCGCGGGCCACCTCTTCGGGGAGCTTCAGGTGGTCGACCCCGCGGACCTCGACCCGCACCCCGGGGTGGGTCCGCTCGAACTCCTCGGCCAGTTCCCTGGTCTCGCTCAGAAACAGCGGCACGACCGGGTAGTCGTTGAGCCAGACGTCGAGAACGACCTGGTCGGGCATGGGGTTCGGCCTCCGCTCGGGGGAACTGCGAAAGACAGTCGGCGCTCATTCTTCGCGAGCGGAACGAGCCCTGCATCTTCTGCCGTGCTCTCAAGGCGGCAATCTGGGATAAGGCCCCGGAGGGGCCGCGGTGCCAGACTCGCTGCCCTGGGCGAGGAGAGGAACACCATGGCTGAAGAGCGCCGCAGGACACGCCCGTTCACCGGCGATGAGTACGTGGAGAGCCTGCGCGACGGCCGCGAGGTCTACATCTACGGGGACAAGGTCAAGGACGTCACGACGCATCCGGCCTTCCACAACCCGATCCGGATGACCGCCCGCCTCTACGACGCGCTGCACGACCCGAAGCGCCAGCCGGTCCTCACCGCCCCCACCGACACCGGAAGCGACGGCTACACGCACCGCTTCTTCACCACGCCCCGCTCGGTCGACGACCTCGTCGCCGACCAGAAGGCGATCGCCGAGTGGTCCCGTCTCAGCTACGGCTGGATGGGCCGCAGCCCCGACTACAAGGCGTCGTTCCTCGGCACGCTCGGGGCGAACGCGGACTTCTACGGCCCGTTCGCGGACAACGCACGGCGCTGGTACCGGGAGTCGCAGGAGAAGGTCCTCTACTGGAACCACGCGATCGTCCACCCGCCGGTCGACCGCAACCTCCCCCCGGACCAGGTCAAGGACGTGTTCGTGCACGTCGAGAAGGAGACCGACGCCGGTCTGGTGGTCAGCGGCGCCAAGGTGGTGGCGACGGGCTCGGCGCTCACCCACTACAACTTCATCGCCCACTACGGGCTGCCGGTCAAGGAGCGTGAGTTCGCGCTGGTCGCGACCGTTCCGATGGACGAGCCCGGGCTCAAGCTGATCTGCCGCCCGTCCTACTCCGCCACGGCCGCCCTGGCCGGCACCCCCTTCGACTACCCGCTGAGCTCGCGCCTCGACGAGAACGACACGATCCTCGTCATGGACAAGGTGCTCATCCCCTGGGAGAACGTCTTCATCTACGGGGACCTGGGCAAGGTCCAGATGTTCACCGCCAAGTCCGGTTTCCCCGAGCGGTTCACCTTCCACGGCTGCACCCGCCTCGCGGTGAAGCTGGAGTTCCTCGCCGGGCTCCTCGCCAAGGCCCTGGAGGTCACCGGCACCAGTGAGTTCCGCGGCGTGCAGAGCCGCCTCGGCGAGGTGCTCGCCTGGCGCAACCTGTTCTGGGGGCTCTCCGACGCCGCCGCACGCAACCCCGTGGAGTGGAAGAACGGCGCCCTGCTGCCCAACCCCGAGTACGGCATGGCCTACCGCTGGTTCATGCAGATCGGCTATCCGCGCATCAAGGAGATCGTCCAGCAGGATGTCGCGAGCGGCCTGATCTACGTCAATTCCAGCGCCGACGACTTCGCCAACCCCGAGATCCGCCCCTACCTCGACAAGTACGTGCGCGGCTCGGGCGGCACGGACGCCGAGGGGCGCATCAAGGTCATGAAGCTGCTGTGGGACGCGGTGGGCACCGAATTCGGCGGCCGCCACGAGCTGTACGAGCGCAATTACGCGGGCAGCCACGAGAACACCCGCGTGGAGCTGCTCTTCTCCCAGACCATCAGCGGCCAACTGGACCAGTACAAGAGTTTCGTCGACGATTGCATGAGCGAGTACGACCTGGACGGCTGGACCGTCCCGGACCTCTCCTCCTTCGACGAGCTCAGGAAGACCAGGAACGAAGCGTTCCGTGACTGAGGAGAACACACCCGTGACGAACAGTGTCGTGGAGACCGCCACCCGCGTCTGGACGGACATCCTGCGTCCGGCCGCGGGCCAGGAGAACCGCACCTTCTTCGCCCTCGGCGGCCAGTCGGTCTCCGCCGTACGGATCGTGGCCCGGGTCGAGTCGGACCTCGGCGTCGAGCTCGACATCCGCGTCCTGTTCGAGGACCCGGACCTGGCCGCGTTCCAGCAGGCCGTCGTCGAGGCCGTCGAAGCGGCGGCGGAGAGCAGGGCCGCGTGACCGTCGCCGACCTCGCGCCGGCCGAAGGGTTCCCGCTCGCGGTCCAGCAGGAGTTCCTGTGCCTGTGGGACAAGGGCGACGACATGGGACCGTTCGGCCCCCGCTTCCACATCGTCGACGGCTGGCGGGTGAGCGGCCGCATCGACACCGCGCTGCTGCAGGCCGCCCTCGACGACGTCGTCGTCCGGCACGAGGCGCTGCGCACCACCGTCGTCCGGGACGCCGAGCCGCGTCACCAGCGGATCCTCGCCCCCGCGCCCGTGCCGCTGGAGGTCCGGGAGCTGCCCGCGACCGACCCGGCCGACGAGGAGGCCCGCCACCTCGCCGGCGAGGAGCTGCTCAACGAGCTCGCCGCCGACACCATCGGCGTCCGCCGCATGCCGCTGCTGCGCGCGGTTCTCGGCCGCTTCGACGACGAGGACGCCGTCCTCGCACTGATCGCCCACCACACCGCCGTCGACGCCTGGTCGATGCAGGTCATCCTGCGCGACCTCGCCGTTCTCTACGCCCGGCACGCCGGAGCCGACCTGCCGCCGCTCGCCCCCGCGCCGCAGTACCGCGAGTACGCGCACTGGCAGCGCTCCGACGAGGCCCGCGAGGCCGAGCGGTCCGCCCGTGCCTTCTGGCGGACCAGGCTCGACGGCGCCCGCGTCCTCGCGCTGCCCACCGACCGCACCCGCAGCGAGGCACCGGAGTTCTCCACCGCCTGGCACCGGTTCGGCTGGGGCACCCGGCTGCGCGAGCAGGTGACGACGCTGGCCGCGGGCACCCGCAGCTCGACCTTCATCGTGCTGCTCGCCGCCTTCAACGTCTTCCTCAACCGGCAGACCGGTGACACCGACGTCGTGGTGCCCACCTTCACACCGGGCCGTACCCAGGCCCGCTTCCAGGACGCCGTCGGCTCCTTCTTCAACTTCCTGCCGCTGCGCACCGACCTGACCGACTGCGTCACCTTCCACGACGTGCTCGCCCGTACGCGCGAGAGCTGCCTGGACGCCTACACCCGGGAGATCCCCCTGGCGCACGTTCTGGACGAGGCGCCCGAGCTCATGGCCCGAGTCGGCGTCGACGGCCTGGCGTCGTGCGTGTTCCAGGTCATCCAGACCCCGTTCACGATGGCGGGGGAGCGGATCGGACCGCTCGCCTACCAGGCCGTGCGCCGCAAGGTGCTCTCGCAGAGCGTCGGCTCGGACATCCCCGACGGCACCCTGCTCTGCCTGGAGATCTCCCCGACCGGAGAGCTCATCGGCGAGCTCGGTTTCAGCAGCAACCTCTACGACGAGGACACGGTCCGGCGCCTGGTCGCCGACTTCCGCGACGTCCTGAGCGAGCTGGTGGCCGACCCCGGCGCCCCGCTGCCGGCCCCCACCGATTTCCCCTCAGCCCAGAACCAGGAGTGACGACAGGTGAAGTTCCTGCTCATCATGCACATGAACCCCGTCCTGTGGGACAAGCTCTCCGAAGAGGAGCAGCAGGAGGTGTTCGACGGCCACGACCGCTTCCAGGAGATCATCCGCGGCAGCGGTGAGATGGTCGGCACCAAGGCCCTCGACGCCCCCGTGAACACCGCCACCGTCACCGTCAGGGACGGCGCGGTGCAGTCCGTCGAAGGACCGTATGTGCCGGGCGAATCGTTCCTGTGCGGCTACTACGTCGTCGACGTCGCCTCCAAGGAGCGTGCCGTCGAACTCGCGGCGCTCATCCCCGACGCGAAGCTGACCGCCGTGGAGGTCCGCGAGGTCGTCCACGACGACGGCGCCGAGTAACTCCCGCCGGAGACGACGAGGGGGGGGGGCCCCCCCGCCGGGGGGGCCCCCGGGGGGGGGGGGGGGGCCGGGGGCGGGGCCGGGTAAAGCGCCGGCCCCGGGCCCGGGAGCAGGTGGAGAACCGACGGCGGGACGACCCCGAGC
>NZ_JBHYPS010000070.1:0-24996 GCF_042746075.1 Streptomyces sp. NPDC058758 | reverse complement strand
GTGGCCTCCGGCCGTTCCGGGAACGGCCGGAGGCCACGCCGCGCACGCAGCCGAAGCGGACGGTCCGGTCACTCGGGCCGGAGCGGGATCCGGCGGTGAGCGAGCGGCACGCGGGGAGGGGGACGTCAGGGCCCGGTCTCGGCGATGCGGCGGCCGACCCTCGCCGCGGTCTCCCGGAGCCAGATGTGGGCCGCGTCGTGGGTCTGGACGGGGTGCCACCACAGGGCCTCGCGCAGCGGCACGGCTTCGTAGGGCGGTTCGAGGACGCGCACCCCGCCGAGGGGGGCGAGCCGGTGGGCGAGGCGGGCCTGGACGAGGGCGATGCGGCGGGTGCCGGCGACGAGGGCGGGCAGCGTGTGGAAGCTGTCGACGGAGACCTCGACGCGCGGTTCGATGCCGAGGAGGCCGAGCTGGCGCACGGCGGGGGCGTCGTAGGTGCGCTGGTAGGTGACCCAGGGCAGGCGGGTGAGGTCCTGGCGGGTGAGGCGGTCCTCGACCTCGGGGTGGTCGTCGGCGACGACGAAGACCCAGCGGTCGTCGTAGAGGTCGGTGGCGGGGAAGCCGCTGATGACGCCGTGGGGCATCAGCAGGCCGTCGGCGGCGCTGAGCAGGCTCGTGGTGTCGTCGACGACGCCGAGGGGGGTGCGGGTGAACCGCAGGCGGATCCCGGGGGCCTCCTCGTGGACGACGCGGGCGAGTTCGACCCCGAAGACGTCGACGGCGTAGTCGGAGGAGACGATGCGGAACTCGCGGGTCTCGGTGGCCGGGTCGAAGTCGGCCTGGCTGGTGAAGAGGCGTTCCAGCACGTCGTAGGCGGTGGCGGTGCGGTCCAGGAGGACCTGCCCGAGGGCGGTGAGCTCGTACTGGCTCCCCACCCGGGAGAGCAGCTCGTCGTCGAAGTGCTTGCGCAGCCGGGCCAGCGCGGCGCTCATCGCAGGCTGGCTCAGGCCCACCCGCAGACCCGCCTTGGTGACGTTGCGCTCTTCGAGGAGGGCTCGGAGCGCGACCACGAGGTTGAGGTCGAGGCGGGCCAGGTTCACGGGGCGGGTTCCCTTCCGGAAGGGCACGGCACGACGCATTCGTCCCGTCGATGGCAGTGATCCACAGAATCTATTTCCCTGATCGTGTGGGCCGGGTCCAGATTAGTGCCCACGCCATCAGGAGGACATGTCGGTGAAACCTCGATCCGTTTCTGCTCCCTTCGCCGGGCCTTTCGCCCTCGGCACTCTCGCGGCCGGTGACGGCCCCGCCTTCCCCGCCCTCGTCGACGGCCAGGAGCGGGTCCTCGACCTGCGAACGGCCCTGGCCGAGCCCGCTCTGACGATGCGGGACCTGCTGGAGCGGTGGCCGGCCGTACTGCCCCGGCTGCGCGCCCTCGCCGCCGATCCCGGGGCCGTCCGGCGCCCGCTGGCGGACTTCCGCGTCCTCGCGCCGGTCGAGCCGCGGCAGGTCTTCCAGTCGGGCGCCAACTACCGGCAGCACGTCATCGACCTGCACGTCGCGCACCGGGCCCCGGGCGACGAGCGTCCCGATGAGGAGCGGCGCGCCGAAGCGGCCGAGATCATGGACCGGCGGGCCGCCGAGGACCTGCCGTACGTGTTCATCGGCCTGCCGAGCGCGATCACCGGCCCGTACGACGACGTCACGCTTCCGGCGTGGGCGGAGAAGCCGGACTGGGAGCTGGAGCTCGCCGCGGTGATCGGCCGGCCCGCGCACCGGGTCTCCGTCGAGGAAGCGCTGGAGTACGTCGCGGGGTACACGATCGCCAACGACCTGACCGACCGGGCGACGGTCTTCCGCAGGGACATGCCGCAGATCGGCACCGACTGGCTGCGCAGCAAGAACGCGCCCGGCTTCACCCCGCTCGGCCCGTGGATCGTGCCGGCCGAGTCCGTCGGCGACACCCGTGGCCTGCGGCTGACCCTGAAGCTCAACGGCGAGGTCATGCAGGACGAGTCCACCAAGGACATGATCTTCGACGTCGCCCGGATGGTGTCCTACGCCTCCCGGAGCGCACGGCTCCTGCCCGGCGACCTCGTGCTCACCGGCTCCCCAGCGGGCAACGGCATGCACTGGGGCCGGCTGCTGCGCGACGGCGACGTCATGGACGCCTCCATCACCGGCCTGGGCACGCAGCGCACGCGGTGCCTCGCGGAGGAGTCGTGAACCGCACCGACCCCGAGGGCGCGATCGCGAAGGCCGCGAAGGAGTGCTCCAACTGGGGCCGCTGGGGCGAGGACGACCGGCTGGGGACCGTGAACTTCCTGGACGAGGCCAAGCGCCGCGAAGGCGCCGCGCTCGTGCGGCGCGGTGTCAGCTTCTCGCTGTCGCAGCGCTTCGACATGAACGGCCCGCAGAAGGGCTGGCGGCGCCGGACCAACCCCGTCCACACGATGCTGGACACGGGCACGGACGCGGCCCTGGGCAACCAGGGCTTCCCCCACGGCATCGGCGGCGCCGACGACGTGATCGCGATGCCGCTGCAGTGCTCCACCCAGTGGGACGGGCTCGGCCACATCTTCGACCACGGCAAGGCGTGGAACGGCCGGCCGGCGGAGCGGGTCGTCACCTCCGACGGCGACCTGGTCACCGGCATCGAGCACCTGGCCCCCCATGTCGCCGGACGCGGCGTGCTCCTCGATGTCGGCCGCGTCGTCGGCGAGGACGGCGAGCTGCCGGACGGCTTCGCGATCACCGAGGAGCACCTGGCGGCCGCCGCCGAGGCGCACGGGGTCACGGTCGGGCGCGGCGACATCGTCCTCGTGCGCACCGGGCAGCTCGCCCGGGTCCGCCGGGACGGGTGGGGCGACTACGTCGGCGGCGCCGCCCCCGGCCTGTCGTTCACCACCGCGTCCTGGCTGCACCGCACCGAGATCGCCGCGATCGCCACCGACACCTGGGGCTTCGAGGTGCGGCCCAACGAGTTCGACCACGCCTTCCAGCCCCTCCATCAGGTGGTCATCCCGCACATCGGGCTGCTGATCGGCGAGATGTGGGACCTGGAGGCGCTGGCCGAGGACTGCGCGGCCGACGGCGCGTACACGTTCTGGCTCACCGCCGCACCCCTGCCCATCACCGGCGCCGTCGGGTCCCCCGTCAACCCCGTCGCCGTCAAGTAACCCCAGGGCTCACCCAGCCTGAGGAACAAGCCCGAGGAACAAGGGAGTTCCCCATGAGCAGTACACCCCGCAGAGTCCTGGTCGTCGGCGGCGGAGCGGCCGGCAACGCCGCCACGATCCTGCTGCGCCGCGCCGGGATCGACATCGACCTCGTCGAGGCGAAGGACGACTGGAACGCCACCGCCGGCTCCGGCATCACCCTCCAGGGCAACGCCCTGCGCGTCCTGCGCGAACTCGGCGTCTGGGAGGAGGTGAAGGCGTCCGGCTTCCCCTTCGGATCGGTCGGCATCACCGCCCCCGACGGCACCGTCCTGCATGTCCAGCGCGACCTGCGCACGGGCGGCGACGACCTGCCCGCCGCCGTCGGCATGCAGCGCCCCCGGCTCCAGCGGATCCTGATCGATGCCGTACGGGCGAGCGGCGCGACCGTCCGGCTGGGTACGACCGCCACGATCGTGGACCAGGACGCGAGCGGCGTCACCGTCCGGCTCGGCGACGGCGGCGAGCACCGCTACGACCTGGTGATCGCCGCCGACGGCCTCGGCTCGGCCACCCGGGCGCAGATCGGGATCGCCGACGAACCCGAGCCGACCGGCATGGCGATCTGGCGGGTGGCCGCTCCCCGGCCCGCCGGGGTCCAGCGCACCGATCTCGCCTACGGCGGCCCGGCGTTCATCGCCGGCTACTGCCCCACCAGCGACACCACGCTGTACGCGTACGTCGTCGAGAAGAACCGCGACCGCTCTTCCATACCGCCCGGGTCCTACGCCGAGGAGATGGTCCGCCTCGCCTCGGCCTACGGCGGGGCGTGGCCGGAGATCACCGCGACGATCACCGACCCGGCGCAGGTCAACTACACGTGGTTCGACCGGCTGCTCGTCGAAGGAGCCTGGCACCGCGGGCGGGTCGTGCTCGCCGGGGACGCCGCACACTGCTGCCCGCCCACGATGGCGCAGGGCGCGGCGCTGTCCCTGGAGGACGCCTGGGTCCTCGTACAGGTGCTCGCCGGGGCCGACGCGTGGGACGACGAGCTGCTCCGGGCCTACTACGAACGCCGGATCGCGCGCGTCCGCCCGGTCGTGGAGGCGTCCGTGCAGATCGGTCAGTGGCAGCTCGACGGCGTCCGCGACGCCGACGTGCCCGGTCTGATGGCCCGCACCATGACCATGCTCAGGGAGCTGCCGTGACCGCGCCCACCGGCACCGCGCCCACCGTGACCGCGCCCACCGTGGACGTCCACGCCCACGTCCTGCTGCCCGAGGTCGACGCGCTCGTCGCGGGCCTGCCCGGGCACGCCGAGGCCAGGGCGCTCGACGCCCGGCGCAACGGGCCCGACGCGCTCGCCGTCAGCGGCCCCATGGTCCGCGACCGGATCCCGGCCCTGACCGATCCCGCCGTCCGGCTCGCCCGGATGGACGCCCAGGGCGTCGACGTACAGCTCGTGAGCCCGTCACCGTCGCACTACCACTACTGGGCGGACGCGGACACGGCCGAGAAGGTCTGCCGGCTGGCCAACGAGGCGACCGCCGCGCACTGCGCGGCGGCGCCCGGCAGGCTGAAGGGGCTGGGGCTGGTCCCGCTCCAGCACCCGGCACAGACCGTCGCCGCCCTGGACCACGCCCTGGCTCAGGGGCTCGCCGGAGTGGAGATCTCCAGCCACGCCCCCGGCCGGGAGCTGTCCGATCCGGCCTACGAGCCGCTGTGGACCCGGGCCGAGGAGACCGGCGCGATCCTGTTCCTGCACCCCTTCGGCTGCACGCTCGACGAGCGCCTCGACCGCTGGTACCTGTCCAACACCGTGGGACAGCCCACCGAGAACGCCGTCGCCCTCTCGCACCTGATCTTCTCCGGCGTCCTCGACCGGCACCCCGGACTGAAGATCGTCGCCGCCCACGGAGGCGGCTACCTCCCCACCCACATCGGGCGAAGCGACCACGCCTGGCGTGCCCGGACCGACGCGTCGGCCGGCTGCGCCGAGCTGCCCAGCAGTTACCTGCGGCGTCTGTACTTCGACTCGCTCGTCCACGACCCGCGTGTTCTGCGGGCCCTGGTCGAGGCGGCCGGCGCCGACCGGGTGCTGCTCGGTTCGGACTTCCCCTTCGACATGGGGTCCGACGACCCCGTCGGCGCCCTGCGTACGGCGGACCTGTCCGAGGCCGACTTCCACGCCGTCCGCGGCGGCAACGCCGCCGCCCTGCTCGCCCTCTCCCCCGCCTGAGGAGACACCCGTGACAAACAACCGCCTGCTCACCCACCTGCGGCACGTCGACCTCGCCGTGCCCGACTACGACAAGCAGCTCGACTTCTACGCCGGCGTGTGGGGCCTGACCGAGGTCGCCGAGGACTCCGGCATCTCCTTCCTCGCCGCCGAGGGCAGCCCCGAGCAGTACGTCGTCCGGCTGCGCAAGGCCGACGAGAAGCGCCTCGACCTCGTCTCGTACGGCGCCGCGACGCCGGCCGACGTGGACACCCTCGCCGAGCGGCTCCTCGCCGGAGGCGTCCAGCTGATCTCGCAGCCCGGGACGGTCGACACCCCCGGCGGCGGTTACGGCTTCCGCTTCTTCGACATCGACGGCCGCACCATCGAGGTCTCCGCCGACGTCGCCGTCCGCAAGCACCGCAGGATCGAGGAGAAGGAGGCCATCCCGGTCAAGCTCTCCCACGTCGTGCTCAACTCCCCCGACCTGGACCGCACCCGCGCCTGGTACGAGCGGCACCTCGGCTTCCGGCTGTCCGACACGCTCAGCTCGCCCCGCATGGGCGACGTCATGCACTTCATGCGGATCAGCACCCAGCACCACTCCATGGCGCTGGCGAAGGGCCCGCACACCTCCCTGCACCACGTCTCCTTCGAGATGCGCGGCATCGACGAGTACATGCGCGGCACGGGCCGGGTCCTGCGGGCCGGCCACACGAAGATCTGGGGGCCGGGCCGGCACATGGCCGGGGACAACACCTTCACCTACTTCCTCGACCCGCACGGCAACACCGTCGAGTACACCACCGAGCTGGAGAACCTCGACGAGGACACCTGGCACCCCCACGTCTACGACTTCTCGCAGCCCGAGGTCACCGACCAGTGGGGCACCGCCAACGCGATGAACGAGCTCGTCGCGAAGGAGTCGTTCAACGACCCCGACCGCGGCTGCTTCCTCGCCCCGCCGGTCTAGTCCGGCAGCCCGATCCCCGGGAACGCGGCGGTTCCCGTCCCGCCCTGGCCGCCACCGCCGCGTTCCCGGCCCCGTGTCCCCCGTTCTCCGTCTGGGAGCCGCACCATGCGCTTCGCCGCTTTCGCCCACCGGCACCGGAACCGCGTCGCCGTCGTCGAGGACGACGGCACGCTGTTCCCGCTGCCCGGAGTCGCCTCGCTGACCGACCTGATCCGTGACGCCGACGGCCTGCCCGGCCTGCTCGCCGCCGGAGCCGCGGCCCTGGACGTGCCGCCCGGGCCGCACGTCTCCGAGGTCAGGCTCCTCCCTCCGCTCCAACCCTCCTCGATCCGTGACTTCGTCACCTTCGAGGAGCACGTCGAGGGCGTGCGCCGCTCCGTCAGCGGCGAGTCCGGGGTGCCCGAGCAGTGGTACGAGGCCCCCACCTACTACTTCACCAACCCGCACGCGGTCTACGGCCCCCACGACGACGTGCCGATGCCGCCCGGTTCGTCCGTGCTCGACTTCGAGCTGGAGGTGGCCGCGGTCATCGGCCGCGAGGGCCGCGACCTCACCCCGGAGCAGGCGCGGGAACACATCGTCGGCTACACGGTCCTCAACGACTGGTCGGCGCGGGACCTGCAGTCCGCCGAGATGAAGGTCGGACTCGGCCCGTGCAAGGGCAAGGACACCGCCACCACCCTCGGCCCCTACCTGGTGACCGCCGACGAGCTGGAGCCCCACCGCGACGGCGACGGCTTCCTGCGGCTGGCCCTGACGGCCGAGGTCAACGGCGAGCAGGTCGGCAGCGACCTGCTGTCCCACATGAGCTGGACGTTCGAGGAGATGGCCGCCTACGCCTCGCGGGGCACCCGGATCGTCGCCGGCGACGTCCTGGGCTCCGGCACCTGCGGCAACGGTGGCTGCCTCGCCGAGCTCTGGGGCCGCAGCGGCGAGCAGGTCCCGCCGCCGCTCAGGCCCGGCGACACCGTCACCCTCACCGTGGAGGCCGTCGGTTCCCTCACCACCCGCGTGGTCCCGGGCGCCGAACCCGTCGCGCTGCCCAAGGGCCGGCGCCGTGACCGGGAGCGGCCGTGAATGGCGGCCGTCTGGCGGGAAAGGTCGTCGTCGTCGTCACGGGCGCGGCCCGCGGGCAGGGGGCCGCCGAGGCGGCGGCCCTGGAGCGCGAAGGAGCGACGGTCGTCGCGACGGACGTGAACGGCGGGGAGGGCGTGCGCCGGCTCGACGTCACCCTGGCCGGCGACTGGGCCGCTCTGGCCGCGTACCTCCGCACCACCCACGGGGCGGTGCACGGGCTGGTCAACAACGCCGGCGTGACCTGGCGTGCCCGGCTGGACGAGGTCACCGCCCGGGACATGGACCGCGTCCACGCCGTCCACGTGAACGGTCCGCTCCTGGGCATCCAGCACCTGGCGCCGCTGATGCCGCCCGGCTCGTCCGTCGTGAACGTCGGCTCGTCGGCCGCGCTGACCGCCCACTACCCGGTGGCGTACACGACGAGCAAGTGGGCGTTGCGCGGCCTGTCGAGGACCGCCGCCCTGGAACTCGGCCCGCGGGGAATCCGGGTGAACGTCATTCACCCCGGTTTCATCGAGACGGAGATGACGGCCTCCGCCGCCCCGGCCTTCCGGGAGGCCAACATCCGGGAGACCCCCCTCGGCCGTGTGGGCACGGTCGACGAGGTGACCCCGCTGGTGGTCTTCCTGCTCTCCGACGAGTCGTCGTTCGTCACCGGCGCGGAGATCCCCGTCGACGGCGGCCTGACCTCGCACGGCGGGGTGAAGTCGGTCTCCGACGCGCTCCTCGGCGGGGCGGCGCGGTAAGGCGGCCGGAGGGGCAGGGGGCGGGGGCGGAGACGCGCGCAGGGGCGGGCACGAGTAACTCAATGATTGAGATACATTCTCTTTGAGATACCTTTACCGTCCCGCCCCTCGTTAGGGAGTCGATGAACAGCGCGCGCCGACCAGTCCGCCGACTGGTCCCCCTCGTCCTCGTGATCGTCTGGCTCGGCCTCGGAGGAGCCTTCGGCTCCTACGCCGGCAAGCTCGGCGAGGTCTCCACGAACGACCAGGCGGCCTTCCTGCCCCAGAACGCCGAGTCCACCCGGGTGATCGCGCGGCAGAAGGCCTTCGACCAGCAGGAGACCCTTCCCACCGTCGTCGTCTGGACCTCGCCCGAAGGCGCCGACGTGACGGAGGCGCAGCAGCAGGCGGCCACCGCCGCCCTGAGGTCGCTGGCGGGCGCCGAGGGCGTCGAGGGGGCGCCCTCGCCCGCCTTCCGCTCCGAGGACGGAAAGGCCCTGCAGGGCGTCGTGCCCCTCTCGCCGGACCTCGGGGAACGGCTCGGCGAGGTGCTGGACGGCATCGAGCGCGCGGCGGCCGAAGTGCCGGACGCACGGGCCCAGCTCGCGGGGCCCGCGGCGACCCAGGGCGACCTGAAAGAGGCCTTCGGGGGAATCGACGGGATCCTGCTCGGCGTGGCGCTGGCCGCCGTCCTGCTCATCCTGCTGCTCGTCTACCGCAGCGTCCTGCTCCCCTTCCTGATCATCATCAGCGCCGTCTTCGCGCTCGGGATCGCCTGCGCGGTCGTGTACGTCCTCGCCGACCACGACGTCGTCCGGGTCGACGGCCAGGTCCAGGGCATCCTGTCCATCCTGGTGATCGGCGCGGCCACCGACTACGCGCTCCTCCTCACCGCCCGCTTCCGCGAGGAGATCGCCGCCGGCCGCGACCGCTTCGCCGCCGCCCGGGCCGCCACCCGGGGGTCCTTCGAGCCCATCACCGCCAGCGCCGCGACCGTCGCCCTCGGCCTGCTGGCCCTCCTCCTCAGCGATCTGACCAACAACCGGGCCCTCGGACCGGTCGGCGCGATCGGCGTCGTCTGCGCCGTCCTGACGACCCTCACCTTCCTGCCCGCCGTCCTCGCGCTGACGGGCAGGACCGCGTTCTGGCCGGCCAAGCCGAAGTCGGCCGACGCCGAGACGGGCGGGCACGGCCTCTGGCGGCGCGTCGCCCACGCCGTCGACGCCCGCCCCCGCCGGCTGTGGATCGTCACCACCGCCTTCCTGCTGGCCGGCGCGGCGTTCTTCCCCGCCCTGCAGTCGAAGGGCGTCCCCCTGGACGAACTGTTCGTCAACGACGCCCCGTCCGTCGCCGCCCAGCAGACGCTCGGCCGGCACTTCCCCGGCGGCTCCGGCCAGCCCGCCGTCATCATCGCCGAGGCCGCGCACCACACCGCCGTATGGGAAGCGGCGGCCGCGACCCCCGGCGTGGCCGACGCGCGGGTGACCACCGGCACCCCCGGCGGAGAGCCCCTGGTCGTCGACGGCAGGGTCCGCATCGACGCCACCCTGGCCGACGCCCCCGACAGCGACGCGGCCAAGCGGACCGTCCGGGCCCTGCGCGAGCGGGTGCACGCCGCCGACGCGGACGCCCTGGTGGGCGGCTACACGGCACAGCAGTACGACACGCAGCGCACCGCGGAGCACGACAAGAACCTGATCGTCCCCGTCGTCCTGGCCATCATCCTCGTCATCCTGATCGTCCTCCTCCGCTCCCTGCTCCTGCCCGTCCTCCTGGTCGCCACCGTCGGCCTGAACTACCTGGCGACGCTCGGCATCGCGGGACTGGTCTTCGAGCACGGCTTCGGCTTCTCCGGGACGGACGCCTCCGTGCCCCTGTACGGCTTCGTCTTCCTGGTGGCCCTCGGAGTCGACTACAACATCTTCCTCATGTCCCGCGTCCGCGAGGAGACCCTGCGGCTGGGCACCCGGCAGGGCATGCTGCGCGGGCTCATCGCCACCGGCGGTGTGATCACGTCGGCGGGAGTGGTCCTCGCGGCGACCTTCGCGGCCCTCCTCGTCATCCCCCTCGCCTTCCTGGCGCAGATCGCCTTCATCGTCGCCTTCGGCGTGCTCCTCGACACGATCGTGGTGCGGTCGCTCCTGGTGCCCGCCCTGGTGCGCGACATCGGCCCGAAGGTCTGGTGGCCCGGCAGGCTCGCGCACGAGGCCGCCCCGCAGGACACCCGCGACCGGGACGGCACCCGCTCGCCCCGGTGACGCCCCGGCTCCTCGCCGGCAGGCCGGCGGTACGGGCGCCCAGCGCTCCGCACCGCCGGTTTCGCGTTCCGGTTCCGGCCGATTCCGGCCGGGACCTGCATGTCCCTCCACCGGGGCGGGCGGGCGGAAAATGCAGAATGGGGCGAATATCCAGAGATGCGCTCCGGAGGTCTCATGAAGGATTCCCGTTCGGCCGAGCCCAGCCCGCCGACGCCTTTGGACGGGATCGTCGCCGCGGTCGTGGACGGCGGCGGCACCCTGGTCTCGTGGACCCCCGGCGCGGCTCGCCTGCTCGGTCACGGCGGTCCGGAACCGGCGCCGCTGGGCCGCCGGGCACGGGACCTCGTCGCCGTCCGCCGGACCTTCGGCCGGCCCGAACCCCACGGGGGCGCGCCGGGCGGCCGGGTGCTGAGCCTGCGCACGCGGGACGGCGGCACCGTGGACGTGTGGGTGCGGCTCCTGCCGCTCGGCTCCGGCGCGGCGGGAGACGGGCTCCTCGTCCTCGGCCTGCCGATGGACACCCTGGTGGACTGGCGGGACGGCCTGGCCATCGGTTCGGCCGCTCTGCGCCAGGAGGAGTGGCAGATCACCCTCCACGACAGCGCACTGGGGGTACGGCGCAGCAGCCCGGAGGTCGCGCGCTCCGGGCGGCTGAGCGCCGACGGGGACCTGCTGTGCGGGATGCCGAGGCTGGGCGTGGCGGGCCTCGCGAGCGACGTGCTGCGCGCGGCCATGGAGACCGGGGCGTCCGTGGTGGACGAGTCGGGTCTCCTGCGGGGGGCGCGGCCGGACGACCGGGGGCGCGTGTACTCGCTGACCGCCGCCCCGGTGCGCGACCTGTGGGGGCGGATCGACGGCGTGTTCTCCTCGCTCGTCGACGTCACCGAGCGCTTCCGCGCGGCGGACCGGCTGGACCTCGTCTACCGGGCGTCGCGGGGGATCGGCCGGAGCCTGGTGGCGGAACGTATCGCCGAGGACCTGGTGGACTTCCTCGTGCCCGCCCTGGGAGACCTCGCGGCGGTCGAGTTCTCCGACGGGCTCGGCTCGGGCGCCGAGCCGCCCCGCCGGGTGGAGGGCCTGAACGCCGACTTCCGGCGGGCCGCCGCGAAGCACGCGCACGGCCCGTGGCCCGACGACCAGGTGGCCGTGGGCGAACTCCTGCCCCGGTTCCCCGACCGGCCCGGCTTCCGTCACCTCGAACGGGGCGACGTGCTGGTCGGCAACGGCCCCCGCGACTACCGGGAGTTCCTCGGCGACGGCCCCGGGACGGACCGGCTGGTGCCCGCGGGCGCGCACGCGTCCATGGGCGCCGCGCTGGTGGCGGGCGGGCACGTCCTGGGATACGTCCAGGTCTTCCGCACCCGGCGGCCGTACCCCTTCGACGGCCAGGACGCGAAGCTGATGAAGGAGATCGTGAACTTCGCGGCCCTCGCCATCGACAACGCCCGGCGCTACGCCCACGAGCGCCGCACGGCGGCGGCGCTGCGCAGCAGTCTGCGGCCGCCGGTCTCGGGCAGCACCGCCTCCGTGGACTCGGCCGGCTTCTTCCGGGCGGCCGTCGGGGACACCGGTGTGGGCGGGGACTGGTTCGACGCGCTGGCCCTGTCGTCGTTGCGCACCGCCCTGGTGGTCGGCGACGTCATCGGCCACGGTCTGCCCGCGACGACGACCATGGCGCGGCTCAGGACGGCGATCCACACCCTCGCCGAACTCGACCTGCCCCCCGACGAACTGCTGACCCGGCTGGACGACCTGGTCCAGCGGATGGCCGCCGAGGCGGAGCACCCCGACGTCGTCGGCGCCTCCTGCCTCTACGCGGTCTACGACCCGGTGTCGCGGGTGTGCCGGTTCGCCAGCGCGGGCCATCCCCCGCCGGCCGTGATCGCCCCGGACGGCGGCGTGAGTCTGGTGGACGTCCCGCCGGGACCGTTCCTCGGGGTCGGCGGAATGCCCTTCGAGGTGGTCGAGGTCGCGCTCGAACCCGGCAGTGTGATCGCCCTGTACAGCGACGGGCTCCTCACCGTCGACGGCGCGGACGGCGCCGCGGACGGCCTCGCGGGCACGGGTTCCGGCGGGGCTTCCGGCACGGACGTGACCGGTCTCCTGCGCTCCGCGTGCCGACCGGGACGGTCGCTGGAGGAGGCGGGCATGGAGCTCCTCTCCTCGGCCTCCCCCACGCGCCGGCACGCCGACGACACCACCGTCCTCCTGGCCAGGACGCGGGCCGTCGCCCCCGCCGACGTGGCCGAGTGGGAGTTCCCCCAGGACCTGGAGGCGGTCGCCCAGGCGCGACGGCTGGTCGGCGAACAGCTCGCCCTCTGGGGTCTGGACGACCTGGCCTTCACGACCGAACTCGTGGTCAGCGAACTGGTCACCAACGCGATGCGCTACGCCGGAGGACGCGTCGGCCTGCGCCTGATCCGCGACCGGGTGCTGGTGTGCGAGGTCACCGACACGAGCAACAGCCACCCCCGGCTGCGCAGGGCCGTCAGCACCGACGAGGGCGGCCGCGGCCTGTTCCTGGTCGCTCAGGTCACGGCGCGCTGGGGCAGCCGCTACAGCGATTCCGGCAAGACCATCTGGACGGAGCAGACCATTCCCCGATAGCCGCGGGCACGACGGGTCCCCGGCCCGGAAGGGCCCGTACGGCCTCCGGTCGCGAAGGTCCGGGCCCGACCGGGGCTCCTCCTGCGCCGGGCGGCTACGCCGGTACGGTCGGGCCGGGCGTCGCCGGGGGTACGGGGAAGGGCGCCGCCGGGCCCTGCCGGCCGTGCACGGCCAGGCGGAGCTGGAGCATCGCCACGAGTCGCTGGTCGGGGTCGCCGAGGTCGATCCCGCTGATCGAGACCGCCTTGCGGACCCGGTACCGCAGGGTGTTCGGGTGGATGGTGAGCGTCTCGGCGGTCCGTGCCACGTCGCCGAACCCGTCGAGATAGGCGAGGAGGGAGCGGGCCAGGTCGGAACCGGCTTCCGCGTCGTGGGCGACGAGCGCCGCCAGGCCGGCGTGCCGGGTGCCGGGGTGCTCGTCGAGCAGCCGCAGGACGTCGCACAGGACCAGGGAGGCCTGCAGCTCCGTGTGGGTGGCGACGGCGCGCTCCGGGGTGCGCGCCATGAGCCGCAGGGCCTGGTGGCCGCGCGCCTTGACCTCGGGGACGGCGTCCAGGCGCCGCGCGGTGCCGGCGAGGGCGGCCTGGACGGGCGTGCCGGACTGCCGGCGCAGGACGGTGACGAGTTCGCCGGCCCAGCGGTGGACGGCGGGGTCGTCCGCGTCGCCGTTCCTCGCCGGGAGCATCACGTAGATCTGGCCGCAGGCCTGGGTGACCAGGGCGTCGCGGCGGAACGCGGCCGCGTGGACGGAGACGATGCCGGCGGCCTCGCCGCGCCGCAGGTCCGCGGCCGGGGCGTCGGAGCGCTCGGGGTCGCGCAGGTCGACGGCGACGACGGTGGCCCCCTGCGAGGGGTCGAGGCCGAGGTGGCCGGCGAGGGCGCCCGCGTCGAACCTGCCGGTCAGCAGGCCGTGGGCGAGTTCGGCACGGGAGGCCACCCGCGCGGACGGATCGCCCTGGTGGTAGTGGTCGACGAGCTGGGGCGCCGCGAGGCGGGCGGCGCCCCGAAGGGCCTCGGGAGCGTTCGGCGCGAGGGGGCGCGCCCCTTCCTGGAGCCAGATGGTGCCCAGCGGGCGGTGTCCCGCGGCGATCCCGGTGACGAGCCGCCGCCGGTAGCCGAGGTCGGGCTGCTCCGGGACCTCGACGACCTCCTCGCCGGAGCGCAGCCGCTGGAACACGCCCTGTTCCCGGAGGCGTTTCAGGTACGGCTCCGGGCAGGCGCGCCCCAGGACGGTCAGCCGGCGGAGTTCGTCGGCCTCGTCCTGCGAGCGGGAGTAGGCGAGGACGTGACCGGCGGCGTCCTCGACGCTGACCACACCGCGGGTGATCGTCGCCAGTGTCTGCGCCAGGGAGAACAGGTCGCCCGTCGTCCCCGGGGCCGTCGCGCTCCGGGACGCCCGGGACAGGGCGGCCCGTACGTCCTCGGCGAGGCGGTACCACCGCTCGTCCTGCGTCACGGTGAGCACGGGAACCGCGGCTTCGCGGGCGGCGGCAAGGACGGGTGCGGGGAGGCCGGCGGGGTCCGCCTTGAGGACGACGGCCGCCGCGCCGGCCCGGCCGGCCTCGGTGACGGCGCGGACCGCGGCCGCGCCGCGCGCGCCGGCCGCGAGCACGAGCGCGCCGGGCACGGCGTCGAGGTCCTCCCCCGGCCCGGTCACGATCACCTCGGTGACCGCGGTCTCCGTGGCCTCCGTCCCGAGGACCGCCACGGTGACGGGGACGGTGAGCGCCGCGAGGAGCGGTCCCAGCCGTGCGCGGCCGTCGTGCGCGGGGGCGCCGGGGGTGTCGTCCATCGCTCCAGGTTAGGGGGGTCGTCTGTGGGTTCCCTGTGAGGAGGCTTCCGGCCCGGAGGCGGGGTGCGGCGTCCCCGCCGGCGGGCCGGTGCGGCTCTCCCGGGGCGGGGCTGCGGCCGGGCGGTCGGCGCTGTGCGGGCGGGTCTCAGACGAGGTCGAGGTCCCGGTCCTTGGTCTCCGGCAGGGCGAGGACGCAGAGCAGCGAGAGCAGGGCCATGCCGCTGAGGAACCAGCCGCCGACCGCCGGGCTGTAGCTCTCGGCCAGGGCGGTGACGATCAGCGGGGCGGCGGCCCCGCCGAGGACGCCGCCGAGGTTGTAGGAGAAGCCGGCGCCGGAGTACCGCATGCGGGTGCCGAACAGTTCGGGCATGTAGGCGCCGGCGGGGCCGTAGATGATGCCCATGCAGAGCAGGGCGCCGCTCAGCGCGATCGCGACGAGGACGTAGTTCTCGGTGTCGAGCAGGGGGAAGAGGACCGCGCCCCACACCACGCCGAAGGCGGCACCGGCGATGATCAGTTTGCGGCGGCCCATCCGGTCGGACCAGCGGGCGACGACGAAGGTGGAGAGGCCCAGGACCGCGACGGCGACCAGGGTGAGGGCCAGCATGTCGTTCTTGGGGATGCCGAGGGTCGTGGTGGTGTACGTCATGCAGTACGTGGCGGCGGTGTAGAACATCACGTACACCACGGTGATCATGCCGGCGCCGAGCAGCATCTCCTTCGGGTGCCTGCGGAACGCCTCGACGAGCGGGGCCTTGGCCGTCTCGTGCTGCTCGGTGACCTTGGCGAAGGCCGGGGTCTCGGCGACCTTCAGGCGGATCACCAGGCCGACGGCGACCAGGCCGAAGGAGAGCAGGAAGGGGATGCGCCAGCCCCAGCTCTCGAAGGAGGCCTCGTCGAGCAGCGAGGACATGGCGAGGAAGGTGAGCGTGGCGGCGAAGTAGCCGACGGGCGAGCCCATCTGCGGGGCCGCCGCGTACAGGCCGCGCTTCCCCTTCGGGGCGTGCTCGACCGCCATCAGGGCCGCGCCGCCCCACTCGCCGCCGAGGCCGAGGCCCTGGACGATCCGCAGCAGGACGAGCAGGACCGGTGCCCAGACGCCGAGGGTCGCGTACCCGGGCAACAGGCCGATGAGGCCGGTGGACAGACCCATCATCAGGAGCGAGACGACGAGGACGGCCTTGCGCCCCACCCGGTCGCCGTAGTGTCCGAAGACCGCCGCGCCCAGCGGGCGGGCGGCGAAGCCGATGGCGAAGGTGGAGAGGGTCGCGAGCGTTCCGGCGGTCTTCGACAGTTCGGGGAAGAACGCCTCGTTCAGGACGAGCGCCGCGGCCGTGCCGTAGATGTAGTAGTCGTAGAACTCGATCGCGGTGCCGATGAAGCTGGCGGTGGCGATCCTCCGCATGCCGCCGGGCTCGGCCGTCTGCGCGGCCGGGGCGGTGGCGGGTGGCGTGGTGGGGCTCATGGCATGCTCCGGTGACTCTGGGCGGGGGTGCCAGGGGGGTGGTCGTCGCGGAACGCGAACAGGAGGTGAACCTACGGCTCCGGCGTGCCCTCGCGGACTGTCCGCCCGGACAGGGTTGGGCCGGGAGCACTGTCCGCCCGGACAACGCGCCCCACGCCCCCGGCCGGGTGCCGCGTCCGGCCCCTGCCCCGGCGCGCTTCGCGTACGTCCTCGCCGCGCGGTACACGTCCCCCTTGCCCCTCCGTACCCGGAAAAGGGGCCCGGACCAGGGGCTTTGACGGGCAGGGGCTAGCATCCCGTACGTCCGGGGCCGCCGTGCGGGCCCTCCCCGGGCCGTCCGTCGTACCTCCGAGCACGGGGAAGTTCGTGTCCGATCCGCTGGCCGACGATCCGCGTACCGCCGCGGTCGCGTCGGGCGAGAGCATCTCCCTCTCCGACGACCACAAGAAGGTTCTACTGCGGGAGCTCGGGGCGGGCGAGGTCGTCCGGTCCGTCTACCACGACGGCTGGGGCTACGCCGTCCTCACCCGGAAGGGACTCGTCCTCCTGCGGAACCTCCTGGCGCCGAAGGCGGTCCGCGTGGCCGGGCCGCCGCAGGTCCTGCGGCGCGCGCACGGCCTGTTCGACTCCGTCGAGGTCCTGGTGGACGGGAAGCCGCACAAGCTGCACGGCTCGAAGCTCGACCCGAAGGGGGAACTCCTGGAAGCGGCGGGAGAACTGCTGCCTCCGGACTCGCCCCTGCGCCCCTCCGGCGGGAGGCGGACCTCCACGTGGATACGGCGGCATCCGGTGTCGGTGGCCGTGGTGGCCGCGGCGGCACTGGTCGCCGGACTGAGCGGACCCGGGCAGCCCGACGCCGTGGCAGGGGGCGGGACGGAACGCGCCACGGCGGTGCCCGACTTCCGCGGGGCCTCCCTCGTCACGGCCACGGCGACGGCGCGGGGCGGATCGTGGCGGGTGACGGCCGCCGACGCGTCGTCCGCGTACCGGACTCCGCCGGCCTCCCACGCCGGCTGGCGGGTCTGCTTCCAGAACCCCGCCCCCGGCGAGCCGGCCCGCCCGTCCGGCGGGACGCTGACGCTCTACGCGGTTCCGGAGGCGGAACCCTGCCCCTCGCAACTGGACGGGACCCGGCGCGTGGTGATGCCGGACCTCGTCGGGCGGCGGTCCGACGCCGCATCGCGGGCGCTCGCCGCGCTCGGCCTCGACCGCGTCACGCGCTTCCACGCGCACACCGGACAGCACCTGGACGACCGGCGCCGGTCCCTGGCGGACTGGGAGGTCTGCCGGCAGCAGCCGGAGGCGGGCATCGATGCGCCCGTCACCACGCGGGTCGACCTGTGGCTCATCGGTCCGGGCACCTCCTGCATCGCGCCCGGCCCGAGCCCGTCCCCGAAGCCGCAGCCCAAGCCCAAGCCGCGGTCGAAGCCCGGGTCCGCGCCGGGTGCGCAGCCGACTTCGAAGCCCCAGCCGCACACGCGGCCGTCTCCCGGGTCCACCTCGGACGGCGGCGGGTCGGGAGGCGGCCACGACAGGTCGGGGGACGACGGCTCCTCCGGGGGCTCGGACACCACGGGCGGCACGAGCGGAGGCACCGGCACGGGTTCCGGCGTCGGTTTCGGCCGGTTCTGCTCCCCCGTGGGCGCGACCGCCACGACCGCGGACGGGCGCCCGGCGGCCTGCTTCATGGGCAAGGACGGCGCCGCCCGGTGGGGGTACCGCTCCGGCTGACCGCGTTCGCCGGGGACGTCGCGGGGCGCCGAGCCGTTGCGCGAGGTCGTCGCCCCGGGTGGCGCGGTCCCGGCGGCCTCAGTTCACGCTGACCGCCCCGACGACGAACAGCGCGACGGCCACGAGCCCGGCGAGAACGGCCAGCAGCCCGAGGCCCGCCACCACGGCGATGGCCGACCACCCGAGGCGTTCCGCCCGCCGGCTCCGCCGCACGGCTTCCTGTAGGTCCACGGAATCCCGCCCCCGTCGGCAACGTCCCCGCGCCGACCGGACGGTCGGCGCACCGTCAGCGTAACGGGGCCACTGGACCCTCCGCTCTCACGTGCCGCCTTCCAGGCGGCGGAGCCAGGTGGTGAGCAGCGATTCGAGGGCCTCCGCCTCGGCGGGGGCCAGGAGGTCCAGGAGGCGGCGTTCGTTGCGCATGTGGTCGGTGAACGCCCGGTCGACGAGGTCACGGCCCGGCTCGGTGAGGGCGACGATGCGACCGCGCTGGTCGCCGTCCGCCCGGCGGCGGGTGACGAGGCCGGCCCGTTCCAGGCGGTCGATCCGTTTCGTCATCGCGCCGGTGGTGACCATGGTGTGCTCGGCGAGCTCGCCGGGTGCCCGCTCGTAGGGTTCGCCGGCGCGCCGCAGGGCGCACAGGACGTCGAACTCCCCTTCGCTGAGGCCGTAGTGGGCGTAGACGCGGCAGAGTTCCTCGGTGAGTCCGCCGGCCAGGCGGTGCAGCCGGCCGATCACCCCCTGCGGGGAGACGTCGACGTCGGGCCGCTGCTGGCGCCAGTCGGCCTGAATGCGGGCCACGTGGTCCAGAGGTTTCCGTGCGTCGTCCATGCCCCCATCATATCTTCCCGGGAAGGTATATTGGCTTCCATGGAAGCTAATATACGGTGGACGGCGCTGACCGCCCTCGCGCCGGTGGCCTGGGGGACCAACTACTTCGTCACCCACGAGTTCCTGCCCACCGGCCACCCGCTGTACGGAGCGGCGTGGCGCGCCCTGCCCGCCGGCCTCGTCCTGATGGCCCTGTGCAGGCGGCTGCCGCGCGGCGCGTGGTGGTGGCGTTCCGCCGTCCTGGGCCTGCTCAACGTGAGCGTGTTCTTCGTCCTCGTCTACGTCGCCTCCCAGACCCTGCCCACGAGCCTGGCCTCGACCGTCATGGCGGTGTCCCCGCTGGCGATGATGCTCCTCGCCTGGCCCCTGGTCTCCGAACGGCCCCGGGCCGCCCACCTGGCCGGTGCCGGAATCGGCCTCGCCGGAGTGTGCCTGATGCTGCTCACCGGCACGGAAGGGGTGAACGTGCGGGGCGTCCTCGCGTCGGCCGCCGCCATGCTCGTCTCGGCCTTCGGCCACGTCCTGACCAAACGCTGGAGCACCGACGCCGACGTCGGTACCGGCAGCGGTGCCGGTACCGGCACCGACGTGGTCGCCTCGACCGCCTGGCAGCTCACCGCCGGCGGCCTGCTGCTGCTTCCCGTGGCGGCCGTCGTGGAGGGACCTCCCCCCGCGCTCTCCCCGCCCGCGCTCCTCGCGTTCGCCTACGTCTCCGTGGTCGCCACCGCGCTGGCCTTCACCGTCTGGTTCGCCGGGCTGCGGCACCTGCCCGCGGGGACCGTGGGCCTGATCGGACTGCTCAACCCCGTCACCGGCGTCCTGCTGGGCACGGTCGTGGCCGCCGAGGTGCTGACCGTGCAGCAACTGGGCGGGCTGGCGCTGGTTCTGACGGGAGTGGTCCTCGGCAGACCCGTTCGCGCGAAGCGCGGCGGCGAAAGCGGCAGCGGCAGCGGCCAGGAGCCTGCCGCCACTGCTGCCGTCGTCACCGCCGCCGAACCGGTCCGTCCGTGCGGGCGGACGGAGGTCAGGAGGGGGTCCGCCGGACGCACTCGATGAGGTGGTCGCCGGATTCGGGGTCGAGCGTCACTCCGTGGGCCTCGCCGTGGAAGCCGGGGAACTCCCGGTCGAACGCCTCCAGGGCACGCAGGCAGCGCAGGAGCGGGCCGTCCGGGGTTCCGGTGGATTCGCCGGGCATGAGGACGGGGATGCCGGGCGGGGTGACGGTCGCCATCGCGAACGCACCGCACCGCGTGACGAAGCGGCCGGGCCGGGCGGGTGGCCGGTTCCCGCGGGTGCGGGCACCGGTCCGCGACAGGTGCGGCAGAGGCGCGGTGGTCACGCCCCGGGAGCCGGACGGGCGGTCCCGGGGGGCCGGTCCGGGGCGTCAGCGGAGGCGGCGGGCGCGCAGCACCACGTCGTCGGCGTGGTGGGCGCCCGCGCCGCCCTCGGGCACCACCCGGGGCCGCTCCTCGTCCACTTCGACCCGCCAGTCGTCACCGAGGAGCGCGGCGACCATCGAGGGCCAGACGTAGTCGGCGGGGTCGAAGCCGCCCTCCTGGTCGGGGTGGCGCTCGTCCATGCCCGCGTGGTGGACGAGCAGCAGGGTCCCACCGGGCGCGACGGCGTCGAGCAGGGCGCGCTCGGCCGTCGACCCCGGGGTGCGGAGCAGTGCCGGGTACTGCGCGGAGACCAGGTCGAAGGAGGCGGGCGGGAGCGCCGCCTCGGCCAGACCGGCGTGCACCCAGCGCACCTCGACGCCGGCGTCCCGGGCGTGGGCGGCGGCCCGGGCCAGCGCCACGCCCGAGACCTCCAGTGCGGTGACGTCCCAGCCGGAGCGGGCGAGCCAGATGGCGTCCGCGCCCTCCCCGCAGCCGACGTCGAGCACGCGCCCGGGCGGAAGGTCGGCGACCTCCGCGACGAGCGCGCCGTTGGGCTGTCCGCTCCAGAGCTGCCGGCGCTCGGAGTAGCGACTGTCCCACTCGTCACGCACGGCGGGGTCGCCGACGTAGCCGTCGGCGAAGGGGACGCTGTCGGTGGAAAGGGCTTCTGCTGCGATGTCGTCGGCCATGGCCCCACCGTCGCCCAGCGCCTCCTCCCCGGGCCAGTCCTGTTGCCGAAACGGCAAAAGCGCGGACCCTTCGTACGAGCACCCGGGCGGTGACGCCGAACGGGCCTTGCCGGTCCGGCCGGGCCTGCCGGGCCTACCGGGCCTACCGGGCCTACCGGGCCTACCGGGCCTACCGGGCCCGCCGGGCCTATCGGGCCCGCCGGGCGGACGGGCCTGCCGGGCGCGACGGGCGCGACGGCGTCGAGCAGGGCGCACTCGGCGGGGCCCGGGGGGGGCGTCGGACCGTGTGAGGAGGAACGCGTTCCCTCGGCCGCCCCCAGGCCCTACTGTCAGGTAACTTGAGCGTGCCTCCGCACGGCGACGTCTTCGACGAGGGATGGGACATGCCTGCTTCCACGACTTCCGCCCGGCTGCTCAGCGGTCTGCTGATCGGTGCCGGCATCGCCCACTTCGCCGTTCCACGGCAGTTCGACGCCATCGTGCCCCGGAGCCTGCCCGGGTCGCCCCGGACGTGGACCCACGTGAGCGGCGTCGCGGAGATCGCCGTCGGCGCGGCCATCGCCGCGCCGCGCACGCGGCGGGCCGGCGCGCTGGCGGCGGCCGGGCTGTTCACCGCCGTGTTCCCCGCCAACGTGAAGATGGCGTACGACTGGCGCCACCGGCCGGCCCCGCTCCGTGCGGCGGCACTGGCCCGGCTCCCGCTCCAGGCACCGCTCGTGCTCTGGGCGCTGCGGGTCCACAAGGCGGGACGGCCCGGCAGCTGACGGTTCGTCCGGCGCCGCCTGCGGAGCCGTCTCCGCAGGCGGCCCGAAGGGGCGCGGGGCCGTCGGGCGGTCGGTGCCCCGGCCCCTCCCGGGTTCAGCGCACCGGGCGGTAGGTCGCGATGATCACGCCGCTGCTGGTCGGCCGGGCGCCGACCAGTTCGAGCTTCTTCATCGGGGCGTCGTCGGCGAACAGCTTCTTGCGGCCCTCGCCGGCCACCACCGGGTGGATCAGCAGGACGAGCTCGTCCAGCAGGTCCAGCTCCAGCAGCGAGCGCACCAGCGTCGGGCTGCCCGCGACGGTGATGTTCTTGCCCTCGCCGGCCTTGAGCTCCTCGACCGCCGCCGCGAGGTCGCCCTTGACCAGCGTGCTGTTCTCCCAGTCCTCGACGGTGTCCAGCGTGGAGGAGACGACGTACTTGGGCGACTCGTTGATCCACTTCGCGAAGCCGGCGTCCTCGCCGCTGGTCACCGTCGGCCAGTAACCGGCCCATTCGCCGAACGTCACACCGCCCAGCAGGATCGTGTCGGCCGTCTCCAGCGTTCCCGCCAGTGCCGCGCCCATCTCCTCGTCGAAGGCGAACTGCCACTCGTTCGGCGACTGGACGACACCGTCGAGCGAGACGAACAGACCCGAGACGACCTTGCGCATGATTCCTCCACGACGATTCCGGGGGCCCTTCGGCCGCCCCGGTCGGGGCGGACCGGCCTCCCGGCCACAGGGGAACACTAGGCGGGTGTCCGGGGCCGGGGCTTGTACAGAAGCGACAGCGGTTCCTCCGGGTCCGGCGCGGCGAGCCGGGTCGCGGTCCGTCCCACGTACCGTTTCAGGGACCGTGCCAGGTGCGGCTGGTCGAAGTACCCCAGCAGGTGGACGACCTCCTGGGCCGCCGTGCCCTCCTGGATCATCACGGCCGCCCGGCGCGCACGGTCGATCTGCCGGACGGCGCCCCGGGTCAGGCCGGTCGCCGCGACGAAGCGCCGTTGCACGGTCCGTTCGGAGACGTCCGGAGCGGTTCCGTCGAGCACCGCGGGGACCATCGGGTCCGCGTCCACGATGCCCTCCCGCACCATCCGGCGCACGAACGCCTCGGCGTTGTCGTAGTCGGGCACGTGCCAGGCCGAGCCCTTCAGCCACACCGAACGCCGCGTCACGTCGGGGATCGGCGCGTTGCTGCCCACCAGGCCGCTGACCGGGATGTGGGGCATCGAGGTCCCCAGCGCGAAGCTGATCCCGAAGAACTCGGCGTCCTCCGGGACGGGGGCCACGGACGCCTTCGCCTCCGGCCCCAGCACCGCCGCCCGCACCTCGCCACGGTGCTCCCAGAACACCAGCTCCCAGTGCGGCGTCGCGACCGACATCATCCGGCCGACGTCGTCGCTCCGGCTGCGCCACACCCGCTCGACGAACGGCAGCTCCGAATCCCGGCTCTCGATCGCCAGACCCACCCGAGCCCCTCCCCCGCACGGCCGCACGATCTGCGCGGGACCGCCGGCCCCGCGGCCCGGCGTCGGTCTCCGGGCGCGGCACGGGAAGTATCACCCGCCCGGTGTGCTCCGCGGCGCGGAGGACGGGGCGGGCCTGCTCGTCGCGTTCGCGCGGGACGGCGCCGTGCCGCCGGACGACCGGGCGGGGGGCGCCCTCGCACTGGCCGAGCTGGACGGGCAGCGCGCCGCGGGCCTGCGGTTCCCGGCCGCGTCGGCCGGCGGCCCTCGGGCCGACGGGACGCACCGGACCCACGCGGCGGCCGCGCTGACGGCTCTCGGCCCGTACCGGATCCGCCGGCAGGACCCTGGTGGTCCGGGCCGCCCGCCGGCGCGGGGGCGGGCGTCAGACGAGGTCGCGGTGGCGGCCCACCCGGGTGGAGAGGAGGTAGAGCGGGGGCAGGAAGGCGGCTCCGCAGACGGCCCAGAGGGCGGTGTGGGCGCCGGTGTGGGTGGCGAGGAGGCCGGCGGTGAGCGCGCCGAGGGGCATCGCGCCCCAGGAGACGAAGCGGACCGTGGCCATGACGCGGGACAGCAGCTCCGGGGGCGACTGGGTCTGGCGGTAGGTGCGGGTGGCGATCGAGCCGATGACGGTGCCGAAGGCGAAGCCGGCGTTGCCCAGGGCGAACCAGTACGCGTCCCCCGCCGAGGTGGTCAGCGGGGCGAGCAGCAGCAGCGCGCCGCCGGCCAGGTCGGCCACGATGATGCCCCGCGCGGTGCCGAGGCGGGTGGTCACCCGGACCGCGACGGCGGCGCCGGCGAGCGCGCCGACCCCGTCCATGGCGAGGACGAGACCGAGCTGTACGGCGTCGAGTCCGGCCTCGCGGACCAGGTAGAGGGGGGTGAGGGCGACGAGGGCCGCGTTGAGGAAGTTGGCGGCGGTCGCCCAGATCATGCAGGGCCGCATGACCGGGTGTCCGGTGACGTACCGCCAGCCCTCGCGCATCAGCCGCAGGGCGCTCTCGCCGGTGCGCGGCGCGGGACGGCTCTCGGGGAGGGTGCGCAGCAGTACGGCGGAGGCCAGGTAGCTGGCGGCGTCCACGACGAGCGCGCCGACCGGGCCGGTGGCGCCGATCAGGACGCCGCCGAGGGAGGGGCCTCCGGTGTCGGTGACGGCGTGGGTGCCGGACATGACGCTGTTGCGGGCGGCCAGTTCGCGGGCGGGGACGACGGCGGGCAGGAAGGTCGAGTTGCCTATGTCGAACAGCACCGTCGCCGCGCCCGTGACGAGCGCCGCGAGCAGCAGGTGCGGGTAGGTGAGGGTGCCGAGCCACCACGCGAGCGGCAGCGATCCGAGGGCCGCGAACCGTACGAGGTCGAGCGTGACCTGGAGCCGGCGCAGCGGTACGCGCTGGGCGACGACGCCCGCCGGGAGGCTGAGCAGCAGCCAGGAGACCTGTCCGGCGGCGGCGAGCAGGGCGACCTCGAAGGCGGTGGCGTCGAGGACGGTGAGGGCGACGAGCGGCAGGGCCAGCGCGGTGACGGCGGTGCCCGCGCCGCTGACGGTGGCGGCGGCCCAGTAGCGCCAGAAGACGCCCGGCGGCGAGGCCTCCTGCTCGTCGTCGCGCCGGTCCCGCTTCGGGATCGCTCGTGTTCCGCCCATGCGGCACCCACCCCTGGATTCAGTCGGTCTCTTTTGGGAACTCACTCGCTCCGGGTGAGTTTCTATCGGGAACCGACCTCATGGCGCAAGATGGTTCCGGTGAGGGGCGGCCCTGGCGGCCGCCGTGCGCGCAGGAGTGGAGACGCTGTGATGAGGTCGGTGCCCGAGCGGGACGCGGGGGGGGGGGGGGCGCCCCCCCCCGGGGGGGGGGGCGGGGGGTGGGGCCAGCGCCACAAACGGGTGTCCCCCCCCCGCCACCAAAGCCTCGACCCGCGACACGAGGAAAAAGGCAACTACCCGGACG
>NZ_JBHYPS010000069.1:0-25300 GCF_042746075.1 Streptomyces sp. NPDC058758 | reverse complement strand
CTTCGTTCCCGTTTCCGGGCCCTCCGGGCGCTTCCTTCGTTTCCGACTCTATCAGATCTTTCCGATCCGATTTCCTCGGTGCTTTCCGGTCCCGATTTGTTTTTCTCGGGGCCTTCCGGCGCGTCCACTACTTTAGCCGATTTCCCTGGTGGCTCATAATCGGGCCAATGGGAATCTATTTCGGCATGCCGAAATAGGCCCCGTAGGGATTCGTCGCGTTGAAGTGGGTGGCCGCTCTCGGGGTGCTTGAACAAGCACCACCGTCTCAAGCGGCTCGGGCCACGTTACGCCTCCGTTCTGGGCGGGTCAAGTCGGCGCTTCCGGGGCGTGTGGGGACGGTACGGACTGACCGTGGGGTCCTCGGAGATCCAGAAGCGCCAGGGGTGCGGGGCGCCGTCGCCGCCGACGCCGGTGCGCGGGCCCGTACGGATGAGGGACGGGGCCGGCGGGGTGCCGGTGAGGACGGCGAGGGGGGCGTCCGGGCCTGCGCAGACGTCGGTGCCGTTCAGGGAGCCGGGGACGTCCAGGGCGGTGGCGAGGCGGGCGGGGCCCTTCGCCAGTTCCGCGTCCTTGCGGGCCGAGCGGCGGCGGGGGCGGGCCAGCTCCGCGCCGCGCAGGATCTCACCCGCTCGGAGCAGTACGCCGCTCGCCTCGCCCTCGGGGCCGCACACCAGGTTCAGGCAGTGCCACATGCCGTAGGTGAAGTAGACGTACGCGTGACCGGGCGGGCCGAACATGGAGGCGTTGCGGGGCGTGCGGCCCCGGAAGGCGTGCGAGCCGGGGTCGATCGCTCCGGCGTACGCCTCCACCTCCGTGAGTCTCAGTTCGATGCGCCCCTCGTCGGTCGTCCGTACCAGGGTGCGGCCGAGGAGTTCCGGGGCGACCTCCAGGACGGGGCGGTCGAAGAAGCTCCTCGGAAGCGGCGTACGGTCGGGGCTCTCGCTCATGGCGTCCGAGCGTAACGGGGAGCGCGGTGGAACCCGCTACGGTCGTCGCGCGTATGTAGGGGACAGGAACGAGAAGGAGAGAGTGGCATGGGATTCAAGAAGCTGCTGGCCAGCCTGGGTGCCGGCGGGGCGACCGTCGAGACGGTGCTCACCGAGGAGAACGTGGTCCCGGGCGGCGTCGTCCAGGGCGAGGTCCGGATCCAGGGCGGCAGCGTCGACCAGCAGATCGAGGGGCTGTCCGTCGGTCTCCAGGCGCGTGTGGAGGTCGAGGGCGGCGACCAGGAGCACAAGCAGGACGTCGAGTTCGTGAAGGTGCGGCTCGGCGGTGCGTTCGAGGTGAAGGCCGGGGCGGTGCACGTGGTGCCGTTCGGCCTGGAGATCCCGTGGGAGACCCCGGTCAACACGATCGGCGGGCAGCGCCTGCACGGCATGGAGATCGGCGTCAGCACCGAGCTGGAGATCGCCCGCGCGGTGGACTCGGGCGACCTCGACCCGATCAACGTGCACCCGCTGCCGGCGCAGCAGGCGATCCTCGACGCCTTCATCCAGCTGGGCTTCCGCTTCAAGAGCGCGGACATGGAGCGCGGGCACATCCGCGGCACCCGTCAGCGGCTCCCCTTCTACCAGGAGATCGAGTTCTTCGCGCCGCAGCAGTACCGCGGCCTGAACCAGGTCGAGGTCAGCTTCGTCGCGGACGACCGCGAGATGGACGTCGTCCTGGAGATGGACAAGAAGCCGGGTCTTTTCACCGAGGGCAGCGACTCCTTCCGGGCGTTCAAGGTGGGTCTGGACGACTATCGGGGCACCGACTGGAACGCTTACCTCCACCAGTGGCTCGCCGAGGTCGGCGGCCGTCGCAACTGGATGTGACAGGACGAAGCGGAGGTTCGACATGTCCGAGGGCCAGAGGGCGCCTCTCCCCCACGCCTTCCACCCGCCGGTGGCGGAGTTCACGGTGGCGAGCGACGACGTATCGCCCGGTGGGGTGCTGAAGGACGCCCAGGTGTACGCGGAGGGGAACGTCTCTCCGCAGCTGCGCTGGGAGGGGTTCCCGGCGGAGACCAAGAGCTTCGCGGTGACCTGCTTCGATCCGGACGCGCCGACGGGCAGCGGGTTCTGGCACTGGGTGCTCTTCGACATCCCGGCGTCGGTCACCGAGCTTCCCGCAGGTGCCGGGTCGGGCGGTTTCGAGGGGCTGCCGGCCGGTGCGGTGCACGCGCGGAACGACTACGGGTCGAGGGACTTCGGCGGAGCGGCCCCGCCGGCCGGGGATCCGGCGCACCGCTACGTGTTCACGGTCTACGCGGTGGACACGGAGAAGCTGGGGCCGGACGCGGACGCCTCGCCGGCCGCCGTCGGGTTCAACCTGCGCTTCCACACGCTGGGCCGGGCCCAGCTGGTGGGTGAGTACGCGGCTCCCGCGGCAGGCTGATCGTTCGTTTGTTGTTTGCCCGCTTCTGGTCTTGGAGAGATCAGAAGCGGGCATCTTTTGTTGCGCAGGAAATTGCGTTGTCCGACCCCGGCCTGCCCGGCCATCGTTTGATCCAAGCTCACCAGGGGGGTGGGCCGGCACAACGGGAGGTGGGCACAATGCGGGACACGCTGGTACTGAACGCGAGCTTCGAGCCGCTGTCGACGGTGACACTCAACCGTGCGGTGGTGCTTGTCCTGCAGGACAAGGCCGTCGTGGAGCAGTCCCACCCCGACCTGCGGGTGCGTGCCGCCGCCGTCGACCTCCCGGTGCCGCGGGTGATCAGGCTCTGCCGCTTCGTCCGGGTGCCGTTCCGAAGACAGGCTCCGTGGTCGAGGAGGGGGGTGCTGGTCAGGGACCAGCACCGGTGCGCGTACTGCGGGAAGCGCGCGACGACCGTGGACCACGTGGTGCCGCGGGCGCAGGGTGGTGGGGACAGTTGGCTGAATACGGTCGCTTCCTGCGCGGAGGACAACCACCGCAAGGCCGACCGGACGCCGGAGCAGGCGGGGATGCCGTTGCTCTTCGAGCCGTTCGAGCCGACGCCGGCGGACGCGATGCTGCTGGCGATGCGGGCCGGTGAGCGCTCGCAGCTGCCGGAGTGGCTGGCCCGTAGCGCCGCCTGATCCGTACGGACGTGAGAGGGCCCGCCCCGGTCGGGGGCGGGCCCTCACGTCATGCCGGGGTCACTTCAGGGTGAGCTGGAGGATGGCCACGACGCCGACGGCGATGATCACGCCGCGCAGGACGGCGGGCTTGAGGCGGCGGCCGATCTTGGCGCCGACCTGGCCGCCGAGGGTGGAGCCGACGGCGATGAGGAGGACGGCGGTCCAGTCGAAGTCGGCGGCGAAGAGGAAGAAGACGGCGGCGACGCCGTTGACGAGGGCGCCGAGGACGTTCTTGACTGCGTTGATCCGCTGGAGGTCGTCGTCGAGGAGGAGGCCCATCAGGGAGAGGTAGAGGACTCCCTGGGCGGCGCCGAAGTAGCCGCCGTACATGCTGGCGAGGGTGAGGCCGACGAGGAGGACGGGGCCGCCGTCGGGGTGGGACTCGCTGCCGGTCCGCTCGCGGCGGCGCTGGACGGCGGCGGCGATGCGGGGCTGGAGGAGGACGAGGACCAGGGCCAGTCCGATGAGGACGGGGACGATCGCGTCGAACGCCTCGGAGGGCAGGGCGAGCAGGAGGACCGCTCCGATCAGGCCGCCGACGAGGGCGGCGGCGCCGAGGCGGAGCACCCGGCGGGTCTGGCCCTGGAGTTCGCGGCGGTAGCCGATGGCGCCGCTGATGGAGCCGGGGACGAGGCCGAGGGCGTTGGAGACGTTCGCGGTGATCGGAGGGAGTCCGGTCGCGAGGAGGACCGGGAACGTGATGAGCGTCCCCGATCCGACGATGGTGTTGATGGCGCCGGCGCCGATGCCGGCGGCGAAGACCGCCAGCATTTCCCAGATGGACAAGGCCGTTTCCTCACATGGTCAGTGGCTCGCCTCCCCGCCCTGCGTGCGGCAGGGTCGAGGGGCTCGCACCGATCATGCACGGATTACGTGTACGTGTCAGCCATCGGTTCAGTCGACGGTGGGTTCTTCCCGCCTGGCGGACGGGACGTCCTTGGTGAAGGGCGCGGCGGGGGCGCCGCCCTGGCCCATGCCGCCGAGGGCGCCGGAGAGGCCCTTGAGGGCGTCGCCGATCTCGCTGGGCACGATCCAGAGCTTGTTGGCGTCGCCCTCGGCGATCTTCGGGAGCATCTGGAGGTACTGGTACGAGAGGAGCTTCTGGTCCGGGTCGCCGGCGTGGATGGCCTCGAAGACGGTGCGGACGGCCTGGGCCTCGCCCTCCGCCCGGAGGGCCGCGGCCTGGGACTCGCCCTCGGCGCGGAGGATGGCGGACTGCTTCTCGCCCTCGGCGCGCAGGATCTCGGACTGGCGGACGCCCTCGGCCTGGAGGATGGCGGCGCGCTTGTCGCGGTCGGCGCGCATCTGCTTCTCCATCGAGTCCTGGATGGAGGTCGGCGGCTCGATGGCCTTGAGCTCGACGCGGTTGACGCGGATGCCCCACTTGCCGGTGGCCTCGTCGAGGACGCCGCGGAGGGCGGCGTTGATGTCCTCGCGGGAGGTGAGGGTCCGCTCCAGGTCCATGCCGCCGATGATGTTGCGCAGGGTGGTGACGGTGAGCTGCTCGATGGCCTGGATGTAGCTGGCGACCTCGTAGGTCGCGGCCCGGGCGTCGGTCACCTGGTAGTAGATGACGGTGTCGATGTTGACGACCAGGTTGTCCTGGGTGATCACCGGCTGGGGCGGGAAGGGGACGACCTGCTCGCGGAGGTCGATGCGGTTGCGGATCGTGTCGATGAACGGGACGACGATGTTGAGGCCGGCGTTGAGGGTGCGGGTGTAGCGGCCGAAGCGCTCCACGATCGCGGCGCTGGCCTGCGGGATGACCTGGATCGTCTTGATCAGGGCGATGAAGACGAGCACCACCAGAATGATCAGGACGATGATGACTGCTGACATCGTGTTCCCCGTGCCCTTCGCTGCCGGTTGTCTGCCGGGTTTCTTCCGATGATCGAGTTTCCCACGCCGCCGGGACGCCGGGGGCGGGCTTCGGTCAGATGACGACCGCGGTCGCTCCTTCGATCTCGACGACGTCGACCTCGTCGCCCGGTTCGAAGACGCGGGTGGCGTCGAGGGAGCGGGCCGACCAGATCTCCCCGGCGAGCTTGATGCGGCCTCCCTCGGCGTCGACCCGCTCCACGACGCGGGCCTGACGGCCCTTCAGGGCGTCGATGCCGGTGGCGAGGCCGGGGGTGCCGGCGCGGTGGCGGGCCGCGACGGGGCGGACCACGGCGACGAGCGCGACGGAGACGACCACGAAGACGAGCACCTGCGCGGTGACGCCGAAGCCGAGGGCGGCGGTGACCGCTCCCGCGACCGCGCCGACGGCGAACATGCCGAACTCCGGCATCGCGGTGAGGACCAGGGGAATGCCGAGCCCCACCGCGCCGATCAGCCACCAGATCCATGCGTCGATGTCCACAGGGTCATGGTAGGGCGGGTGGGGCCGGATGGGACAGGGCGCGGTGCGGTGCCGTGGCTGTGCGGGTCACGGCGTTCCTTCGCCCTGCGGGGCGGGGCTACTTGAGGGGCAGGCCCTGGGCGGTCCAGCGGTCGCCGACGCGCTCGACGACGAGCGGGAGGCCGAAACAGCGGGACAGGTTGCGGGAGTTGAGCTCGTCCTCCATGGGGCCCGCGGCGAGCACCTTGCCCTGACGGATCATCAGGACGTGGGTGAAGCCGGGGGCGATCTCCTCGACGTGGTGGGTGACCATGATCATGGAGGGGGCGTACGGGTCCCGGGCCAGGCGGCCGAGGCGGCGGACCAGGTCCTCGCGTCCGCCGAGGTCGAGGCCGGCGGCGGGCTCGTCCAGGAGGAGGAGCTCCGGGTCGGTCATCATGGCGCGGGCGATCAGGGTGCGCTTGCGCTCGCCCTCGGAGAGGGTGCCGAACTTCCGGTCCAGGTAGTCGTTCATGCCGAGGCGGTCGAGGAAGGCCTTGGCGCGGGCCTCGTCGACCGGGTCGTAGTCCTCGTGCCAGGTGGCGGTCATGCCGTACGCGGCGGTGAGGACGGTCTGCAGGACGGTCTGGCGCTTGGGGAGCTTCTCCGCCATGGCGATGCCGGCCATGCCGATGCGGGGGCGCAGCTCGAAGACGTCGACGCCGCCGAGGCGCTCGCCGAGGATGGTGGCGGTGCCGGAGGTGGGGTAGAGGTAGCTGGAGGCGAGGTTGAGGAGGGTGGTCTTGCCGGCGCCGTTCGGGCCGAGGATGACCCAGCGCTCCCCTTCCTTGACCGACCAGGAGACCTCGTCCACCAGAGCGCGTCCGTCGCGGACCACGGATACGTCCACCAGCTCCAGTACATCGCTCATGAGCGCGTTGTCTCCCCTTGCCGTCGAGTCGCTTGGGCTCGTGTCGTCGCCTTGGGCCGCGGGCGCGGCGTCCACGGGAAAACCTACGTCATCGGCGGGGCGGGCCGGTCCTTAGGGCGTCGTTCGGGTCCTTACTCTGGGGGGATGCTTTCGGAACCACGTTCAGGACGCCTGGCCGCCTGGGGCAACGCCCTGCTGGCCGGGGCGGTGTCGCCGGACGACGCGGCGCTGGCGATTGTCGGGGAGGACGCGGTGCACCGCGTGGCGGGGCTGCCGGGTGAGGCGGGTCCGGTGGGGCTGACGCTGGCGCTGGGGCGGCTGCGGCGGCTCGGGGTGACCGGGTGGCGGGTGGCGCTGCCGGTGCCGGGGCATCCGCTGGGGCTGAGCGGTCCGCCGGACTTCAACGCGCGCGCGTTGGAGGCGGAGGAGGCGGCGGTCGGATACGGCGCGCCGTACGGGCTGGTGCCGGAGGTCTCGGAGGCGGGGCCGCGCGGGGACGTGCACGTCGAGGTGGTGTGGCACTGCCTGGCGGTGCGGGAGGCTCCGCCGGCCGACGTGCCGTCGCTGGGCGAGGCGGAGCGGGAGCTGGCGGAGGCGCTGCGGGACGCGACGGCGGCGCTGACCCGGCTGGACGTGGCGGCGTCGGGGCCGGCGGCGGAGGCGGCACGGGAGGCGTACCGGGCGCGGGCGGAGGCGGGCCGCGAGGTCCTGGCCCCCGGCTACCCGCCGCGGGCGGTCCGGGTGCTGGAGCTGGCGCAGCGCGTCGGGCTGATGGTCGGCCTGGCGTACGGGAACGGGCACGGGGGCGCGGTGAGCGCGTCGGAGATGGCGGCGCGGGGCGCGGCGCTGGCGCCGGTGGAGCGGGTGGCGCGGCGGGCGCAGGTCGCGGCGTACAACGCGTGGGTGGAGGAGCGGGAGCGGGGGGCCTGACCCGCGGTCCGGGTTCCGGGCTGCGGTCCGGGGGCGGGGGTTTCGTGGGGGGCGGGCGCCCTGGGGGTCGTGCGCACCCGTTCCGGCCCGGCGGAACGCATGCCCACGACCGGTGGGGCATGGCATGCGGACGGCCCCCGGAGGGATCTTCCGGGGGCCGTTCGACGGGGGTGGTCAGCCGTTGAGGGCGTGGTTGCCGAAGGCCGGGTTGAGCAGGCCGATCACGTTGACCGTGTTGCCGGAGACGTTCACGGGGACGTGGACCGGGACCTGCACCAGGTTGCCGGAGGCGACGCCCGGGGAGTTGAGGGCCTTGCCGTCGGCCTCGGCACCGTGGGCGGAGGCGACACCGGCACCGGCGGCGACGATGCCACCGGCGACCATGGTGAGGGCAGCGGCCTTCTTGAGGTTCTTCACTTGGTACTTCCTCCTGGTCATCGCTGCGGCCGGTCCGCCGCAGCACGCCCTGGAGAACGCCTGCGGCCCCGCGGGGTTGCGCCGAATGGGGGATGTGCACCCAGGGGAATGACCTTCTGAACGGGCGTGCGCCCCGGCGCGTGAACGGAGCGTTTCAGGTGGTGAGGCCGTGGCGGACCGCCCAGAGCGCCGCCTGGGTGCGGTCGGCCAGGTCCAGTTTCATGAGGATGTTCGAGACGTGGGTCTTCACCGTCTTCTCGGAGAGGACCAGGGCGCGGGCGATCTCGCGGTTGGAGCGGCCGTCGGCGATGAGGCCGAGGACCTCGCGCTCGCGCTCGGTGAGGGTGGTGCCCCGCCCCGTACCGCCCTGGGGGTCGTCCTGGGCGAGGAGGGCGCCCGCCACCTCGGGCTGGAGCAGGACGTGGCCGGCGTGGACGGAGCGGATGGCGCCGGCCAGGGCGTCGGGGTCGACGTCCTTGTAGACGTAGCCGGAGGCTCCGGCGCGCAGGGCGGGGACGACCGTGCGCTGCTCGGTGAAGCTGGTGACGATGAGGACCTTCGCCGGGTTGGCGAGGGCCCGCAGCCGCTTGAGGGCCTCGATGCCGTCCGTGCCGGGCATCTTGACGTCCATGAGGACGACGTCGGGGCGGAGCTCCTCCGCGCGGGCGACGCCCTCGGCGCCGTCGGCGGCCTCGCCGACGACCTCTATGTCGTCCTGGACCTCCAGGAAGGTGCGCAGGCCGCGGCGGACGACCTGGTGGTCGTCGACCAGGAGCACGCGGATGGGCTTGTCAGCCACCGGGGACCTCCATCTCGATCGTGGTGCCCTCGCCGGGGGCGGAGGTCACGGTGAGGGCGCCGCCGACGCCGGCGGCGCGGTCGCGCATGGACACCAGGCCGAGGTGGCGGCCGGCGCTGCGGACCGTCCTCGGGTCGAAGCCGCGGCCGTCGTCGGCGACGGTGAGCCGGGCGCCCTGGCCGTGCCGGGTGAGGCCGACGGTCACCAGGTCGGCGTCCGCGTGCCGCAGCGCGTTGTGCAGGGCCTCCTGGGCGACCCGGAGGACGGCCTCCTCCTGGGCGGCGGGCAGGGCGCGGATGCCGGGGCTGTCGAAGACGACCGTGGCCGTGTGGGCGCGGTCGAGGACCTGGACCTGGGTGCGCAGGGTGTGGACGAGGCCGTCCTCGTCGAGGGCGGCGGGGCGCAGCTCCACCACGGCGGCGCGCAGCTCGTCGGCGGCCTCGGCGGCGAGCGCGGCGACCTGCTGGAGCTCGACCTTGGCCCGGGCCGGGTCGCGGTCGACGAGGGCGGCGGCGGCCTGGGCGGTGAGCCGGAGGGAGAAGAGCTTCTGGCTGACGGCGTCGTGCAGCTCGTGGGCGAGCCGGGAGCGCTCCTCGGCGATGGTGAGCTCGCGGCTGCGCTCGTACAGCCGGGCGTTGGTGAGGGCGATGGCGGCGTGCTGGGCGAGGATGCCGAGCAGCTCCTCGTCCTCGGCGGTGAAGCCGCAGCCGCCCCCGGGCCGGGGGCAGCGCTTGTTGGCCAGGAAGAGGGCGCCCAGGGTCTCGTCGCCGTCGCGGACGGGGAGGCCGAGGAAGTCGGAGAGCTCGGGGTGGGCGTCGGGCCAGCCGCCGAAGCGGGGGTCCTCGCGGACGTCGGCGAGCCGCTCGGGCTCGGCCTTGTGGAGCATCGCGGCGAGGACGCCGTGCTGCCGGGGCAGCGGGCCGATGGCCTTCCACTGCTCGTCGGTGACGCCGTCGACGACGAACTGGGCGAAGCCGCCGTGGTCGTCGGGGACGCCCAGGGCCGCGTACTCGGCGTCGAGGAGCTCGCGGGCGGAGGCGACGATCGTCTTGAGGACGTCGCGGACCTCCATCTGCCGGCTCATCGCCAGGAGTGCGGTGCTCACGGCGGCGAGGCCGGAGCTCGGTCGGTGGCTCATGGATTCACCGTACCGGCGGGGCGTGACGGTCCGTATGGGGCTGTGGACGGCGCCGGAGGGGGCCGCGGGACCTAGGTCGAAGTGCCCCCGGGCGGGGTGGGGCGGGAGCGGGACGGTTCCCTCCGCCACGGCGGAGGGAAGGGGAGCACGCGCGCGCGTGCGTGCGTGAGGGGCGGGTCGGGGGCCGGTTCCGGAGGGCGGACGGAGGGGCGGGGCGGCCAGGGGGCCGCACTCCCCCGCCGGGCGCGTACGCCGTGGTGGGGAAGGGGGCCTCCGTGGGGACGAGTCCGGGGGCGGCCGCCTCCTCCTCGGGGTGGAGGAGGCTCACCGTGTGCATTGCTGGAGCAACGGCGAGTGAGTTCGCCGTGCCGCCCATGTGAGCCCGCGCATAGGACGCAGGTCACTTACGAAGCCGCCTAGTGGAGTGGTCTGGGGTGGTTTGGTGCGGGACGAACCGGGCCAGAGGGCTGGTCTCGGGCACGTACACGGGCCCCTGATCCACTACCCGGGATCGTACGTCACACCTTTGCCACCCGATTTTGCTGCCGCTAAGAATTGCCCCCGTCGCCGCCGAGCAGGCGCAGCGCCGCCCCGGCCCAGCGACCCCCAGCGATTCGAAGAGGTAGTCCTGCATGTCTCAGAACACCCCTGGCCACAGTCGTGGTCTGAAGAAGACCCACAAGGCCACGATCGCCGGTGTCGCCGCCCTGGGCGCTGCCGCGCTCACCCTCTCCCTGGTGCCCGGCAACGGCTCCACCGAGACCGAGCCGCAGGCTCTGAACACGAGCCAGCGGGTCGCGTGGTCCTATGACGCCGCGAGCCCCCAGGCCAAGGCGCTGGCCGCGAGCGTGACCGACCAGCACACCACCATCGGCCTGAAGGCCAAGCTGGACGCCGAGGCGAAGGCCAAGGCCCAGGCCGCGGCGAAGGCGAAGGCCGCGAAGGCGAAGGCCGCCGCCAAGGCGAAGGCCGACGCCGCCGCGAAGAAGCGGGCCGCCGAGGCGAAGGCCGCGGCGAAGGCGAAGGCCAAGGCCGCCGCGAAGAAGCGCGCCGCGACGAAGACCGCCGCGAGCCGCTCCGTCACCCGGACCCCGGTCTTCGCGAACAACCTCGACGGCTGGATCCGCGAGGCGCTGTACATCATGGACAAGCACAACATCCCGGGCACCTACCACGGGCTGCACAAGAACATCATGCGCGAGTCCAGCGGCAACCCGTACGCGATCAACAACTGGGACATCAACGCCATCAACGGCGTCCCGTCCAAGGGCCTGCTCCAGGTGATCTACCCGACCTTCAAGGCGTACCACGTCAAGGGCACGAAGTTCGACCAGTACGACCCGGTCGCCAACATCGTCGCCGCCGCCAACTACGCGGCCGACCGGTACGGCTCGATCGACAACGTCAACAGCGCGTACTGAGCCGTCGGCGCGCACGCCGGAGGGCGGCACCCCGTGCGGGGTGCCGCCCTCCGGCGCGTGCCGCGCGGGCCGCTACTTGCGCATGACCTCGGGCTCGTGGCGGCGCAGCAGGCGGGCGACCAGGACGCCGAGGACGACGGTCATGAACAGCAGCACGCCGATGTTGAAGCTCCACTGGCCGACGCTGTGCTCCCACAGGGGGTCCAGGTCGGTGGGGTTCTTCGGGTCCCACGGCGCCATCAGGTGCGCGAGGTCGAGCGTGGTGCCGGCGCCCGCGATGGCCCAGCGCGACGGCATGAGCCAGGCGAACTGCTCCAGGCCGGGCGAGCCGAAGACCTTGAAGAGGATGCCGGTGAAGACGACCTGGACGATCGCGAACATCACGAGCAGCGGCATGGTCTTCTCGGCGGTCTTCACCAGCGCGGAGATGACCAGGCCGACCATCATCGAGGTGAGGCCGAGCGCGATGACGGTGAGGCAGAGCTCGACGGCCGGCGGCATGAGCAGGCCCTCGGCGGGCAGCTCGCGGATGGCGAAGCCGATGGCGCAGAGGATGACGCCCTGGAAGGCGGTGATGACGCCGAGGACGATCACCTTGGACATCAGGTACGCCGAGCGGGACAGGCCGGTGGCGCGCTCCCGTTCGTAGATGACCCGTTCCTTGATCAGCTCTCGTACGGAGTTGGCGGCTCCGGAGAAGCACATGCCGACCGTGAGGATCAGCATGATGATGCCGGCGTCGCCGTTGAAGCGGGACGGCGGCGTGGGCGGGGCCAGGCCGAAGTCGGCGGGGATGACGACGGAGACCGAGCCGATGACCGCCGGGAGGATCACCATGAGGGCGAGGAAGCCCTTGTCGGAGACGATCACCGAGGTGTAGCGGCGGATCAGGGTCCACAGCTGGGAGCCCCAGCCCTGCGGCTTGGGCGGGCGGGACATCGCCTGCTGCGGCATGTGGACGGGCTGGGCGGCGACGGCGTCGATGTCCGCGGCGTACAGCTGGTAGTGCTGCGAGCCCTTCCAGCGGCCGGCCCAGTCGTAGTCGCGGTAGTTCTCGAAGGCGGAGAAGACGTCGGCCCAGGAGGTGTAGCCGAAGAAGTTCAGCGCCTCGTCCGGCGGGCCGAAGTACGCCACGGAGCCGCCGGGGGCCATCACCAGGAGCTTGTCGCACAGGGCCAGCTCGGCCACCGAGTGGGTGACGACGAGGACCGTGCGGCCGTCGTCGGCGAGGCCGCGGAGCAGCTGCATGACGTCGCGGTCCATGCCCGGGTCGAGGCCGGAGGTCGGCTCGTCCAGGAAGATCAGCGAGGGCTTGGTCAGCAGCTCCAGGGCGACCGAGACGCGCTTGCGCTGGCCGCCGGAGAGGGAGGTGACCTTCTTCTCCTTGTGGATGTCGAGCTTGAGCTCGCGCAGCACCTCGTCGATGCGGGCCTCGCGCTCGGCCGTGGCGGTGTCGCCGGGGAAGCGGAGCTTGGCGGCGTACCGGAGGGCCTTCTGGACGGTCAGCTCCTTGTGCAGGATGTCGTCCTGCGGGACCAGACCGATGCGCTGGCGCAGCTCGGCGAACTGCTTGTAGAGGCTGCGGTTGTCGTAGAGGACGTCACCCTGGTCGGCGGGCCGGTAGCCGGTGAGCGCCTTGAGGAGGGTGGACTTGCCGGAGCCGGAGGGGCCGATGACGCCGATGAGCGACTTCTCGGGGACGCCGAAGGAGACGTCCTTGAGGATCTGCTTGCCGCCGTCGACGGTGACCGTGAGGTGGCGGGCCGAGAAGGAGACCGAGCCGGTGTCGACGAACTCTTCCAGCTGGCCGCCGACGATCCGGAAGGTGGAGTGGCCGACGCCGACGATGTCCTGCGGGCCGAGGAGGGCGGTGCCGCCCTTGGGGATCGGCTGGCCGTTGACGTAGGTGCCGTTGTGCGAGCCGAGGTCGCGGATCTCCATGCGGCCGTCGGGCGTGGCGTGGAACTCGGCGTGGTGGCGCGAGACCTGGAGGTCGGAGACGACCAGCTCGTTCTCGAGCGCGCGGCCGATGCGCATGACGTGGCCGAGGGCGAGCTGGTGGAAGGTGGTCGGGCTGCGGTCGGAGTAGGCCGACGACGCCCCCGCGGCGCCGTTGGTCTTCTGGGCGGGCTGCTCGACCGGGCCGGCCCCCTGGTGGGGCACCTGCGGCGGGACCTGGCCGCCGTGCTGCGCGGGGGGCTGCTGCCAGCCGCCCTGCTGCGGCGGGGCGTGGTGACCGGCCCACTCGGCCTGCCCGCCGGGCTGCTGGACCGGCGGCTGCGCGGGCTGCTGGACGGGCTGCTGGACCGGGGCGCCCTGGTGGGCGGGGACCGGCTGCCCGGCGTGCGCGGCGGTGAGGTTCAGGCGCGGGCCGTCCGTCGGGTTGCCGAGGTGTACGGCGGTCCCGGGGCCGACCTCCAGCTGCTGGATCCGCTGCCCCGCGACGAAGGTGCCGTTGGTGGAGCCGTGGTCCTCGATGGCCCAGCTCCGGCCGTTCCAGCTGATCGTGGCGTGCCGCCACGAGACCCTGGCGTCGTCGATGACCAGGTCCCCCTGCGGGTCGCGGCCCAGGGTGTACGACCGGGACGGCTCCAGCGTCCAGGTCCTGCCGTTGAGTTCGAGTACGAGTTCTGGCACTCCATGCCCCACTGTGTGTCCCCCGATGCGCCCCCGTCACGGGGGCCCTAGGGATGGCGAATCATCCTGGGGAACTATTTCAGGCCGGGTCCCCGATCCGAAAGTCGGGCGGCGTGAAGACCCGGGGGAGGGCCGCCGGGCCCGCCGGCGCGGCGATCGGCCGGCCGGGTGTCCGCTCCGCGGGACGGGGCGCCGGGTGGCGTGGGGCGCCCGATACGGTGGGAGCACCATGAGCGCATCGCAGACACCGGACGTTCCCGCCGTTCCCGCCGCGGACGTGCCCACGCTTCTCGTCAAGATCTTCGGAAAGGACCGGCCCGGGATCACCGCCGGCCTCTTCGACACCCTGGCCGCCTTCTCCGTGGACGTCGTCGACATCGAGCAGGTCGTCTCGCGCGGCCGGCTCGTGCTGTGCGCGCTGGTCACCGAGCCGACCGTCGCCCCCCAGGGCGAGCTGCGCGCCACCGTGCACAGCTGGGCGGAGTCGCTGAAGCTCCAGGCCGAGATCATCTCGGGCACCGGCGACAACCGTCCGCGCGGTGAGGGCCGCTCGCACGTGACGGTGCTCGGACACCCGCTGACGGCCGAGCAGACGGCGGCCATAGCGGCCAGGATCGCCGGTTCGGGCGGCAACATCGACCGCATCTTCCGGCTGGCGAAGTACCCGGTGACGGCGGTCGAGTTCGCGGTCTCGGGCTGTGCGACGGAGGTGCTGCGGACGGCGCTGGCCACCGAGGCGCACACCATCGGCGTGGACGTGGCCGTGGTCTCGGCCGGGCTGCACCGGCGGGCGCAGCGGCTGGTGGTCATGGACGTGGACTCGACGCTGATCCAGGACGAGGTCATCGAGCTCTTCGCGGCGCACGCGGGGTGCGAGGAGAAGGTCGCCGAGGTGACGGCGGCGGCGATGCGCGGCGAGCTGGACTTCGAGCAGTCGCTGCACGCGCGGGTGGCGCTCCTGGAGGGCCTGGACGCGTCGGTGGTGGACAAGGTGCGGGCCGAGGTGCGGCTCACGCCGGGCGCGCGGACCCTGATCCGCACCCTCAAGCGGCTCGGCTACCAGGTGGGGGTGGTCTCGGGCGGTTTCACCCAGGTCACCGACGACCTGAAGGAGCGGCTGGGACTGGACTTCGCCCAGGCCAACACCCTGGAGATCGTGGACGGGAAGCTCACGGGCCGGGTGACGGGCGAGATCGTGGACCGGGCGGGCAAGGCGCGGCTGCTGCGCCGGTTCGCGGCGGAGGCCGGGGTGCCGCTGGCGCAGACGGTGGCGATCGGCGACGGCGCCAACGACCTGGACATGCTGAACGCGGCCGGGCTCGGGGTGGCGTTCAACGCGAAGCCGGTGGTGCGCGAGGCGGCCCACACGGCGGTGAACGTGCCGTTCCTCGACACGGTGCTGTACCTGCTGGGGATCACCCGCGAGGAGGTCGAGGCGGCGGACGACGGCGCGGAGGGGTCGCTCCACTGACGTCCTGCCGCCCTGCCGTCCCGGCGGAGTGCCGTCCCGGCGGAGTGCCGGGTACGGGAAGGGGCCCGGCCGCCCTCGCGGCGGCCGGGCCCCTTTCGCGTACCGGCGCGGGGGCCGGCCGTGGGGGTCGGTCGTGGGGCTCAGTCGTGGGGGGTCCAGAACTCGACGAGGCGGGCGACGCCGTGCTCGACGGACTTCCAGGTGCCGGTGAAGGTGAGGACGGCGTAGGCGGACGTCGGGTAGCCGCTGCGGGTCATCCGGGCGAGGGTGTCGCCCTCGGCCTCGCCGGTCAGCGCGTCGGCCAGGCCGTGGATGCCGGGGTTGTGGCCGATGACGAGGAGGTCGTCCACGTCCTCCGGGACCTCGTTGAGCAGGGCGATGAGCTCGCCGGGGGACGCCTCGTAGATCCGCTCCTCGTAGACCGTCCGGGGCCGCTCGGCCAGCTCGTGAACGGCGAGCTTCCACGTCTCGCGGGTGCGCGCCGCGGTCGAGCAGAGGGCCAGGTCGAAGTCGATGCCGGACTGGGCGAGCCGGCGGCCCGCCACGGGTGCGTCCTTGCGGCCCCGCTCGGCCAGCGGCCGCTCGTGGTCGGTCTCCTGGCCCCAGTCTGCCTTCGCGTGCCGGAGCAGCACGATCCTGCGGATTGTTTCGACGCTCATGGTCCACAGCTTGGCACGGATCGGCCCGTCCTGACTCAGAGAGCGAGGGTTTGCCCGATGCGCTGGAGGAGCTGTCCCATCCCGCCGTCCCCGCCCGTCGCGGCCGCCTCACCGGGCCCGGTGACCAGCAGCAGGAGGACGGTGAAGGCGGCCACCGGGAGGGCGAGGGCCCACCAGGGCAGCCGGGTGTCGACGCCGGCGGGCGTGGTCCGGTCGCCGGTGCGGGTGAGGGCCGTCATGACCGCCTCCGTGGGGAGCCCCCGGGACGCGGTCCTCGGGGGAGGGTGGACGCCGGGGGAACCGCGGCGTGTCTCCACGGTAGGGAGCGCGGGGGCCGCGGCCCATCCGGTGATCCACCTACTCGACCCTGAGACTTTCCCCTAGGGGATACGGGGGTTGTCCCCACCCCCCGGCCGCTCGGGCCCTTCCGGCCGCGGCGGGGCGGGTCACGGGGGGGGCGGGCGGGGTCACGGGGAGACGCGGGGGTCAGGAGGAGACGCGCGGGGCCAGGAGGAGACGCGCGGTGTCAGGGGGAGGCGATCGAGGCGATGACGGCGATGACGACCGTGATGCCGAGCATCGCGCCGAGCACGACGAGCAGCTTCTTCTGGCCGCCCTGGGGATTGGGTTCGAGAACGGGCATGGGCCCAGTCTCGCATCTCAGGTCTCGTCCTCGACCGTCCGGTCCCGTCCGGCGAGGATGCCCACGATCATCTGCGGCACCATCAGGCCCCCCATGAGGGCGATCGGCACGCCCCAGCCGCCGCTGTGCTGGTAGAGCACGCCGACGAGCAGGGGGCCGGGGATGGAGATGAGGTAGCCGACGCTCTGGGCGAAGGCGGAGAGGCGGACGACGCCGGCGCCGGTGCGCGAGCGCATGCCGATCATGGTGAGGGCGAGCGGGAAGGAGCAGTTGGACACGCCGAGGAGGACGGCCCAGAGCCAGGCGCCGCCGGACGGGGCGAGGAACAGGCCGGTGTAGCCGACGAGGCCGCAGGTGCCGAGGGCGACGACGATCGGGCCCTGCTGCCGCATCCGGGTGGCGAGGCGCGGGATGACGAAGGCGAGCGGGACGCCCATGACCATGGTGACCGCGAGCAGGACCCCCGCGGTGGAGGCGGGGACGCCGGAGTCGCGGAAGATCTGCGGCATCCAGCCCATGGTGATGTACGCGCCGGTGGCCTGGAGGCCGAAGAAGCAGGCCAGGGCCCAGGCGGTGCGGCTGCGGTACATCGGCCGGGGCACGGCCTCGGCGGCCGGTCCGGCGGAAGCGGAGCCGGCCGGAGACGCGGTGGAGGCGGGGGCCGGCGGGGCCGCGGCGATGGTCTTCGCGGGGGCGGTCTTCCCCGCGGTGGTCTTGCCGGCGGCGCGGGCCGGGCCGCCCGGCTCCGTGCGGGGGGCGCCGGTGCGGTCCTTGACGAGCGGGAGCCAGGGCAGGACGGCGAGGGCGGCCAGGACCGCCCAGACGCCGAGGCCGAGGCGCCAGTCGCCGCCGAGCGCGTCGGTCATCGGCACGGTGAGGGCGGCGGCGAGCGAGGTGCCGAGCGCGAGGGCCATGGAGTACAGGCCGGTCATGGAGCCGATGCGGTCGGGGAAGTACCGCTTGACGATCACCGGCATCAGGATGTTGCTGACCGCGATGCCCATGAGGGCGAGGGCGCTGGCGGCGAGGAAGCCGGCGGTGCCGGTCGCGAAGGGACGCAGCATCAGGCCCGCGAAGATGGCGGCCATGCCGGCGCAGACGACGGCGGCGGGGCCGAAGCGGCGGGCCAGGCGCGGTGCGGTGATGCCGAAGACCGCGAAGCAGAGCGGCGGCACGGAGGTGAGGACGCCGGCGACGGTGCCGCTCATGTGCAGGGTGGCGCTGACCTCTTCGAGGAGGGCGCCGAGGCTGGTGATCGCGGGGCGCAGGTTGAGCGCGGCGAGGACGAGGCCGACGGAGACGAAACCGAGGGTCCAGCGGGCGCCGCGGCCGGTCCCGGGGGCGGGCGCCGGGTCGCGCGGGGCGGAGGAGGGCCGTACGGGGGCGGCGTCGAGGGTCTTCGGCTCGTCTGACATGGAGCCATCATAGAATCATGGGATGATTGGTTGTCCAATCCTGAACCATTACTGACCCTCCTTACCGACCCTCCTCACTGGCTCTCTTCACTGGCTCTCCTCACTGACCCTCCCGCGGAAGGCGACTCCCCCATGGCCCTCGGGCACCCCCGGCGCACCGGTCTGACCGACCAGGTGATCGCCGAGCTGCGGAACCAGATCACCTCCGGCGAGTGGCCGGTCGGCTCCCGCATCCCGACCGAGCCCGAGCTGGTCGAGCAGCTCGGCGTGGCCCGCAACACGGTCCGCGAGGCGGTCCGGGCCCTCGCCCACAACGGGCTCCTCGACATCCGGCAGGGCTCCGGCACCTACGTGGCGGCGACGAGCGAGCTGGCCGGGGTGATGCACCGGCGGTTCGCGGACTCCGACCCGCGCCACGTGGCCGAGCTGCGCGCCACCCTGGAGTCGGCCGCCGCGCGGTTCGCGGCGGGGCGGCGCTCCGAGCGGGACCTGGGGCAGCTGGACGCGCTGCTGGTCCGGCGCGAGGAGGCGTGGGAGTCGGGCGACGCGGAGCGGTTCGTGACGGTGGACGCGGCCTTCCACCACGCGGTGGTGGCGGCGTCGGGCAACGACGTGCTCACGGAGCTCTACGCGGACCTGGGCGACCTCCTGCGGCAGTGGCTGCGCGACGACGTGGGGCAGGTGCTGCGGCCGGAGAACCACATGGACCACGCGCGGCTGGTGGAGGCGATCCGGGCCGGGGACGCGGAGCGGGCGGCCGAGGAGGCGGCGGGCTATCCGTTCATGTGCCTGGGCGGGCGGAAGGAGCAGGATCCGCCGCCGGCTCGTGGGTGACCCAGGCGGAGCGGACCTCCTTCCAGCAGCGGGCGGTGAGCGTCGCGTAGTCGGCGGGCGCGACGTCCACGGGCGCGCTGTCGGTGTCCAGGTCCCACCAGGGGTCGCACTCGACGTGGAGCCGCACGCGGTCGGTCCGCGGGTAGGGGTTCCGGCAGTGCGCGGTGACCCGGGTGCCCTCGACGACCGTGTGGCAGGAGGCGCCGAAGTCCTCCGGGCCCCGGGCCGCCGGGGCGGCGGCGGTCTCCTCCGCGGGGGCGGAGGCCGCGTGGACCTCGGCGGCGACGGCGGTCCCGAGAAGCAGGGCGGCGACCGAGGCGTAGGCGGCGAAGCCGCGGTGGAGCGCGCGCATGCCCGTACCTCCTCCCCGTGAGTAGCCGGAACGACACGCTCCGACCAGTCTGCGGTGATCGGCCGGACTTTTCGACTCGGGGCGGCGGACCCCCGAGGGGACGCGGAAACGGCCGGGGCCGGGTGCGGTCCCCCCGGGGACGCGCACCCGGCCCCGGCCGGCGTGCGGAAGGCGGTGCGGAGCGGTCAGGCGCCGATCGCGTGCAGGCCGCCGTCGACGTGGACGATCTCGCCCGTGGTCTTCGGGAACCAGTCGGAGAGCAGCGCGACGATGGCGCGGCCGGCCGGCTCCGGGTCGGAGAGGTCCCACTCCAGCGGGGAGCGGCTGTCCCAGACCTTCGCCAGCTCGCCGAAGCCCGGGATGGACTTCGCGGCCATGGAGCCGAGCGGGCCGGCGGAGACCAGGTTGCAGCGGATGTTCTGCTTGCCGAGGTCGCGCGCCATGTAGCGGCTGGTGGCCTCCAGGGCGGCCTTGGCCGGGCCCATCCAGTCGTACTGCGGCCAGGCGAACTTGGCGTCGAAGGTGAGGCCGACGACCGAGCCGCCCTCGCTCATCAGCGGCAGCAGCGCCATGGTCAGGGACTTCAGGGAGAAGGCCGAGACGTGCATGGCCGTGGAGACCGACTCGAACGGCGTGTTGAGGAAGTTGCCGCCGAGCGCGTCCTGCGGCGCGAAGCCGATGGAGTGCACGACGCCGTCGATGCGGTCGCCGAGGTGCTCGCGGACCTGGCCCTCCAGGCGGGCGAGGTGCTCGTCGTTGGAGACGTCGAGCTCCAGGACCTTGACCTTCTCCGGGTGGGGGAGCTTCTTGGCGATGCGCTCGGTCAGCGTGGGCCGGGGCCAGGCGGTGAGGATGATCTCCGCGCCCTGCTCCTGGGCCAGCTTCGCGGCGTGGAAGGCGATGGAGGACTCCATCAGCACACCGGTGATGAGGATCTTCTTGCCCTCGAGGATTCCAGCCATGATCAGTGACCCATTCCCAGTCCGCCGTCAACCGGGATGACGGCTCCAGTGATGTACGAGGCGTCGTCGGAGGCCAGGAACCGCACGGTCGCGGCGATCTCCTCCGGCTGCGCGTAGCGGCCGAGCGGGACCTGCGACACGATGCCCGCCCGCTGCTCGTCGGTGAGCACGGAGGTCATGTCGGTGTCCACGAAGCCGGGGGCGACGACGTTGAAGGTGATGTTCCGCGAGCCGAGCTCACGGGCGAGCGAGCGGGCGAAGCCGACCAGGCCGGCCTTGGAGGCGGCGTAGTTGGCCTGGCCGGCGGAGCCGAGCAGACCGACGACCGAGGAGATCAGGACGACGCGGCCCTTCTTGGCGCGGAGCATGCCGCGGTTGGCGCGCTTCACGACCCGGAAGGTGCCGGTGAGGTTGGTGTCGAGGACGGACGTGAAGTCCTCCTCCGACATGCGCATGAGGAGCTGGTCCTTCGTCACGCCGGCGTTGGCCACGAGGACCTCGACCGGGCCGTGCTTCTCCTCGATCTCCTTGTACGCCTGCTCCACCTGCTCGGCGTCGGTGATGTCGCACTTGACGGCCAGGCAGCCCAGCTCGGTCAGCGCGGCCGGCGGCTCGCCGGAGCGGTACGTGAACGCGACCTGGTCGCCGGCCTCGGCGAACGCGCGGGCGATGGCGAGGCCGATGCCCCGGTTTCCTCCGGTGACGAGAACCGAGCGGCTCAACGGATCACCCTTTCGATCGGCGGTCTGGTACGTCGAAAACCTATCGGTCCGTTCCGCGATCCGCGGAATCGGGGCCTGACAGTGGCGTACGGATGTCACTGTCGGGTCCCTACAGAAATCCCTGGGCACCCCGGCCCAAAGCGCGACATGATCGGTGCGACCGGTCGCACACGACAGGAGACAGCTGTGCCATCTGAGGCCCATTCCATCGATCCGGCCTTCACGGCCCTGCCGCTGAGGGCGCTCGCCGACGCGGCGCTCGCGCGGGCGCGGGCGCTCGGCGCCGAGCACGCCGATTTCCGCCTCGAAAGGGTGCGCAGCGCCTCGTGGCGGCTGCGGGACGCCAAGCCTGCGGGTTCGTCGGACACCACCGACCTCGGCTACGCGGTCCGGGTGGTGCACGGCGGGGCCTGGGGCTTCGCCTCCGGGGTCGACCTGACCATGGACGGCGCCGCCCGGGTCGCCTCGCAGGCCGTGGCCATGGCGCAGCTGTCGGCGCGGGTCATCGCGGCGGCGGGCTCGGACGAGCGGGTGGAGCTGGCGCCGGAGCCGGTGCACGCCGACAAGGTGTGGATCTCCTCGTACGAGATCGACCCCTTCTCCGTCCCCGCGGAGGAGAAGAGCGCGCTGCTCGCCGACTGGTCCGGGCGGCTGCTGCGGGCCGACGGGGTGGCGCACGTGGACGCCTCGCTGCTCACGGTCTTCGAGAACAAGTTCTACGCGGACACGGCGGGCACCGTCACCACCCAGCAGCGGGTGCGGCTCCACCCGCAGCTCACCGCGACGGCGGTGGACGGCACCACGGGCGAGTTCGACTCGATGCGGACGATCGCGCCGCCGGTCGGCCGGGGCTGGGAGTACCTGACCGGGACCGGCTGGGACTGGGACAAGGAGCTGGAGGAGATCCCGGAGCTGCTCGCCGAGAAGATGCGGGCGCCGAGCGTCGAGGCCGGCCGGTACGACCTGGTCGTCGACCCGTCGAACCTGTGGCTGACGATCCACGAGTCCATCGGCCACGCCACCGAGCTGGACCGGGCGCTGGGCTACGAGGCGGCGTACGCGGGCACCTCCTTCGCCACCTTCGACCAGCTGGGCAAGCTGGCGTACGGCTCCTCGGTGATGAACGTGACCGGCGACCGCACGGCCGAGCACGGGCTGGCCACCATCGGGTACGACGACGAGGGCGTCGAGGCGCAGTCCTGGGACCTGGTGAAGGACGGCACGCTCGTCGGCTACCAGCTGGACCGGCGGATCGCGAAGCTCACGGACCTGGGGCGGTCCAACGGCTGCGCGTTCGCGGACTCCCCCGCGCACGTGCCGGTGCAGCGGATGGCGAACGTGTCGCTCCGGCCCGACCCGGGCGGTCTGTCGACGGAGGACCTGATCGGCGGCGTCGAGCGGGGCATCTACGTGGTCGGCGACCGTTCCTGGTCGATCGACATGCAGCGGTACAACTTCCAGTTCACCGGGCAGCGCTTCTTCCGCATCGAGAACGGCCGGCTGGCCGGGCAGCTGCGGGACGTGGCGTACCAAGCCACCACCACCGACTTCTGGGGCTCGATGGAGCAGGTCGGCGGCCCGCAGACGTACGTCCTCGGCGGTGCCTTCAACTGCGGCAAGGCCCAGCCGGGCCAGGTCGCGGCCGTCTCGCACGGCTGCCCCTCCGCCCTCTTCCGGGGCGTCAACATTCTCAACACGACGCAGGAGGCCGGTCGATGAGCCGCGTCAGCAAGCCGTACGAGATCGTCGAGCGGGCGCTCGAACTGTCCCGCGCCGACGGGTGTGTCGTCATCGCGGACGAGGAGTCCTCGGCCAACCTGCGCTGGGCGGGCAACGCGCTCACCACGAACGGCGTGACCCGGGGCCGCACGCTCACCGTGATCGCCACCGTGGACGGTGCCGAGGGCACCGCCTCCGGGGTCGTGTCCCGCTCCGCGGTCACCGCGGAGGACCTGGAGCCGCTGGTCCGGGCCGCCGAGGCGGCGGCGCGGGCGGCCGGGCCCGCCGAGGACGCCCAGCCGCTGGTGACGGGCGTGCCCTCCTCCCCCGACTTCACCGACGCGCCCGCCGAGACCTCCTCCACCGTCTTCGCGGACTTCGCGCCGGCGCTCGGCGAGGCCTTCGCCCGGGCGGGGGCCGGCGGCCGGGAGCTGTACGGCTTCGCCAACCACGAGCTGACCTCCACCTACCTGGGCACGTCGACCGGGCTGCGGCTGCGGCACGACCAGCCCAACGGCACCCTGGAGCTCAACGCCAAGTCGCCCGACAGGACCCGCTCCGCCTGGGCCGGGCGCTCCACCCGGGACTTCAAGGACGTGGACCCGGCGGCGCTCGACGCCGAGCTGGCCGTCCGGCTGGGCTGGGCCGAGCGGCGGATCGAGCTGCCGGCCGGGCGGTACGAGACGCTGCTGCCGCCGACCGCCGTGGCCGACCTGCTGATCTACCAGCTGTGGTCCTCGATGGCCCGGGACGCGGTGGAGGGCCGGACGGTCTTCTCCCGGCCCGGCGGCGGCACCCGGCTCGGCGAGACCCTCTCGCCGCTGCCGCTGACCCTGCGCAGCGACCCGAACGAGCCGGGCCTGGAGTCCGCGCCCTTCGTGATCGCGCACTCCTCCGGGGACGACGAGTCGGTCTTCGACAACGGCCTGCCGGTCGGACCGGTGGAGTGGATGCGGGCCGGCGCGCTCGACCGCCTGATCACCACCCGGCACACGGCGGGCCTCACCGGGCTGCCGGTGGCGCCGGGCGCGGGGAACCTGATCCTGGACGGCGGCGGGGAGCGCTCGCTGGAGGAGATGGTGGCGGCCACCGAACGCGGGCTGCTGCTGACCTGCCTCTGGTACATCCGCGAGGTGGATCCGGCGACGCTGCTGCTCACGGGTCTGACCCGGGACGGCGTCTACCTCGTCGAGAACGGCGAGGTCGTCGGCGAGGTCAACAACTTCCGGTTCAACGAGTCGCCGGTGGACCTGCTGTCGCGGGCCACCGAGGCGGGCCGGACGGAGCGGACCCTGCCGCGCGAGTGGAGCGACTGGTTCACCCGGGCCGCGATGCCCGCGCTGCGGGTGCCCGACTTCAACATGAGCTCGGTCAGCAAGGGCGTCTGACCCGCCTAGACTGGGCTGTCACCCGTACCTATCCAAGGAGACTGACGACCGTGACGGACATCGTCGACGAGCTGAAGTGGCGCGGGCTCTTCGCCCAGTCCACCGACGAGGACGCCCTGCGCAAGGCGCTCGCGGACGGTCCCGTCACGTTCTATTGCGGCTTCGACCCGACCGCGGCCAGTCTCCACGTCGGCCACCTGGTCCAGGTGCTCACCGTCCGCCGGCTCCAGCAGGCCGGTCACCGGCCGCTGGCGCTGGTCGGCGGGGCCACCGGCCAGATCGGCGACCCCCGCCCGACCGCCGAGCGCACCCTGAACGACCCCGAGACGGTCGCGAACTGGGTGAACCGGCTGCGGTCCCAGATCGAGCCCTTCCTCTCCTTCGAGGGGGAGAACGCGGCGGTCATGGTGAACAACCTGGACTGGACCGCCGGCCTGTCGGCGATCGAGTTCCTGCGGGACATCGGCAAGCACTTCCGGGTCAACAAGATGCTGACGAAGGACTCCGTGGCCCGCCGCCTGGAGTCCGAGCAGGGCATCAGCTACACCGAGTTCAGTTACCAGCTGCTCCAGGGCATGGACTTCCTGGAGCTGTACCGGCGGTACGGCTGCACGCTCCAGCAGGGCGGCTCGGACCAGTGGGGCAACCTGGTGGCCGGCCTCGACCTGATCCACCGCCTGGAGCCGGGCGCCGAGGTGCACGCCCTGGCGACCCCGCTGATGGTCAAGGCGGACGGCACCAAGTTCGGCAAGACCGAGAGCGGCGCCGTCTGGCTGGACCCGGAGATGACCACGCCGTACGCGTTCTACCAGTTCTGGCTGAACGTGGACGACCGGGACATCTCGACGTACATGCGGATCCTCTCCTTCAGGTCCCGCGAGGAGCTGGAGGAGCTGGAGGCGCAGACCGCCGAGCGGCCGCAGGCGCGGGCCGCGCAGCGGGCGCTCGCCGAGGAGCTGACCACGCTGGTGCACGGCGCCGAGCAGTGCGCGGCCGTCATCGACGCCTCCAAGGCGCTGTTCGGGCAGGGCGACCTGGCCGAGCTGGACGAGCGGACGCTGGCCGCCGCGCTCTCCGAGCTGCCGCACGCCCGGGTGACCGAGCTGGGCCAGGTCGTGGACCTGTTCGCCGAGGTCGGTCTGGTGGCGAGCAAGTCGGCCGCGCGGCGCACGGTGAAGGAGGGCGGCGCCTACGTGAACAACGTGAAGGTGACCGCCGAGGACGCCGTCGTCGAGGCCGGCGAGCTGCTGCACGGCCGCTGGCTGGTGCTGCGGCGCGGCAAGAAGAACCTGGCCGCGATCGAGTACACCGGCTGATCCACCGGGCACACATACCGGGAGGGGCGGGGGGGGGGCCCCCCCCCCCGCCCGGGCCCCCCCCGGGGCCGGGGGGGGCGGGGCGCGGGGGGGTTGGGGGGGTGGTGGGCCCGCACCCCGCGGCCCCCCCCCGCCCCCCG
>NZ_JBHYPS010000068.1:0-26592 GCF_042746075.1 Streptomyces sp. NPDC058758 | reverse complement strand
CGCTTCTTTATTACTCCCCGCTCGCTTCTGGGCCCCCCCCCTCGGACTTGTAGCCCCCCCGGGGGGGGCCGGCCCCCCCCCCCCCCCCCCCCCCGGGGGGGGGGGGGCCGCGGCCGGGGCCGGTCCGGTGCGGACGGCTCAGTAGCGGACGGTGACGCTCGCCCCCGTGAAGCCCTGCTGGGCGTGGAGGCTGACGTAGACCCAGCCGGCCGGCGGGTTGTCCACCGTGAGGGTCTCGGCGCTGCCGGCCTGGGCGGAACGGGCGGTGTACGCGCCCGTGGTGGCCCAGGAGGCGGCGTGGTAGTACAGGTCGGCGTTGCCGTTGGAGCCGGTCGTGGTGATGGTCAGCCGCGGGGTGCCGGCGGGGACGTACAGGTAGTGGTAGGCGTAGTTGCCGGTGGTCGCGGAGACGCCGCTGCGGGTGCAGCCGCGGTCGAGGCGGCGGGCGTCGGGGTCGCTGCATTCGGGGAGGGCCGAGACGGCGACGGTGCGGCTGGTGGTGGCCGTGGCGCCCTTGTCGTCGGTGACGGTGAGCCTCACGGTGTAGGTGCCGGCCGCGGCGTAGGTGCGGGAGGGGTGGGCGGCGGTCGACGTGGTGCCGTCGCCGAAGTCCCAGGAGCGGCCGGCGATGGTGCCGTCGCCGTCCCGCGAGGTGTCGGTGAAGGAGGCCGTCATGCCGCTGACGGTCGCCTCGAAGGAGGCCGTCGGGGCCTGGTTGCCGGGCGGGGTGGTGGAGCAGGCGCCGGCGGCGCAGGCGGTCAGCCAGGTGTCGAAGTCCGCGTCGTACCGGGTGCCGATGGTGGTCTTCAGGAGGGTGCGGGCGCCGTTCCAGTCGCCGGCGCGGTACTTGGCGAGCACGGCGTCGACGTCGGCGCGGCGCTTCTCCAGCATGTAGCGCACGGCCAGGTAGCCCCAGCGGTAGGTGCGTTCGGTGTCGCTGTTCTCGTAGGTGGTGTCGAAGAGGGTGCTCAGCTTGTACGTGTGCCGCCCGGCGGCCGCGACGGCCGCGTCGTAGGTCAGGTTCCGGTAGGAGTACGAGACGTACTCGGCGAAGCCCTCGATCCACCAGATGGTGGGGGTGGAGACGCCGGCGGTGAAGTCGCCGTACATGTCGAAGCGGCCGTCGAGGTAGTGCGTGTACTCGTGGTTCAGGTTCCACACCTGGAAGTCGGGCCGCACGCGGGTGTCCTCGTAGGCGAGGAAGCGGGGCAGGTTGCCCGGTACGGCCGGGTCGCCCTCCAGGTACATGCCGCCGTTGTCGGTGTTGATGCCGTAGATGGCGGCGGCGAAGACCTGGTAGTCGTAGCTCCTGTCGAAGACGACGACCTCGATGGCGGTGTTGTGGTCGTCGGCGACGGGTCCCTGGTCGCGGGCGACGGAGTGGAAGTACGCGTCCTGCTCGACGAGGCTGTCGCAGACGGCGGCCAGGTCGGCGGCGGTCACCTGCTGGGCCAGCACCCGGATGGACGGGCTGCACGAGTGGCTGGTGACGAGGATGCCGGCGCGCAGCCGGGCCGCGGCGTCGGCGGTGCCGTAGTCGGCGGCGCGGGAGGGGTCGTAGGCGTCGACCATCTCGGCTAGGGCCGCCAGCAGGTAGGCGGTGTTCCCGCTCGGGGCGCTCTGGTCGGCGAGCCCGCGCAGCAGCGGCTGGAGCGTGGGCCGCAGCCCCGGATGCTGGAGGAAGCGGCCGAGCTCGCGGGCGGTGTTGTACGGCAGGTAGCCGTAAGTGCCGCCGAGGAGAGCCTTGTTGCGGGAGGTGAAGGCGGCCAGCGTGTCGAGCAGGCTCGGGTCCGCCTGGACGGCGGCGAGGAAGCCGTCGGTCTGGTGGCCGCGGAAGAGCACGGTGTTGACGTTGTTGACCGCCGCGGTCATGCCGGCGACGCCGTTGTAGGCGGCGGCGTCGTAGTCGGTGAGCAGGCGCTTGACGACCGGGAGGTACCGGACGTTCTCCTGGGCGCTGTCGATCAGGGTGACCGCCTCGCCGAGGATGCCCGCGTTGGCGGCGGTGACGTCGCGGGAGCGGGCGCTGCCGAAGAAGCCGTCGAGGGCGCCCCGGATCGCGGTGGTCAGGGCCGGGCCGTAGCTGCCGACGTCCGAGGAGTTGTACCACTGGACGTAGTAGCCGGCGCGGAGGAAGAGCACCAGCTGGTGGACGGAGGTGCTGTTGTCGCCGGGGTACGCGGCGGAGCCGGCGCGCAGCGCGTCGGCGACGGTCACCATCTGCGCCTCGCGGAAGGCGCCCCTGGCGTCGCTGCCGGTGAGCTGGAAGAGGTCGTCGACGCAGCCCGGTTCGGACGCCTTGACCAGCTGGACGAGGGCGCTGCCGGTGCGGGTGGTGAAGTCGGCGACGTTGCAGGCGGCGGCGGTCCGGGCCCGCGCGTCGGCGGAGGGCTGCGTGGTGGCGGCCGGGTCCTCGGCGGCGAGGACCGGCGGCCGCTGGGAGGCGGGGACCCTCCCGGTGGCGTGGCCGGCCTCCCGGGTCTCCGGGGCGGGGACGCTCGCGGGCCGCGGTGCGGCGGCGGGGGCGGCGGCCGGGGCCGGGGCCGGAGCGGGGAGGGGAGCGGCGGCGGCCTGACCGGCCGGGGCGAGCACCCCGAACGCCAGACAGGACGTCACGGTGGCGGTCAAGAGCCTTACGCGGTACGGCAGTCCCGGTATTCGGGCGGTTTTCACCTGGGCCTCCTGGCCTTGCACGGCCGCATGACAGGGCCGGACAACAGTGGGGGAGTGAAGGACGGCGCTCCGGCAGGGACTCTCGGAGCGCACGTACAATTTCACACGTCACATGGTGACGGGAAGGGGTGTGACGGAACCCGTCGCGTCACCTCCGTGTCATCCGCCCGTCGCGCAGCCGGCGACGGCGTGCCCCCTCCCGCCCCGGCCGGAAGGCGAGTCGCGCCCCCGTGGGCGGCGAGCCCCTTGTCAGTCCGCCCAGACCCGCGCGTAACAGCGCCGGGTCGGCGGCGCGGCACCGTTCCTGAACGGCGTCCTGCCGTGCAGGACGGCCCCGTTGTTCACGAGGAGGAGGTCTCCGGGGCGGAGGGGCAGGACCTTCACCATCGCCGGGTCCTCCAGCAGTGCTTCCATCGCCCGCAGGGCGTCGCGCCGCTCCGGACCGAAGGGCACGCCGGTCTCCTCCTGGCCGCGGTCGATCCAGTAACGGTTGTAGTGCACCCGCAGGGCCCGGCCGTCGCGCTGGAACACCGGACGGACGCGGTCGAAGTCCCGGCCGCGCCCGAAGCGGAACTCCCGGTACAACTCGCGCAGCGCCTCCGGCCGTTCGACGGCGAGGCGGTCGTGCAGCGCCGGGCCGCTGGCCAGGAGGGACTCCCCGCCCTCGGCCGCCGACCGGATGCACAGGAGCGCCAGGAGCCGGGGCGGCCGGGGGCCCTCGCCCCGGTCCATGTGCGGCGGGAGCACCCGGTCGTCGCCGTCAGGGGGCACGGGGGCGCCGGGACCGGACGCCCGCGGGACGGCGGGCGCCGTGGCCGCCGTCAGCAGCTCGTTGCCGGACCGCTGGAGGCGGAGCCCCGCCGGGGCGCCCACCCGGCCGACGACGCGTGCGCACAGCTCGACGCACCGCGCGTCGGTGAGATCCGCGAGCTCCAGCCCCCGGAGCACGACGAACCCGGCCCCGCGCCAGAGGCGGGCGTCCGCCGCCCCGACCAGCGCGTCGTCCACCGGTCCGACCAGCGCGTCGTCCACCGGTCCGACCAGCGCGTCGTCCACCGGTCCGCCCCGCGCCGGCGCCACCGGCAGCAGCCATTCCTCCCTCCGGAGCGTCTCCGCGTCCCAAGCCGACGGTCCGTCACCGCCGTGGAGTCCCGTCATCGCGATTCCCCCTCCGCTCCCTCACAGCCTGGCGGCGCCGGCACCCTTTCAAACCGGCGCCCCCGCGGCGCGCGGCTCGACATCCACTGACAGGAGGTGTCAGGAGACCTGCCCTACCGTGCGGCGCATGGACGACAACAGGACCACAGAGTTCCCGCGCACGGGGCGGGCCGCCGCATGAGCATCGTCGAACTCCGGCAGTACACCCTGCGTCCCGGCACCCGGGAGACGCTGATCGAGCTCTTCGAGCGCGCGTTCGTGACCGGCCAGCAGGCGGTCGGCATCACCGTCGGCGGCCGGTTCCGCGACCTGGACGACCCGGACCGCTTCGTCTGGCTCCGCGCGTTCCCCGACATGGCGCACCGGCGCCGCGCGCTGGAGGCGTTCTACACCGGCCCGGTCTGGCGGGAACACCGCGACACCGCCAACGCCACCATGATCGACAGCGACGACGTCCTGCTGCTGCGAGGCCCGGGCTTCACGCCGGAGCCGGGCGCGCGCGAGGTGTCCGCGACCGTCTGCCACCCCGCGGACGCGGCCGGCTTCGACGCGTACGCCGCCCGGCACCTGGGCGCGCGGCACGCGCTGCACCGCACCGAGCACGCCGAGAACGACTTCCCTCGCCTGCCCGTCCGCACCGGGGAGGACGTCCGGGTCTGGTTCGGCCCGGCCGCGCCGGCCCCCTGGCCGGCCCGACGGCTGCGCCTGGAGCCCGTGGGGCCGGGGAACCCTTCCTGAGCGGGGCGGGGCGGGGGCGGGGGCGGGAGCGCGGCAGGCCACGGGGCGCGCCGGGGCGTCACCCGAGGCGGCTCCGCTCCGGCGCCCTCCTCGCCGCGAGGCGTTCCAGGAGGGCGGAGCGGTGGCGGGGGTCGACGGCGAGGCCGATCGCCGTCCAGGCCAGGGCGAGGCCGCCGTCGAGGACGGCGCGGTCGGCGCCCGGGCTGGTGCCGTACCGGGTGAACTCGGGATTGTGCATGATCGCGTCGCCGCAGTCGTAGCCGATCATCGGATGGATCGTCGGCACCAGGTGGGAGACGTTGCCCATGTCGGTGGAGCCGGCGCGCACACCCGGGTCGTGCGGTGCGGCCGTGCGGCCGAGGCCGGTGAGGGCGTCGCGGTACAGGTCCGTCATCGCCGCGTCCTGACGCAGGTCGGCGTAGTCGTTGCCCACCGTCTCCAGGGCCAGCTCCGCGCCGGTGGCCAGGGCGCCCGCCTCGAAGCAGGCCCTGACGCGCGCCTGGAGCTCGCGCAGCGCCTCGGCGGACTCGGCGCGGCAGTCGTAGTCGGCGGTGGTCCGGCCGGGGATGACGTTGGCGGCTTCGCCGCCCGAGGTGACGATGCCGTGGACGATCCCGCCGGGCGGCATCTGCTGGCGGTAGGCGCTGATCGCGACCTGGGCGACCATCATCGCGTCGGCGGCGTTGACGCCCCGGTACGGCATCGCCGCGGCGTGCGCCGTACGGCCGGTGTAGGCGACCTTCCAGCTGCTGATGGCGAGCGAGGTCATGCCCACGCCGTCCCGCGGCGCGGCGTGCACCATCATCGCGGCGGCGAGGTCGTCGAACAGGCCGGCCCGCAGCATCTCGACCTTCCCGCCGCCCGACTCCTCGGCCGGCGTCCCGAGCAGCTTCACCGTCACGCCGATCTCGTCCGCCACGGAGGCCAGCGCCAGCGCCGCCGCGGTGGCGGACGCGCCGTTGACGTTGTGGCCGCAGGCGTGGCCGATGCCGGGCAGCGCGTCGTACTCCGCGCAGATCCCGACCACCAGCTCGCCCGAACCGGCCGTCGCCGTGAACGCGGTCGGCAGGCCGGCCACGCCGCGGGTCACCTCGAAACCGCCGCGTTCGAGCTCGTCGGCGATCTTGCGGGCGGACCGGTGCTCCTCGTAGGCGAGTTCGGGCTCGGCGTGCAGGCTGTGGCTGAGCGCGATCATCCGGTCCTGGCGCGCGGACAGGGCGGTGCGGCTGGCCTTCCGCAGGGCGGGAACGTTCATAGGAGGGTCTCCAGGAGGGAGGGGCCGGCGGACCGGCCCCGGGACGGGACGGGGGGAAGGGCGCGGGGGAGCGTCAGCGCGCGGCGGGGTGCTTCGGCGAGGGCCGCAGGAGGAGGGCCACCGCCGCGCCGGCGAGGCAGACGACGACGCACAGCGTCCAGCTGGTGGTGTAGGCGTCCAGCCGCGGCAGCGGGCTGCCGGCCGGCGTCGCCTTCGCGGACACGGCCAGGACGGCCGCCGCCCCGAGCGACCCGCCCACGTTGATCAGGAGCTCGTTGATGCCCGAGCCCACCGACGTCTGGTCGCGCGGGACCATCTCCACCGCGAGGGTGCGCGTGGAGTGCTGGAGGAGGCCCACTCCGGCGCCGGCCACGACGGTGGTCGCCAGGAAGGGCCACAGCGACGCGTGCGCGGCCGGCGCGCCCGCGTAACCGGCGGCCATCAGCAGCGACCCCGACACCAGCGTGGCGCGGTCGCCGATCCGGCCCGCCACCGCCGGCGCGGCCAGGGATCCGGCCGCGATCGCGGCCATGTTGGGGAGCATGGCGAACGCGGTGCCCAGCGGCGTCAGGCCCAGCCCGTAGCCGGCCTCCCCGGGCGCCGTGCTCAGGAACACGGGGTTGGCCACCTGCAGACCGATCATGCAGAACGAGAACGTCACGGCCACCAGGGAGACGACGACGATGCCGCGCCGGGCGAACAGCCGCACGTCGATCATCGGCTCGGGCGTGCGCAGTTCGATCAGGGCGAACAGCCCGGTGGCCAGCGTGCCGCCGGCGAGGCAGCCGAGCGTCGCGGGCGAGGTCCACGCCCAGCCCGGGGTGCCGCCCTTGCCGAGCCCCAGCATGACCGCCACGAGGCCGACGGACAGGACGGCGCCGCCGAGCCAGTCGACCGAGCCCCCGGGACGGTGGTCGCTCTCCGGCAGCAGCGGCCACGTCACGATCAGGGCGAGGGCCACGCCGACCGCCGGCACCCACAGGGCCGCCGTCGGCCGCGCGACGTACTGGGCGACGAGGCCGCTGGCCACGAGGCCGAGCGCGATGCCGCCGACCAGCGCGGCCACCATGAAGCTGATCCCGCGCCGGTTCTCGCCCTCGCCGCTGCGGTTGCGGAGGATGCCGACCAGCAGCGGGAAGAAGCCGGCGAACGCGCCCTGGAGCACCTGGCCGACGAGCAGCATGCCGAAGGACGTGCTGAGGCCCACGACCAGGGAGCCGGTGAGGACGATCGCGAGGGTCCAGCGCAGCAGGCGGCGGTGGCCGTAGAGGTCGCCCATGCGCGAGAGCACCGGGGTGAAGGCGACGCTCGCCAGCAGGTTGCAGATGCTGAGCCAGTTCAGGTCGGCCGCCGTCACGTGGAGCGTGTCCGTGAGCCGGTGCAGGACGGGGGAGAGGAAGCCCTGGGTGACACCGCTGGACAGTTCGACCAGGGCCACCGAGGCGATCACCGCCGCGGGGGGAGTGGGGCGCGGGGCCGGGCGTGGCGCGGACGGCGCGGCGGTGCGAGTTTCGGTCATACGAGGCACCCGTTCTGACGAGCAAGTGGAGTGGTGGAAAGCGCACTGCAATTTCGGGCACCGGGCGAATCACGGGCAACAGCTCGCGTCACAGTCGGCGGATTCCGGCGTGGCAGAATCAGCGGGAGTGGAATCCGGCGGTGGAGGGGTGCGGCATGGCGGATGCGGCGGCGGGGCGACGGGCCCCGTACACCTTCGACGACGTCGACCACGCGATCCTCCGCGTGCTCGGCCGCGAGCCCCGCGCCCCCCTCGCCGAGGTGGGGGACCGGGTGGGCGTGCACGAGCGGACCGTCGCGCGCCGCCTGGACCGCATGACCGCCACCGGTCTCGTACGGTTCACGGCGTCCCTGGTGCCCGAATACCTCGGCGAGGGCCTCGTCGCCGAATCGCCGTCACCTGCGCGCCGGGCCGGCTGAACGACACCGCGGCGGCCCTCGCCCGGCGCCCCGACGTCCGGTCGGTGGAGGTCGCCACCGGCGACCTCCAGGTCTTCGCCGAGCTCCAGGCGCGCGACCACGACCAGCTGCTCACCGCCGTCGACGAGGGGATCGGCCGCGTCGACGGCGTACGGGACGTCCACTCGTCCGTGGTCCTGAGGCTCCTCCTCACGGCCAACGACTGGTCACCCCTCGACCCCGAGCCCACCTTCGTGCGCCGTACGGTGAGCGAAGGGCGCCCGCTGCCGGAACCGCCCGCCCTCAACGCCCTCGACCGCACCCTCGTCGGGCTTCTGGAGCAGGACGCCCGGATCCCCTTCAGCCGGCTCGCGCAGGAGCTGCGCGTCGGCGAGACGACGGCCCGGCGGCGCCTCGCCCGGCTGATGACCTCGCACGCGCTGCACCTGCGGCTGCTCGCCGAACCGGCCGTCCTCGGCTACCCGGTCGAGGCCCGCTTCCGGCTCGCCGTGCACCCCGGCGCGCTGGACGAGGCCGTACGCGCCCTCGCGCGCGAGCCGTCCGTGCGCTACCTCGCGCTGACCACGGGGCGCACCAACGTCCTCGGGTACACGAGCCACGCCTCCATGGCCGACCTGCGGACCTTCGTGGCCCGGGCCTTCAGCGACCTGCCTCGGCTGCGCTCGGCGGACACCTCCCTGCTGATGCGCACCTACAAGCGGGCGGGCGCACTCGCCCGGCTCTGAAAGCCGCCGTGCGAGGCCGGGCCCGCGCCGTCCGCGCGCGGGCCGGTGACGGACGCTCAGGCGGAAGAAATCGACCAATCACCCAGTCTGTGATCGAAATTCGATCAATCGACAGAACTGCATTGACTCGATCATCGCCCGCACCTAGCTTCTGGCGGCACCGAACCGTCAGAAAGGGCGTCGCGTTCCATGACCACCAGAGCCTTCCCCCTACGGCAGTCGACGGCCCGCGGCCTCGTCGCGGCCGTCCTCGCGCTGGGCGGCACCGCCGTCCTCGCCCCCGCGTCCGCCTCGGCCGAGGCGTCCGTCACCCACGTCGACTGCTCGCGCCCGACCCCCGGCGACGGCAGCCCGACCGCCCCCCTCAACAGCATCGCGCAGGCCAACGCCAGGACGTACGGCCCCGGTGACACCCTCGCCTTCGCCTCGGGCACCACCTGCACCGGCTCCCTCGCCCCGCGGGGCAGCGGCACCGCCGCCGCCCCCGTCACCCTCACCCGGTACGGCACCGGCGCCCTGCCCGTCATCGACGGCGGCGGCGCCCCCGACGCGGTCTCCCTGACCAACCAGGACCACTGGCGCATCAGCGACCTCGCACTCACCAACCCCGCGTCCACCCTCGCCCGCCGCACCGGCCTGCGGATCTCCGCCACCGACGGAAAGGCCCACCGGGGCTACGACATCGGCAACCTCGTCATCGACCGGGTGGCCGGCCAGACCAGCAAGAACAGCCCCACCACCGAGGACTTCGTGCAGTCCGCCGGCATCGTCACGGGCGCGAGCGGCACGAACTCCACCCTCCACGACGTCCACGTCCACGACAACCGGATCAGCAACACGGGCGGCGGCGGCCTGAAGATCCGCGTCGGCGCCATGGCCGTCAAGGGCACCGGAGTCCTCATCGAGAACAACACCGTCAAGGACGTCGGCGGCGACGGCATCATCGCCAGCTACGCCGACGCGCCCATGATCCAGTACAACAACGCCTCCGGCGTCGGCAACGGCGCGTACCCCTTCTCCGGCGGCAACTTCGCCGGAATCTGGGTGCTCGGCGACCACAACCCGACCATCCAGAAGAACGCCGTCCACGGCATCACCCGCATGTCCGTGGCCGACAGCCAGGCCTTCGACTGCGACTGGGGCAACACGGGCACCTGCACGATCCAGTACAACTTCAGCCGCGACAACATCGGCGGCTTCTTCCTCGACTGCGACGGCTGCGGCACCATCGGCGCCGCGAAGCAGGTCATCCGCTACAACATCTCCGAGAACGACTGCCGCATGAGCAGCGTCAGCGCCGGCCGCTCCGCCCTGCACCTGTACAACAACGTCTTCTACTGCACGGACAGGAAGTTCGACGTCACCCTCCCCGACGAGAGCGTCGTCGAGAACAACATCTGGGTGGGCACCGCCGACTCCCGGCTCCCCACCGGCCCCGGCATCACCTGGCTGTGGAACGTCTTCCAGGGCGTGCCCCGGCCCACCGCCAACGGCATCGCCGGCGACCCGGGGTTCGTGAACCCCGGCACCGGCGGCGACACCATCCACTCCGCCGACGGCTACAAGCTGCGCGCCACGTCCCCCGCCCTGAACAACGGCTCCGTCGTCACCGGCAACGGCGGCCGCGACTACTGGGCGAACCCGGTCTCCGCGACGACGAAGCCGCACCGCGGCGCCTACAACGGCCCCGGGCTGTAACCCGCAGCGGACTCAGCGGACGTCGTGGTCGGGGTGGGCCTCGTCGTACGCGCGGCGCGCCTCGGAGATGGCGGCGCGGTGGGCGAGGGACCAGTCGGCGAGGGCCTTGACCAGATGGGTGAGGCCCGCTCCGGTCCCGGTCAGGCGGTAGTCGACCCGGGCCGGGACCGTCGGGTACACGGTGCGCAGCACGAGGCCGTCGCGTTCGAGCCTGCGCACGGTGAGGGTGAGCATGCGCTGGGAGATGCCCTCGACGGCGCGCTGCAGTTCGCGGAAGCGGCGCGGCCCGCCCGCGAGTTCGACGATCACGAGCACCGACCACTTGTCGCCGATGCGGTCCAGGACGTCGCGGATGCCGCAGTCGGGGTGGTCCTCGCGGCCGCAGGGCTCGAGAGCGGCGGGGGTGGTTACCCCGGTGTGCGTGGGTGACATCGAACTGCCTCCTTGTGGCCGGTGGACCGGCGGTCGAGGATCAAGCCTGGTTACCGAAGAGAACCACGACGGAAGGCTTCGAACGACATGATCCTGGTGACGGGAGCGAACGGGAACCTCGGCTCTGCCACCCTCGCCGCGCTGCGTGCCCGCGGCGCCGCCGCGACCGGCGGCAGCCGCACGCCCGGCGAGGGCACGCGGCGCCTGGACTTCGACGACCGCGCGAGCCTCGACCTCGCCGGCGTGTCGACCCTCGTGCTGGTCTCCGCCGGTTACGCCGAGGACGACCGGGTCGCGGCCCGGCACGCGGCGGTCCTGGAAGCCGCCGCCCGCGACGGCGTCCGCCACGTCGTCTACACGAGCCTGACCACGGCCGGCGACCATCTCGGATTCGCGTTGGCGCACCGCGTCACCGAACGCCTGGTCCGGGCGAGCGGACTGCCGTGGACCGTCCTGCGCAACGGCCTGTACGCCGAACTCTTCGGCGCCCTGATGACGTGGGCCGACGACGGCCTGGAGTCCCCCTTCGGGGACGGCGCCCTGGCGGCGGTCGTGCGGGAGGACCTCGCCGAAGCCGCGGCGATCGTCGCGGCGGATCCCGCGGGGCACCGCGGGCGCGTCCACGACCTCGTCGGCAGGCCGATCACCGCCGCTCAGGTGGCCGGCCGGCTCGGCGTCCCGCACCGCACCGTCGGCCTGGGCGAGTACCGGCGCAGGCTCCTGGAGGAGGCGCCCTCGCTCCTGCCGTTCCAGCCGCCCATGCTCGCCTCGATCGCCACGGCCGTCCGGCACGGCTTCCTGGACGGGACCTCCACCGACCTCGCGGACCTCCTCGGCCGCCCGCCCCGCGACCCCCTGCCCGCGGCCGTGGCCGCCGCGTCGGCCACACGCCCGAAAGCCGCCGCGCAGACCGCCGGGTAGGAGAGCGCGCGGACAGGCACTCCGCAGCGACGGGCTTCCCGGGCCCAGGAGGCCCTGCGGGGGCCCACGGGCGAAGGGACGGGACGTCCAGCAGGTGTCGTCCGGGCGTCTTCGCCCTGGTAGCGTTCAGGGCATGTCCGCTGCTTCGTGTGCGGCCGCTTGCGCCGCGGTGACCAGGACGTCTCGCTAGCGGCGGGACGTTCGACTCACGCACTCCTCCTGGACGTCCGGCCGCTTCGTGATCAGACCGGAGCGGCACGTCTGTGCTGCTCGGAACTTCCTCTGAGCGACGGAGCACCTGATGCTTCCAGGCATCCTTTCTTCCCGCGGGCACAGCCCGTCCCCGGCACGCGCATGGCTGGTGCTGTGCGCGGTGTCCCTGCTGCAGTTCTTCATCGCGGTCGACGTGACCGTGGTCAACATCGCCCTGCCCTCGATCGGCGACGACTTCGACGTCGACGGGCACGTTCTGACCTGGGTCGTGGTCGGGTACGCCGTCGCCGGTGGTGGGCTGCTGATGCTCGGTGGCCGGCTGGGCGACCTGCTCGGGCGGCGGCACGTACTGCTGCTCGGCACCGGCCTGTTCGGCGCCGCGTCGCTGCTGGCGGGCCTGGCCCCCACGTTTGCGCTGCTGGTGGTCGCGCGCCTGCTGCAGGGCGCGGGTGAGGCCATCGCGCTGCCCGCCGCAATGGCCACCATCGTCCTGATGTTCCCCGAAGGTCCGCGTCGGTCGCGGGCCCTGAGCGTGTGGGCGGCGGTGGCCAGCTGCGGTCTCGTGCTCGGATTCGTCCTGTCCGGGATCATCACCGCCCACCTCGGATGGCGGTGGATCTTCCTGGTCTCGGTCCCGTTCGTCCTGATCGTGCTGCCGGCCGTTGGCTTCCTGGTCGAGCAGGGCCGGCCCGTGGCCGAGGACGCCCCGCGGCCGGACGTTCCCGGCGCGCTGTTGCTGACCGCTTGCCCGCTGCTGTTCGTCTTCGGCGTGGTCGAGGCCGGTGAACCAGGAACACCCGCATGGGTGGTCCTGGGGGCGCTGGCCGGGGCGGTGGCCGCCGGGGCCGGGTTCGTGTGCGTCGAGGCACGCGCGCGCAACCCGCTGCTGCCGCTGCGTTTCTTCGCCCACCGCACGCGTGTGGCGGCCAACGTGGTCACGATGCTGCTGAGCGGGGCACTGTCGACCTCGTTTCTGCTGTTCACCTTCTCTCTGCAGGACCGGTTGGGCGTCGGCCCGCGAGGCGCCGGCCTGACGATGCTGCCTCTGGCCCTCTCGCTGATCGTGATCTCCGCGCTCGTGCCCCGGCTGCTGGGCCGGTGGGGAGCACGTGCCTGCGTGCTCGCCGGCATCGGGTTCACCGCGGCCGCGATGGCCGCGATCGCGGCCACCGCGGCGCTGCGGGCAGGCGGCATGGCGATGATCCCGCCCATGCTCCTGATCGCGGCCGGGATGGGGTTCGGCCTCGTGGGGCTCCAGTACCTCGCGGTCAGCGGCGTCACCGAGGACGACGCCGGGACCGCCTCGGGCGTCCAGCGCGCGGCGGACCAACTGGGCGGTGCGACCGGGGGAGCGGTCTGCGTGGGGATCGGGTTCGCCCCGTCCCTGCACTCCTTCGATCCGTTCCTGGTGGCCGCTCTGCTGGCCGTCGTGGGGCTCGCGGCCGGCGCGGTCGTGGCGTGGCGCATGCCCGTGCCCGTAGCGGACCTGAAGGAACAGGCCGGGTGACCTTCGCCCCGCCGGGGTGTGCCGACCTGCCCGCAAGGCCGGCGCACCCCGCCGGGGCTTGCCGGTCGACGCCCTCCACGGCCGGGCGAAGGACACGTGCCCGTCCCGCCGAACCGGTCGTCCTCCGCGAGGCCTTCGCGTCCCGCCCGGAGGCCGCGCCGCCGCCCGGCCGGGAGGCGGCTCCCCGCTGCGGGGCACCTACGGCTGCGGCAGGTACGGGCACCTGGTCGTCACCGGCCCCCGGCGCGGCCGCGTCCGGCCGGTCGACGCGTGTGGCGCGCTGCCCTTCGGCACCCGGCCGGACGCCTCCCCGATGCCGGACACCCCCGGTTTCGCGGGCTGGGCGACCCGCTGGGTCCAGGGCCACTCCTGGTTCCGCCCGCCTGGCGGCACCCCGTTGCGTCGGGTGGTCCTGCCCGTCGGCCGGGCGGACGCCGGTGGCGCTGATCGCGCCGATCCGGTCGGGACCGTCTTCGGCGCCGGCCTGGGCGAGCAGGGTGGTGAGAGCCCTTTCCGCAGTGCCGTCGGCGGCGAACGGGTGATCGTCCGTAACCCGGCGTCACGGAGAGTGCGCACGGATTGTCACACCGGTATGACAACAGCGCATCAGCAGATGATCCCCTCTCAGGCCGCCCTTCCCGCGGCCGGGGTGCCGCGGCGCCGGGCCGGCGATCTGCCCGAGCCGCACGAACGGCGCCGGCTGCGGGAGCGGTGGGGCCTGACGACCCGGCAGGTGGCGTCGGCGTTCGGGGTGACACCGGCGACGGTGCGGTCCTGGGAGCGGGGCCGTTCGGCACCCCGGGGCCACCGCAAGGAGGCGTACCGGCGGTTCCTGGCCGGTCTCGCCCAGCACGGCGAGGCGTCCCCGCTCCGGACCGCGGGCCGTGACCGGCCTCCGGCAGAGGCCGCTCGGCGTCCGGCGCCCCGGCCGGCCGCCCCGAGGCAAGGCGCGGCGCCCGGTCCGGTGGGCCCTAGCGCGTCTGCGGCGGGCCGAGTGCTGCGCGTCGGCGCGGGCAGGACGGAGGCGGATCCGGTGGCCCCGGAGCGAGTCCGGCGCCTTCGGCTGCTGGGAGCCGTGGCCTGCGTATGGTCGCTCGCCCTGTGGGTGTACCTCACCTGCCCGCCACCCGTCTGACGGCGCCGTCCGGGCGCGGCGGGGCGGTCACACGATGCCGGTGACGGTCACCCGCACGGCCCCGGGCGTCGTGGCCGCCGCCTCGGCCGCCGCGGCCCGCACGGCGCCGGCCGTGCGGGCGGCCTGGTGCCGTGCGCGGACGACGACGTCGACCCGCAGGGCGGCGACCCGGCCTCGGGCGTCGAAGGTGATGCGCACCGCGCTGCCCGGATCGCGCGGGTCCCCGGCGTCGGGCTGTCGCGAAGCGGCCGTCCGCAGCAGTGACCGCAGACCGGGCCGCAGGCACGCGACGCCGGGAACGGCCAGGACGGCGTCGGCGACCCGCTGGGCGAGCGCCTGGGAAGGGTCGCTGTTCACGGCCTGGACTCCCGCGGCTGGGTGGGGGGTTCGTGGAGGTCGGTGACGGTGACGTTCAGGTCGCCGAGCGCCAGGCCGAGGTGCTGCCGGGCGGCGCTGATCAGGCTGTCCCGCACCGCACGGGTGGTGCGGGGGAGGTCCTGTCCGTAGGCGACGGTGATGCCGAGGTGAACGGTGGAGGGGCCGCGTGTGGGATGGGTGCGGCTGCCGGGAGGGACGATGCGGCAGCTTCCGGCCAGGACGCCGGGTACCTGTTCGGCGGCGGTGCGCAGGACGCGGGCTGCGACGGACTCGTAGATCCAGCTGTCCTCGCCGGCCTCGCCGAGCGGCAGGTCGCGGCCGGGCCGCAGCTCCAGGCGGACCGCGTCCATGACGCGCCGCACCACGGCGGCGGTGTCGACGTCCGCGGGGGGCGCGGCCGGGGCGAGGACGGCGGCCCGCAGGCGCTCCAGGTCGGCGACGGCCTGCCGGCAGGAGGCGCAGGTGGCCGTGTGCGGGTCGGCGTCCGGCCGGTCGGCGTGCTCCCACACGGTTGCCAGGTCCCTGCCGCAGGCGAGGAGTTCGAGGTCTTCGTCGTCGGGGTTCCCGCCGGGCGGGGTGGTCATCGCCATGCGGCCATCGCCTCCGTCAGCATGCGCCGGGCCCGGAACACACGCGCGCGGACCGCTTCGGGCCTGATCCCCACCGCCTGGGCGATCGTCTCGTACGACCGGCCCTCGATCTCCCGCAGCACCCAGCAGACCTTCTGCTCGGCGGACAGGGAGCCCATGGCCTGGGCGAGGTCGCGTACGGCGGCCTGCGACTCGGCGGCGCGGACGGGGGAGGACTGGTGCTCCGGCGCGACCGGTTCGGCGACCGCGCCGAGGTCGGCGGCGGGTCTGCGGGCCCGCAGCAGGTTCAGGCAACGGTTGGTGACGATCCGGTACAGCCATGTGCCGAAACCGGCCTCGCCCCGGTAGTCGGGCAGGCTGCGCCACGCACTGACGAAGGCGTCCTGCACGGCGTCCTCGGCTTCGGCCCGGCTGCCCATGAGGCGTTCGGCGAGCAGCAGCATGGCCGGCGAGTGGCGGTGGACCAGCACCTCGAACGCCTCCTCGTCCCCTTCCGCGGCCCGCACCGCCAAAAGCCGGTCGTCGGCCTCGGCCGCTTCTTCATGGTCGTCCGGGCCCCACCGAGCGTTCAACGCGGGCTCCTTCCAGTCTCCACTCCTTTGACACCCCCCGCCCGGCGTTCGTTACGCCCCCTGGATTCGCACTGTCGTCCACCCGTTCACGGCAAGGGGTCCGTAACGGATCGCGTGCTCGCGCTGTCAAAGGAGTGCCATCACCCATCGACCCGTTGAAGGAGCAGCCATGACGGCGACTCAGGAAAAGGCCCCGGTCCGCCGGGATCACGCAGAGGGTGGTTTCGCGCCCGGGGCCGGCCGCACGCAGGTCGACGAGCCCGGCGGCACGCGTGGCAGGACGGCGATCGCGGACGCGGTCGTCGTCAAGATCGCCGGAAGGGCGGCACGGGAGATCCCCGGCGTCCACGACATGGGCGGCGGCCTCTCCCGGACGCTGGGCGCGGTCCGCGACCGGGTGCCCGGCGGGCGCCCGAACGTGGGCCGGGGCGTCAAGGTCGAGGTGGGCGAGCGACAGGCCGCCATCGACGTGGAACTGGTCGTGGAGTACGGCGTCCCGGTCCCGGACGTGGCCCGCGACGTCAGGGAGAACGTGATCTCCGCGGTGGAACGGATCACCGGTCTGGAGGTCGTGGAAGTGAACATCGCCGTCACCGACGTCCACCTGCCCGGCGACGACGAGGACGACGTCACCGAGTCGCGGGTGGCGTGAGTCCCTCACGGCACCAGGGCGCTCGGACACCGCGGATGAGGAAAGGAAGGCAACAGTCATGAGCAGGGACCTCCTCGGGCTGCTGGTCGGAATGGCACTGGGATTCGCCGGCTGGTTCGGAGGCTTCGGGGCCTTCCTCCTGGTCGCCGTCCTCGGCGGGTTCGGCTACGCGACCGGCCTCCACCTGGAGCGCGGCGGTGACCTGCGCGACCTCCTGATCGCCGAGCGCAGGCACCGGTGAACCCCGCCGAGCGCGGCGTCACCACCGTCGCCGACCGCGCGACGGCCAGGATCGCCCGGCAGGCGGCCGTCGAAGCCGCCGCCCCGGCCGGCGGGCACGTCCTGGGGTCGGCGGCCCACACGCGCGGGCGCGGAGTCGAGGTGACCGTGGAGGTGGGACTCCCCCTGTCCGCTCCGGCCGACACGGGCTGGATGGTCCACCTCCACGAACACCTGACCCGGCGCACCCGGCAACTGACCGGGTTGGCCGTCGGACCCGCGCACCTGCGGGTCCGCAAGCTCGACCCGCTCGTCCCGGAGCCCCGGCCGGGCACCGCCGAGCGGGCGTCGCCGGCCCCGGCCGGCAGGCCGTGGTCCTCGCGGCGTGCCGCCGCCACAGGTGCGGCCTCGGCCGTGGCCGTCCTGTCCGCGCTCACGTTGTGGACCGTCCTGCACGAGCACCTGCCCGGCATCGCCGCGCCGCCCTGGGGACCGGCGCGCTCGTGGACGACGGTGCCCGGCGGCCGGTCCCTCCTGCGCCCGGCCGCATGGGCCGCGGCGGCTGCCGGAGGATGGCTGATCCTCCTGGCCCTGACGCCCGGCCACCGCCGCCTGCTTCCCCTGCGCTGCCCCGGGCCGGCACGGGCGGTCGTCAGCCGTCGGCACGCCGCGCGTCTGGTCCGTGCGGCTGTCACCGAGGTGCCCGGACTGCGGGTCCACGCGGTCCGCCTCACCTCCCGCGAGGTCACCGTCCGTGCGGAGGCGGCCCACGGCGCACGACGCGACCTCCGCGACACGGCCACCGAGACCGTCGAACGCGCCCTGCGGAGCATGGCCCTCGGACGCGCACCGGAGGTACGGCTCGTCCTCCGTCCCGCGCGGGTCCCCCACACCGCCCCCGCCCGGCGGCCGGCACGGGAGGGCGAAGATGCGTAGCCGCACCGTGGCCAACCGGACGGCACTCGCTCTCGTCGGACTCGCCCTCCTGGCCTCGGGCGCGGCCGCCGTCCCACGGGGCGGGGAAAGGGTCCTCGCCGCCGCCCTGCGGCACCTGGGACACGCGGATCACCGCCTGCTGCTCGCCGCAGGCGGTGCCGCCCTGGCCGGGGCGCTGGTTCTGCTCACCGCACAGCTCCCGCGTCCGGCACGGCGCCGCCTGGACCTGGCCGTCCCCGGCTGCCGGCTCGACAGCCGGGCCGTCCGCCGCGCCGTCCGAGACGGCTGTGCCGCCCTGCCGGGGGTCGTGCGAGCCCGGTGCCGCCTCACGGGCGGCCGGCGCACGACGCGTCTGGCCGTCACCCTCACCCTGGACGCGACGGCGCACCCCGGCGACGTCCTGACCGCGGTGTCGGACGGCGTCCTGACACAGGTCGCCCCCCTGCTGGCACCGCGTCGCCTCGACACCCGCATCCGCCTGCAGGTCCGACGTGCGCGCCCGCGCCGAGCCCTCTGACGCGTGCCCCGCGGAGCGGACGACACGGCCGGGCAGCCCGTCCGCAGGAGCGGTTCCGCCGCGTCGCCCCGGCCTGCGCGGGCACGCGAACCCGAGGGGCGGCCGGTCAGCACCCCCGACCGTGAGGTCGTCGCGCTGTCGCCGTCCCTTGCGCCAGGTCACCGGGGCGAACCGGTCTCCGCCCGGCGAGTGCGTCGAGCAGGCCCCACGCTCGTGCGACGGGGCGATGTCAGTGGGGATCCATACGATGGACGGATGCGAGCTTCAGGAACGTTCAAAGTCGCCGACTTCACGCCGGCCCCCGTGGCCGGCCCGCAGATCGAGACCGCGGTGTCCGTCGGCGCCGCCACGATGGACAAGCGGTACGAAGGCGAAGTGACCGGCCGCTCGACCACCCTGTTCACCTCCGCGTTCGACCAGTCCACCGCCATGGGCACCTACATCGCCATGGAGTCCTTCGAGGGGACGCTCCACGGCGGCGCGGGCTCCTTCAACTTCGCGCACTCCAAAACCACTTCGGGGGGAACCCCGCAGGACGAGTTCTTCGTCATCGTCCCGGGCAGCGGGACGCGCGAGCTGGCGGGGATCACCGGAAGCGGAGGCATCGAGGTCGACGAGGACGGCACCCACCACATCTGGTTCGACTACGAGATCGGTCGGTGACGCAGCCCGTCAGGAGCGAGGCCACGGACGGATCGCGGCGGGGCGGGCTCGTCCCGGTGCCGTGAACCGTCGGGGGAGCGGTTGTGTGCGAGCGACCTGAAAGGGGCCCTCCGTGCGGGGGCCCCTATGGGTTTCGTCAAGCGGTGAGTAACGTCCGTGACGGTTGGCCTTGGGCCGGGGATGCCCGGTTGACCAGGGGCAACGACTTTGACTATTGAGTCTGATGGTTTGGAACCGAAGGGGTTGTCGCGGATGAGGGTTCTGTTCTTTCCCGACGAAGGGTTGGACGTCTCAGGCGGTGCGGCGGAACTCGTCGTCCTGGCCCTTGCCCTCGTCGCGGGGAAGGGCAGCGTAGAAACCACCGCCTCGGATGAACCGAGTTTTGGGGGCACTGAATTGGCTTCGGTCGAGGTGGTAAGCACCAGTGGCCCGGGTGTCCACATCAGAGTTGACTCGGAGCGCAGCGCTCTGCTCATCGAGGGTGATCGACTGGGCTTGACGGCTCTCGCTGACGAACTTCAGTCGATTGCGGAGATGGACGACGGCGGGCACCAGCACATCGAGTACTTCCCGGATCACCACTACCTTGCCGCTGGGTCACTGGCCATGATCGTAAACAGTCCTCATGGCGGCATGCCGACTCGATGAACGGCTGATGGCAGTGGCCGGCCGGGGTTCGTAGAAGGTTCCGTCGCGGAGCATGGCGAAGAGGACGTCGGCTCGGCGTCTGGCGAGGCAGAGTAGTGCCTGGGTGTGATGCTTGCCCTGGGCGATCTTCTTGTCGTAGTAGATCCGGGAGGCCGGGTCGCCCAGGGCGGCGAACGCGGAGAGGAAGAAAGCCCGTTTGAGCTGCTTGTTCCCCCGTCGCGACGGCTGTTCGCCGCGGATCGAGGACCCGGAACTGCGGGTCGCGGGGGCGAGTCCGGCGTAGGCGGCGAGGTGGCCGGCGGTCGGGAAGGTGCTGCCGTCGCCGACCTCGATCAGAATCCGTGCTCCGGTCCTGATACCGACTCCCGGCATCGACCTCAGGACCTTCGAAAGAGGGTGGGCCTCCAGGAGTTCTTCGATCCGTCCGGCCAGGAGTTTTCGCTGGTCAAGGACGGTGGTCAGTGACCCGGCCAGGCTCGGGACGATCAGCGCGGCCGCGTCGGTTCCGGGCACCACCACAGTCTGCTCGGCCAGAGCGGCGAAGATTTCCTCAACCAGCCGCTCGGCCATCCTCGGCGCCTTCGGCCGCAGCAGCGTCACCAGCCGTCGCCTGCCGGCCTTGCGGATCTGGGCGGGTGAACCGAACCGCTCCAGCAACGTGAGGACAGCCGGGTGCTGCAATCGCGGTCCCAGGACCCGTTCCAGCGACGGATGGATCTGGGTCAGCAGGCCGTGGAGCCGGTTGGCGACCCGGGTCGCTTCGCCGGCCAGGTCGTCGTCGAACCCGACGATCATCTCCAGTTCGGCGATCGTCTCGTCCTCGCCGTCGATCGCCCGCAGCGTGTGCGACATCGCGCGGGCCGCGTCCGCGATGATGAACGCGTCCCTCGCGTCCGTCTTCGCCTCGCCCGGGTAGAGGTCGGCGATCCGCCGCATCGTCAGCCCCGGAAGGTAGGCGACCGGGCAGCCCATATCCCTCGCGACCGCCAGCGGCAGGGCCCCGATCGAGGCCGGCTGGTCGACGACGACCAGCACGGTTCCGTGCTTGGCCTGCAGCTTGGCGAACAGTTCGCGGAGCTTGGGTTCAGTGTTGGGCAGACGCTTGTCGAACGCCTTCTTGCCGGCCGGAGTGACGGCGGTGGCGTGGTGTTCGCCCTTGCCGACGTCCAGGCCGAGGAAGACGTCGATGTCACTCGTGTCGATCACGTGCGAGCCCCTCCACTCACGCTTTCGTCCGGCCTGCCACGGCACCGAGCTGCCACATCCACGTTACGGAGAGCTCTTCCGGCTCGGGTGAAGCTGGTGCTCAAGCCCCTCATCAGCGGTCCGTCGATGCCTCCGGGCCCGGTGACACCACCCCCCGGATCATCAACCGCAACAAGGGGGGGGAAGTCATGCCGGACCCGAAGGCCGGAGGCCCCATTGCGGAGCCACGAAAACGGTAACGGGGGGGGCGGAGAACGAGGCGGGTGGCGACGGGGCGCGTCGCCTCCGTGAGGCCGCGGAGGCCGGCGCCGTCGAGGCGGCGTTCCGGTACGGCCTGTACCTCGGTACCCACGGCGACCGGGCGGGCGGCGAGCGATGGCTGCGCCGGGCGGCCGAGCGGGGGCACCCCGACGCCACCGTCACCCTCGGCGTCCTGTTCCACGAGTGGGGACGGCACGACGCGGCCGAGCCGCTGCTGCGGGAGGCCGCCGGCGCGGGCCACGTGCGCGCGATGGAGATGGTCGGCCACCTCCTGCGGCGGCGGGGCGAGCACGCCGAGGCCGCCCTCTGGTACCGGCGTTCGGCGGAGGGCGGCAATCCGCAGGCCATGGCCGTCCTCGGGTCCCTGCGCCACGATGAGGGTGCCGCCGAAGAGGCCGAGGGCTGGTACCGCCGGGCCGCCGAGGCGGGCCTCGCCGACGCCGCGTACGCCCTCGGGCAGTTGCTCCACCAGCGGGGCGAGGCCGCGGAGGCCGAACGGTGGGCCCGCCGCGCGGCGGCCGGAGGGTCCACCGCCGCGATGAACGCCCTCGGCGCCCTGTCCCTGGAGCGGGGAGACCGGGAGGCGGCCACGTCCTGGTACCGCAAGTCGGCCGCCGGCGACGAAGAGGGCCGGCGTCGTCTGGCCTCCCTGCGCACCGGCTCCGAGATGCTCGCCGAGCTGGAGGAACGGCTGACCGAACGCGCGCGGCAGGGGGACCCCGACGCCTTCCTGGCCCTGGGGCGTTCCCGGGAACTGCGGGGTGATCCGTACGCGGCGCAGGGCTGGTACGAGAAGGCCGCCAGTGCCGGGAACGTGGGGGCGATGATCCGGCTGGCGGAGCTTTCGGAGCGGCAGGGGCTCACCCGCCAGGCGAGGGCGTGGCGCCGCAAGGCGGCCGAAGCGACACCGCGGCCGCCGGAGGGGAGCGGCGGATGAACCGGGTCCCGGCCGGCGGCCCGCCGGGTCGCGGACCGGGCCCCGGTCGGCGCCGGCCCGGCCCGGACGGCACGCGGGATACGTTCCCGGGCGCCTTCCGGGCCGGGCGTGCGGCAGGCGGCTGTTACGCCCTGTAGGAGTCGATGAGCCGGGCCAGGTGCTCACCCGCGACCACCAGCGGGGTCTCGCTCCTGTAGACCTGCGCGGTGAGTTCGGCACCTTCGAGGGTGCTGATGACGGTGGTGGCCAGATCGCGCGCGACACCCTCCGGGAACCCGGCTCCGAGGAGCGTGTCCGCCACCATGTCCCGCCAGTGTTGGAAGGCCTGGGTGACCGCCTGCTCGATGTCGGGGACCCGCCCGGTGGTCTCCAGCGCGGTCGCGCTGATCGGGCAGCCGTCCCTCCACTCGGAGTCGCGCAGGTGGTGGGCGAGCATGCGGGCGCAGGCGGCGATGGCCTTCGCCGGGTCGGCCTCTTCGGCCAGCGACACCGACAGCAGGTCGGCGAACTCCTGGTCGGCGTGCTGGACCGCCGCCACGCCCAGCGCCTGCTTGCCGCCGGGGAAGAAGTGGTAGACCGAGCCGAGCGTGGCCCGGGCCTCCTGGGCGACCTGCTTGATGCCGGTCCCCTCGTACCCCTGCCGCTGCATCAGCAGGGAAGCCGCGCGGACGATGCGCTCCCGGGTGCCCGGCTGTGGTGTGTTCGCCATGCGGCAGAGCTTACTGGATAGACCGTTCGTTCTAGCTTGTGGGCCCGCAGGCACCGTGCTAGCTTCCGTCTAGTTAGAACGTTCTTTTTAGAGACGCTCGAAAACGAGGAGCCGAACGTGGAACACCAGCGGATCACCGTCAACGGCCTGGACCTGGCCTACGTCGAAGCGGGAGAGGGGCCGCTCGCCCTGATGCTGCACGGCTTCGACACGCCCCGGCTGTACCGGTACCTCATGCCCGCTCTCGCCGAAGCGGGTTACCGCGCCGTCGTACCCACCATGCGGGGCTTCGCCCCGTCCCAGGTGCCGCCGGACGGCAGCATGCGCCTCCCCGACCTGATCGCCGACGCCAACGGCCTGCACGACGCGCTCGGCGGCGGCTCCGACGCGGTCCTGATCGGGCACGACTGGGGCGGCTTCACCACCTGGGGCGCCGCCGCGGCCGCCCCCGAACGGTGGTCCAGGATCGTCGTCAACGACGTCCCGCCCCTGAAGTTCTACGACCGCGACAGCGCGGATCCCGCCAGGATCGAGCGGTACGTCCACTTCTACTTCTTCCAGATGGCCATAGCCGACCAGCTCGTCGCGGCCAACGACCTCGCCTACCTCGACTGGCTCTGGGAGCACTGGACGGGGAACGTCCCCGGCTACGACTCCACGGAGGACCGCAAGGCGATGAAGGAGGGACTCGACACCCCGGAGAGGCTCCACCTCGGCCTGGAGCTCTACCGGCAGAACTTCCCGGCCGCGACGTTCGGCACCCCGCAGTGGGAGATGGTCCGGGTGCTGGACAAGCTGCCTCCCCAGCCCACCCTGTACCTCCACGGGACCGAGGACCCCGTCATCGACGAGGCGGCGCTCGCCGAGCTCGTCGCCATGCTGCCGCCGGGATCGGACGGCGCGATGATCGAAGGCGCGGGCCACCACCTTCTCGCCGAGAAGCCGGAGGAGGTCAACCGGCGCATCCTCGCCTTCCTGTCCCGCTGACCACACCCCCGTGACGCGGGCCGGCCGTCGACCGATGGCCGGCCCGCCCCCGTACCGGGCAGCACGCCCACCCGAATGCCGGAACGCGGACGCTCCCCCGCCCCGAGGCCGGAGCACCGCCCCGCCGACCGGTTTCCGGCGGAAGAAACCGGCCAGCACCCGCCTCACCTGCCCCTACGTGACCGCGACGGTCCGGCGACCTCGCGACCGGCACCCCGGCCGACAGCACCGACGGCCCTCCGCCCGCCTCCCGCCGGGGCGTTTGCGGTGCCCGTTTCGGGAGAGACGCGCCATGCGTCCAGATCCGCGGGGCTCGGCCGAGCCCCGCCGTCCGCAGCTCGATCGGAAGGTGCCCATGACGAACCTCCTCCCCTCCGCGTCCCCGGACCTCCTCGCCTCCGCCGGATCGAACGCCCTGGGCTTCGGCATCGTCATCGGGCTGGTCGTCGTGGCCCTCCTCATCGGCGCCTTCTGGTGGGGCAGCCGCCGCGTCGCACGCCGCCGCACCACCGGCGACGCCACGCGCGTGCAGCCCGGCGCCCCCCGCGACGACTCCTGGTCCACCCCGGACGAACAGCGCCGGAACGACGAACCCCGCGCCTGACGGGTCCCGCCCCACCACACCCCCTCGGCGGCTCCTCCCGAGCGCCATCGGCCGCCCCCCCGCACGGTCCGGACGGCAACGGGACGGGGGAGGGGGACGGTCACGCAGGCGTGCCGAGCGGCGGGTGGTCGAGTACGCGGGGCCTGTACTCCACGAGCTGGAGGCGCCCGTCGAAGGTGCGGTGCCCGATCATCTCCAGGGCGACGTCCGGATAGCCGTCGTAGATGCGTTCCTCGCCCGTGGCCCCGGTGATCACCGGGAACATCACGACCCGGAAGCGGTCCACGAGCCCGGCCCGCAGCAGGGACCGGCATAGGCTCAGGCTGCCGATCGTGCTGAGGAGCCCCGAGCCGCTCGACTTCATCGCGCGGACCGCCTCGACGGCGTCGTCGCGCACCAGCGTGGCGTTGGCCCACGTCAGCGGCGCCTCGAGCGAGGAGGAGAACACCACCTTGGAGGCGCGCGTGAGCTCGTCGACGGACGCCTCTTCCTCTGGCCTGAACTCGTCCTGGCCGTCGGGGACCCGTCCCGCGGCGAAGCCCGACATCAGGCGGTAGGTGTTCGCCCCCATCAGGTAGGTGGCCTCGGGCTGCTCACCGAGCCACGCGAGGTACTCCGGGCCTTCGAGACCCCAGAACCCGGGCCACCCCTCTCCCGACGCGTAGCCGTCGAGGGAGGTGATGAAGTCGACGAGAAGCTCCGACATGGCGGTGTCCTTCCTGCTGATGTGTACACGAGTGTGGACTGGCCGGGAGCCGCGAACTCATCGGCCGCGCCGGGAACCGGCGGGAGAACCCGGAACACCGCGGCCGACCGGGCCGACGCGGCGGCCCGGCGCCCACAGCGGTCCGCGCCCGCCCGCCGCCCTTACGAAACGGGCCGCCCCGCCGCCACCGACCAGGCGCTGCCCGGGGCGAGGACCGCGGCCCACCGGCGCTCCTCCCGTGGGGTGCGGCGGTGGCGGATCGCGGCGTCCCGCAGCCCCGCCAAGGCGTCGTCCCGGTAGGGGCTCGCGGCCAGGGCGGGTTCCGCGACGGCCCGGAGGTCCTCGTCGCGGCGGTGCGAGGCGGCCAGGTCGAGGGCCTTCTGCAACACGGCGAGCGGACCGTCCGCCCGCCCGGACAGCAGGGTGCGCCACTGGGCCGGGTCGACCGCGCGGAGGCGCTCGGCCAGGAAACCGGCGCCGGAGTCGTGGATGTCCGCGGTGGTCCGCGCGGCCCGACACCGTCCCGTCCCGCGTCCGCCGCCACGTCTCCCGCGAAGGACCACGGGAGGTGTCATGCCGTTCTCCAGGAAGTGAGCTTCTCGGGGTTGAGGACGGCCCAGATCCGGCGGATCCTGTCGTCCGCGATGTCGAACGCGTAGACCGACAGGACGGTGCCGTCCATACGGGCGGCGAGGCCGGGCCGGCCGTTGACCGTGCATGCGTGGAGGGACAGCCCCTGTGGCGGGGTCCGGTCGGAGAAGAAGCGGGCGACGTGCTCGGCGCCCTCGATCGGCTGGAGCCGGGCGGGGACGCGTCCGCCGCCGTCTCCGACGGCGGTTGCGTCGGCGTGGAGCAGGCCGACGAGGGCGTCGATGTCCTTCGCCTCCCACGCCCGCTTGAACTCCCTGACGACGCGCGCGCTGCGGGAGGCCGGGGAGGAGGGGGTCCGCGAGGCGTCGACGCGGCGGCGGGCCGAGGACGCCAGCTGGCGGCAGGCCGCCGGGGTGCGGCCGACGATCTCGGCCACCTCGGAGAAGGAGTAGCGGAAGACGTCGTGGAGGACGAACGCCACGCGCTCCGCCGGGGTCATCGCTTCCAGCACGACGAGGAAGGCCATGCCGACCGACTCGTCGAGCGTGACGCGCTCGGCGGGATCGGCCGTGCCGTCGCCCCGCGTGCCGGCGGACCATTCGGCGGGTGACGGCACCGGCTCGGGAACCCACTCCCCGACGTAACGTTCGCGCCGCACCCGCGCCGAGCGGAGCACGTCGAGACAGATGCGCCCGGCGACCTTGGACAGCCAGCCCCCGGGGGACGCCACCGCCTCCCGCTGCCCGGGGGACATGGCGTACCAGCGGACGTACGTCTCCTGGACGACGTCCTCGGCCTCCGCCAAGGAGCCCAGCATCCGGTAGGCGAGGTCCATCAGCCTGCGGCGTTCGGCGGTGTGACCGGTCGTCATGGTTCTCGCGGCTCCCTCGGTCGGATCTCCCTCACCCCTCATGACGAGACGGCCCGGCGGAATGTCAGGCCGGCGTCCCCGGCCGCCCAAGACCCCGGGCGCGGGGGGGGTCTGGGGGGGGGACACCACCCGCGGGGGTAAACCTGACCACC